>JAEWSZ010000182.1 GCA_023397905.1 Bacillota bacterium | reverse complement strand
CTGTATTACAGGCTTACCCAGCCTGTCTATCTTTTCCGCGTCGATGCTCGAAGCAATATCGCCCTCAACAACGGCGACGCTGACATTATCCCCAAAAGCCTCTATGAGCTTCAGTATTGTGCTGGTTTTTCCGGAACCCGGCGAAGCCATGATGTTAATGGACTTTATTCTGTTTTTCAAAAAGTATTCCCTGTTCTCCCGCGCAAGCTTGTCATTCGCATGCATTATGTTTTTCATTACTTTTACTTCCATAGCGTACCTCCATATCCTATTGCAACAGACTTTCTCCTACGAAAATTATTCTGCGCCAATAAATAACCGTTTATAATTTAAAGCTGTTCCTGCCTCCGGTCCTGTCGACCCGCCCGTTTTTACTCAGCACAGGCAGATTCAGTCCGAATCTCACAGCCACCATCCGTATTATAAGTATTACAGCTATACAGACATATGTATTTATGCTTATATTTATTTTCCTGTACAGAACATAAAACAGTACCGACCCGATTATGGAAGGAATGGCGTATATCTCGCTCCTGAAAATCAAAGGGATCTCATTAACCAGTATGTCTCTCATGATTCCTCCGCCGACACCGGTAATAACGCCTGCAAATACCACGCCCAAAGGCGGCAGTCCGTACTCTATCGCCGTGTATGTGGCGGTGACCGTGAAAACCCCCAGACCTATGGCATCAAATAAAATTATAACAGATATTATCCTGTTTACAAATCTGTACAGCAGGCATGTAACCACCATCGACGCAGTTATTGCGGCAAAGTACTTCCATTCGGTAAAAAATACCGGTATGTTTCTCCCTATTACCACGTCCCTTATTATTCCTCCGCCGGACGCGGTTATCATGGCCAATACATATATCCCAAACAAATCGAGCTTGTTTCTGATGCCGACAAGTATTCCCGATACGGCAAAAGCAACTGTCCCAATTATATCCACAACACCTAGAACCAACATAAAGCTTCCTCCGGGCATAAATCAGAACACACTCCATGACCAGTCTTATTCTCCATAGTATGAAAACAGCCGTGGATTTGTGTTCCTAAAGATATTGTATTATTCTATTTCCAGACTTTCAATATAAAATTCTTTTCCCCTGTCGGTAGGTGTGCCCAGTCCTCCGCATTTGGGGCAGTCAAAGCCCTTTGGAGGTTTTACGAATACCTCTCCGCAGCTCTTGCACTTAAACTCCGCTTTGACTCTGTTAAAAACCAGTTTTGCGCCCTGAGCCGGCGTGCCCTCGCTCATTACGTCAAAATACATCTGCACCGAGTCGTCGACTATTGTTGACAAATCGCCGATGACAAGGCGTATTTCAAGTATTTTGGAAGCTCCGGCTTTTTGGGCTTCACTCAGGGCAATATTGATCATGGACTGTGTTACGGCATATTCATGCATAATTATTTCTCACCTCAGGATTCAGAATTCAGTAGTCAGGATGAAAACCCAAAGGCAAAAGCGGAAATACAGTTCGCTATATTTACTGTCAAGATCTTCCTGAACTAAATTCAGGCCGGCTTGCGCCGGCCTTTCTTTATTCTCTTCTACACTTCCATACTGCTGTACTTCTCATAAAATCACCGCTTGCTTCCGCTTTCGGATTTCCAGCTCCGTCCCGCTTATTACGCAGTGACCTTAGCGGCATCTTCCGCAGCGGCAGATTTCTCGGCCGGCTTCTCAACCGGTTTTTCCGCCGGTTTTTCAGGCTGAATGATCTTGAGAGTTTCTTTTTTGCTGACCGCAGTCTTGTGCGCTTCACTTGCAACAATGCATTTCTTGGGACAGGACTCCACACATTCATTGCAGATAACACATTTGAACTGGTTTATTTCCCAGGACTTTTCAGCCCTGTTGACTGTAATGGCATTAGCGGGACATTTCCTCTGGCATATGCCGCAAAAAATACATTTATCTATTTCACAGCCTTCGATGGAACCCCTTGCATCCTTGAAAGGTTCTCTCTTTTCAAAAGGATACAGTCTGGTCGCCGGCTTTGACGCCAGATTTTTAAACACATTTTCAACCATCTTAAACATGCTAAACCTCCTAACCATGATTTCACCATACTGTGTATGACATACTCAGCACAGCTCATGTTGTAAATACATTTTTAGAACCCCTGGAAAAAGGACGCTTTATCGCGGCCTTTCCGGCACTGATTTCCACATATTGCAGGAATCACGCTGTTATCTCTCTGTACAGGATATACACGGGTCAATTGTCAAAATATTCAGCGGTACGTCTGCCAGCTGGCTTCCGGGCAGCATTTTTATCAGCGAAGGTATATTTGCAAATGTCGGAGTCCTGAGCCTCAGTCTCTCCAGATATTTCGTACCGTTTGCCCTCAAATAATACAATACTTCACCTCTTGGCTGCTCCACTCTGGAAATGACCTCTCCCTTGGGTGGGTTTCCCTTTACGGGAACCGAGTGCTCACCTTCAGGAATTTTGGCTATTGCCTGCTTTATGAGATCTATGGACTGATATACTTCATGCAGTCTTACATAGGTCCTTGCATAGTTGTCGCCGTCGTTGTGTGTGATCGGCTCAAAGTCCAGCTCTCCATATGCGGCATAGCCTGTTGTTCTGTGATCCATTGCAATTCCGCTGGCTCTTGCCATAGGTCCGACAGCGCAAAGCTCTGTCGCGTCGGCCTTGGACAGCAAACCTGTTCCCACCAGCCTGTGCTTGACGGTGTAATTATTCAGAAAGACAGCTTCAACCTGCTCCAGATCGTGCTTTATCTCATCAATTGTAACATTGATTTTCACCATCTGATCCTTTGAAAGGTCACGCCTGGTTCCGCCGATTGCATTGGCCGAAATAACCACCCTGGCGCCGGCTGTTTCCTCCATTATGTCCATGACCTTTTCCCGGTCTCTCCATACTTGCATAAAAAGACTTTCAAAGCCGAAGGCGTCGGCCAGAAGACCCAACCACAGCAAATGGCTGTGCATTCTGTGAAGCTCGGCCCAGATCACTCTGAGAAATTTGGCTCTGTCCGGAACCTGAATATCCATCAGTTCCTCAATGCCCTGGCAATATGCCTGGGCGTGCATTACGCTGCATATGCCGCATACTCTTTCCACAACGAAAACGTTCTGGGTAAACTCCTTTGTCTCAGTGAGCTTTTCGAGACCTCTGTGCACATAACCTATGGCCGGTATTGCGTCCACGATCTTTTCATCTTCCATAACCAGCTTGATATGAAGGGGTTCCGGAAGCACAGGATGCTGCGGCCCGAAAGGTATTACAGTTGAACTCATAATCAATTACCCCCTCTTTTTTCAATAGTTATTTGCTGTCTCAGGAACGGAGAACCCAATTCCTCTTCCGACAAAAGCATGTGTCCGCCATAATCAATTACTATACCGGTAATATTAAGCCCGAATAATTCCTTCATTTCATTTTCTACCAGCAGTGCACAGAAAAAGATTTTCGAAATACTTGGAACTTCCTCACCTTTTTTAACAGTAACCTTGAAATTTTTCATTTCGTAGTCCTTGTCAAAATGATATATAACATCTATAGTGTCATCACCATTATCTGCACAGGAAGAAGTAATAAATCTGTAACCCTCGTACTTTGCCTTCTGTACTTCACCCAGCAATTGATCACTTGTAATTTCCACTAAATTTTCTATCATATTCTACCTTACCTCCTATCCGGACGCCGGGCGCCCAGACAAATAGTGTTAATAAACACCCTGTTATTTAGCTTCGCTCTTCATAACTTCCGCTTTTTCATCCAGCTTGCCTATTCCCTGCACTATTCCGTCTATTATAGCCTCAGGTCTCGCGCAGCAGCCGGGAACGAATACGTCCACAGGGATCACATTTTCAACGCCGCCCATTACATTGTAGCATTCCTTGAAAATTCCTCCCGTACATGCACATGCTCCGATTGCAACAACTACTTTCGGATCAGGCATCTGGTTGTATATATTTTTCAATACATGAGCATTTCTCTTGTTGGCGGAACCGGTTACAAGCAAAATGTCCGCGTGCTTGGGATTACCTACGTTCACTATTCCCAATCTCTCGGCATCGTACAGCGGAGTGAGACAGGCCAAAACCTCAATATCACAGCCATTGCAGCTTGTACAGTCATAATGCATAACCCAGGGCGACTTTTTCCTTGCTTTGCTTATTATACCCATACAATTCACCTTTCTTACAAATTCATAATTGAACAACTTTGTATTCTCAGATATAAACCAACTTACATCTCAGGTGCGAATTTGGCGGCGCCAAATTTGCTCAAGAGTGTGCCTGGCACAAATATGTTTTACCACATTTAAACCTTATTACGTGCCTGGTGCAAAATTAATGCAACGCATTAATTTTGCTCAATAATTTACAGGTACATCCAGACTATATTTACAAGCGCCGCACCTATGCCGGCAACCCAGGTTACCTTAACCATCCACTGCCAGGTCACTCTGGCGCTTACATTATCAATAACAATTTCACAGAAATAGCTGACTAACGCTATCAATATACCTACCCATAATGGCTGCGCGAAAAACAGTGAAATTAATCCCAGCAGCAATACCAGATCAAACCAGTGAGTCAGCTCTATCAATGCCAGCTGAGTTCCTGAAAACTCAATGGTGAGACCTTTTATGAGCTCCTGATGTCCATGGTGTGAAGTTGAGAAGTCAAAAGGCGACTTTCTTAACTTGATGGTCAGGACATAGAGGAAGGCCAGAAATACCAGCGGCAAGCTGAACAATAGCGGCTGGCTGTGTTCCATGATTCCCGAGATCATAAAGCTTCCGGTAGTTTTGTACACGCCTACCACCATCAAAAGCAGCACAGGCTCGTAAGCCATCATCTGCATAATTTCTCTCTGAGCTCCGATTTTACTGTATGGCGAACGGACGCTCATGGCTCCCATTATCAGTGAAACGCCGGAGAATGCCAGAATGAATATCAGCATCAGCAGATCCTGTTTCAAAGCCAGCATAACCAAAGCGCCCACTGCGAAAAACAGGTGTCCCAGCACATATACCATCTGTGTCTGATTGACTGCTATGCTCTGCTTTCCCAGCAGCTTAAAGAAATCATAAAACGGCTGCAGTATAGGCGGCCCAAATCTATTTTGCATTCTTGCGGTTATTTTTCTGTCAATACCAGTTAACAAACCACCAATAATCGGGGCAGCTATTATGGCAATAACAGCTATCAATAAATTGTTTATGCTCATAATCCCATCACCACCCCTAACATGATAATTATAACGGCACCTGCAACAAGGTTAACCCAGAAAGTAAGCTTATTTTCTCCAAAAACAGACTGCATATAATAGTTTCTCACTATTACATTTTCAGGTTTATCTCCAGGGCTTACAAATTGCAAGCCTCTCAAATCCTCATCAACATTTCCTCCGCACAAATAAGGAGGTTTCAGCCTGCTTGGCTTGATCCTGTTGGAAATTACAGGTATGGCAACCATCAGAATGAGAATCAGGGCGAAGAACATTATGGATGCAAAGCCTCCGTATACCGCCTGATCCACCTTGTGGAGCCAGATTCCCATGCCCGTTCCAGCCAGCGCTTCCTTATCGGCAATATTAAAGGAAATTACCTGGCCTTTCACAAACTCGTTATACAGCGGAACTATACCAACGCTGGCAGCCATTACGGCTGCGATCAATACCGTAAGCGCGGCCTTCATTGAAAACGGCAGTTTTTCCACAGTAAACTTGGGTTTGTATGACATGGTCAATATGATTCCTATCCATTTACTCCAGAATACCACGGTCAACGCGCTTCCCAGGATTATGAACAGCAATACCAGCGGCTGGTGGACCGCAGTCTCTATAGCAAGCCATTTAGTAATAAGAACACCAAACGGCGGCAATAACATTGAAATCTGCCCGATAACTGTGATAACAGTTGTAAAGGGCATTTTCTTGAACAAACCCTGCATATCCTCTATATCACGGCTGCCAATGCCCTGCTCGATAGTACCTACGCAAAGGAACAGCAGTCCCTTTGAAACGGCATGGAATATCATCAGCAGTATTGCTGCCGCAAGGGAAATCCTTGTGCCTATACCGGCGCAGCAAATTATCAGACCCAGGTTTGCAATTGTCGAGTAGGCAAGAACCTTCTTGGCATTGCTCTGGCTTATCGCTATGGCGGATGCCGCCACAAAAGTGAAGCCTCCCACCACTGCTACTATACTGCCCAGAATTGTTCCGGAAAATGCCGGTGAGATCCTGACCACCAGATAAACGCCGGCCTTAACCATTGTACTGGAGTGAAGCAGCGCGGATACCGGGGTTGGCGCAACCATGGCTCCCAATAACCAGCTCTGGAAGGGGAACTGCGCCGACTTTGTGAAACCGGCCACACACAGCAGTGCAAGCGCCACAGGAAGCGCGACTGCAAATGCGCCCTGAGACCCCGAAGCCGATATAGCCTGTATGGAAAGCGTCTTCAGGCTTGAATTCATCATAACTATTGCAATTATGAAGGCCAGACCTCCCACAGAGTTGATCCACAAAGCTCTCAAACCGTTTTTAATCGCTATCTCCGTTCCGTCATGCGATATCAGCAGGAAGGAACATAGTGTAGTTACCTCCCAGAAAAAATACATCCAGGATAAATTGTCGGTCATCACCAGTGCATTCATGGCTCCCAGGAAGATAAACAGGATCATGAAAAATCTAGGCTGCCTTGACACCTTTAAATGCAAGTGATGTTCGTGTTCTTTCATATAACCTATGGCGAAGAAAGTGATGATTGGTCCTATAATTGATACAAGCATTATCATTATTAATGATAAACGGTCAATTACAAAAGCATCTTCAGGCTCAAACACCTTTCCGAAGACTCCAAACACCTCAAACAAAGCCCAAGGTATAAATTGTAATACCGATAGAATAAATACTATCGCTTTTTTATGCTTTAATCCCACATATGCAATATAGCCAAACAGTAACAGGTCCAAGCCCTTGATTACCCAGCTGACTATTTCAAGCGCACTCTCGTCCAGGTGGAAAACCAGTTTTCCTTCCGGTGAGTTCATCATCAGTGCAATAAATCCACCCGCTACCGCAAAGAGTATAATTGTCGATATGCTTACTATTGCAATACGCACCTTTTGATTTCTGATTGTATAGCATAACGCAGCACTCAGTGCAGGCAGCAGAATAGCTGCCAGTAGTAAATACCAATCCACAGCTAATTCTCCTTTCAAATTGAATTTTAACCCTCATATTTTTTTAAGAATTCTCAAGTATCGCTGCAACAATGAAAATTCAAAAAAGACATATTACGTATAATTAGATACGGAAAAGTATGTTTCCAAAATCCGTCCCTTATAAATCATAATTATAAACAGTACAATAGTCAAACTCTTTTAAAGTTAAATAAAATACTGAAATATGACTTTAATCGACCATACTCCTGCAATGTCTTCCGTTTATCATTTTACATTATATTTTAATAAAATGAAAGCATAAAGCCTATAATTAACTGCATTTGATTGTTAAAAAATGAACATTGTATACAATTTTATTTCTATATATTTCTGTTAATGTAATTTTATTCCTAACATTTATAAATGTGATATGCAAAAGTACAAAAGTATATTCCGGAATGTAATTGCTAAGACAGAAATTCATAATTTTGTAAAAAACCAGGAGCAGATCATAAACAGGTTCTATGATATATACGGCAAAATGCAGAATTTTTCTTTTGAGGGAGTGATATTTAGGCAATTTTTATATACTTATGCGCATTGATTTATATTATAATAGTAATAATATTATTTGTTTCCGGGAGAGTAGGATGTTCAATGGAAATATGGAGTAAATACCAAGGCTCGATAAAGAAGTTTTTATTGATAATAACAATATTCGCGGTGATATATCTGTCAATAACATATCTGCTGCCTTTCCTCGCGCCTTTTGTTATTGCCGTGATCGTTTCATATATAGACGAGCCTGTGATCCGCCTGCTTGAGAAGATAAAAATTCCCAGAAGGATTGCCGCGGTCATATCGCTGCTTCTCACCGTCTCTGTGCTGGCCTTTGCAATAATTGCCGGAGTATTGAAACTGTATAATGAATTGACCGGCTTGCAGAACAACATCAATTCTTACTCAAACGATATTTCCGAAGAGATCAACAGGCTGATATCCAAGGTTACCAACCTCTATAACGCCCTGCCCGCAAAAGTGACGGATACCATTGCGACAAACCTTTCGACTTTGTCGGCAAAAATCACCAGCCTTATTTCAGGTATAATCCAGTACACCATCAGCACTGTTTCTTCCATTCCAAGGCTTACGGTGTTTATTATTGTAACAATATTGGGAACGTATTTCATAAGCAGTGACCGGAAAATAATCTCTTCCTTTTTCTACAGGCAATTGCCTGATTCCTGGAGAAAACGCATGTCGGGAATAAAAAAGGATACCATAAAGGCGCTTATCGGCTATTTCAGGGCTATACTTATTTTAATGGGCTTTACATTTATTGAAGTGAGCATCGGCCTGTTTATTCTGAATGTGAAATACGCGTTCCTCATAGCGCTTATAGTCGCCCTGTCCGACGCAATACCCATTGTCGGCACCGGCGTTGTAATGCTGCCCTGGATCCTGTGGAATGTGTTTACAGGCAATATGCCCCTGGCCTTTGGCCTGGCGATCATATACGTGCTCGGAATACTCATAAGGCAGATAATGGAGCCTAAAATAGTTGGCAGCCAGATAGGCCTCCATCCCCTGGTAACGCTGCTGGCCATGTATATAGGACTGCAGTTTTTCGGAATCCTGGGCATGTTTATCGGCCCCATCAGTATCATCATCGTAAAAAATCTTCAGGATGCGGGAGCGCTGAGGATTTGGAATGATTGAGGGGAGGAGTACAGGAGTACAGGAGTCAGGATTCAGAAATCAGAAATCAGAATGAAAAGCGGAATTCAGAGATCATAAAACAAGGATTAAAATCAAAATCAAGGAGAAACGAGTTATATACGGACCATTTACTACCTTCAGAAGCTGATATATGACAAATATTTCAATCTCAATTTACTCTATGATAGCGCTTTGCGATTATGTAAACTATTTATATTTCAGTTACTTATTTTTCATACCTTAATGTATTTAATTATATATATTTTTATCTAATGAGAATATATGGCGTATTAATTAATATAGTATTCAAAAACAATTTGACCGTCATATGGAATTATGTAAAATATTAATATAAGTATATAAAATATATCTTATCTAAATTCGTACTGCATCTTACTTATAAATCATTATTTTTTATTTTCTAAAAAGGAGTTCTTATGATACAACCAGCCAAAACATTTGAAGATTTATTGGCATGGCAGAAAGCGCATTTATTTGTACTTACTGTTTATCGCCTATCCGGGGCATTTCCAAAATATGAATTATACGGTTTAACATCGCAATTAAGGCGTGCGGCAGTTTCTATAGCTGCCAATATCGCTGAAGGTTTCCGCAAGCGCGGAAAGCAGATAAAGTACGTTTTTTTAATATTGCACAGGGTTCGCTTGAAGAATGCAGATATTATTTAATCCTTATCAGGGATCTTGGTTACGGTGATATTTCCGAAGCAAATTCTCTATTGGAAGAAGCAAGCAAATTGCTTATCTCATATTCTATAAGCATCTCCAGATCCTGATTTTTGTGTCCTGGTCTCCTTCCACTGCATAAGGCGGAACCTCCTCTTTATTGTTCTCACCTTAATTTTAATGAAATCTTTTACCTATATTTTGAATATAATTACTTACCTATGTCTTGACTATTCCACTATTCCTGTCATTCTGAATCCTGAATTCTGACTACTGAATCCTGTTTCCTCCCCACAACCACCCTGTCGTTGCCTCCCAGGTCCTTCAGGATGGTTATGCCTTCAAAACTGCTTTCCATCAGCCTGCTGACGCTTTCACCCTGATTATAGCCTATTTCAAAAACAAGATATCCGGACTCATTCAGATATTGCGGCGCAGCAGCGGTTATTCTCCTGTAGAAATCAAGTCCGTCAGCGCCGCCGTCCAATGCGGTAGCCGGCTCATAGTCCCTGACCTCCCGCTGCAGAGAACAGATTTCGGCAGTTTCTATATAAGGCGGATTGCTTGCAATAATGTCGTACCGCTCCTCGCCGTCCAGTACTTCAAACAAATCGCCCCGGCGCAGTTCCAGCCTGCTCTGCACTCCTGCCAGTTCGGAATTGGCTCTGGCTGTTTCCAGCGCCTTCTGTGAAATATCACATGCCGTAACTCTGCATTCCGGGCAGTAATGTGCGATACTTATCCCAATGCAGCCTGACCCGGTGCACATGTCCAAAACCCTGATCTTGTCAGCCTTTCTATCCTCATGACCCTTACTCATGTATGAAGCTCCTGCACCGGCAGCTTTATCCACATCTGGACCCACACTCATGTCCTCAATTCGTGAGCCTGCTGTTTTACCCATGTCCGGACCCATGTTCATGTCCTCAGTTACTGAACCTGCTGATTTACCACTGTCCGGACCTATGTTCATGTCCAAAGGTTCTGGGCCTCCAGCTCTATCCATGTCTGTACCAATACTCATGTCCGTACTTATGATACCGTTAGTTCGGGCGGCTTTCATACTGCTCAGTCCCTTTACAAGCTCAATGCACTTTTCAACCAGAATCTCCGTATCCTGCCTGGGGATCAGCACCGCAGGACTTATAAGGAACTCCAGAGACATGAACTCGGTGCGTCCCAGGATGTATTGCAGCGGAACCTTTTCAGCCCGCTTCTCAAGTATCAGCCTTACAGACTCCATTTCCGACGGGTCTAGTTCCCTGTCCTCATGGGTATAGAGATATGTCCTTCCGCAACTGAGGACATGACAAAGTATAACCCCGGCTTCCAGCGCCGGGGCCTCAATACCTGCTTTTATCAAAGTTTCCTTTGTCTTGTGCAAACATTCCTTTATGGTCATATAAAACTATCCTATATGCTTTCCAGTACTTCCGAGGCCCCAATTCCGGTTTATTCTATGCCTACATTCATGAATTCCGCTTCTCATTCTGATTTCTGAATTCCGGCTCCTGAATCCTGCCCTTACAGTTTTATTCTGATATCTGAATCCTGACTCCTGAATCCTGCCCCTAGTCTTTCCCCCACTCATCGGAGCCTTCCTCTACGGGAAGAACTTCCTTAAAGGCGGCTATTGCCACTTCTATCTGGCTGTCGTCAGGCTCCCTGGTGGTGAACGCCTGAAACATGAGACCCGGCGCGCTGAAAATTTTAAACAGCCAATTGTCATGCCTGACCGCAAACTTTATGATCTCCAGTGAAACGCCTGCAACCAGCGGCACCAGTAAAATTCTTATCAAGGCGTTCAAAAATACATTGTGCCAACCTGTAAACGCATATATCAGGATACTTATTATCATTATGGTAAAAAACAGCGAAGTACCGCATCTTGGGTGCTTTGTCGTATATTTTCTCACATTTTCCACCGTGAGCTCATCGCCGTTCTCATAGCAGTGGATAGTCTTGTGTTCGGCGCCATGATATTCCCACACCCTCTTCATATCCTTGAGCAAGGATACCAGCGCCAGGTAGCCAATAAAAATACCGACTCTTATTGCGCCTTCAATCAGGTTGAGTACGATTACCCCTGTGGAGGTATCTCTCTTTAAGGGTATAAAATTTGCAATAAAGTTCGGAAGCAGGATAAAGAGTCCCACGCTGAACAGCAGGGATATTATAACCGAGAAATATATGGCAATATCCGTAACCTTATTTCCAAACTTTTTGTCAAGATACTTTTCGAATCTCGACGGCTCATAGGCCTTCTCTCCGTCGTCCAGTTCCACAAAATCCGCGGAATACATCAGCGCTTTTATACCGATGACCATCTGGGCAAAAAGATTTACAGCCCCTCTGATGATGGGAATTTTTGAAAATTTGCCCTTCGGCTTCTGCTCCTTCTTATCAATAACTATCTCTCCGTCCGGTTTACGCACCGCTATTGCCCTGTATTGCGGGCCGATCATCAAAATCCCTTCCAGCAGGGCCTGTCCGCCAATTGTTGTCTTCTTCATTTTCCCTCCACCTCTCGAGGCATTCAAGTAAGATGCCGTAATCATATGTCAGATCATAATTTTAAAATTATCAGTATATGTCCAGTATAATTCAACGGATATTTAATGCATATACTTAATGAGCATAATGTATATTAAATAACCTTTATAATAAATCATACGATAGCTTTTATGTAACTTAAATACAAGCTTTATAAGGCTCATATTAAATCAATTACCGGTCTAAGTCAATTCCCGTAATAAATACTTAATTAAACAAAAGACCGGGAAAATCCTTCCCAGTCTTTTAATGTTCTTATTATGCGTTATCAACAATACCATATTTCTTTTTAAATCTATCAACACGTCCACCGGTATCAATGAGCTTCTGCCTTCCAGTATAGAAAGGATGGCACTTTGAACAGATTTCAACGTGAAGGGTCTTCTTAGTGGAACCGGTAGTAAAAGTTTCACCGCATGCGCATTTAACTACTGCTTCCGAATATTCTGGATGAATACCTTCTTTCATTGCTTTTCACCTTCTTTCAAACAAAATCCCGATCGCGGCCGGCACTACAGCTTGAGCCGCAACCAGCTTTATGAACAGTATTTATTTATATAATAATGTACAACATGTACCATATTGCCTATTAAAGAGGCAAGTGATATTCTAACACAAAAACCATTATACCGCAATACCTTTTTTAATACACAGCGTTATATTTCGTGCGGAATTTTTTTCCCCTTCATGAGTTCTTTTCAAGGAACGAAACATTGATGCTTTTCACAAAATCATCGTTTGTCCTTGTTTGCATCAGCTTATTTATCAATATTTCAGTTACCTCGGCGGTGCCCACACTGCTCATTGCCTTTCTAAGCGCCCAGACACTCTGAAGCTCTATCTGGCTGAGCAGCAGTTCCTCTCTACGGGTTCCTGACTTGTTAATATCAATAGCGGGGAATATTCTCTTTTCGGAAAGCTTTCTGTCGAGGTGAAGCTCCATGTTACCGGTTCCCTTGAATTCCTCAAAGATAACGTCATCCATTTTGCTTCCCGTTTCAATCAGGGCTGTTGCCATGATTGTCAGGCTGCCGCCGTTTTCAATATTTCTCGCCGCTCCGAAAAATCTCTTTGGTTTATGGAGCGCACCGGGATCAAGACCACCCGACAGCGTTCTTCCCGTGGGAGGAATTGTGAGGTTATAGGCCCTTGCCAGTCTTGTGATACTGTCCAGAAGGATTACTACATCCTTTTTCTGTTCGACAAGCCTCTGAGCTCTTTCCAGTACCATTTCCGCCACTTTGATATGGTGCTCCGGAACTTCATCAAAGGTGGAGTATATAACCTCTCCCTTGATTGAGCGCTGCATATCGGTAACTTCCTCGGGACGTTCGTCGATAAGCAGTACAATAAGCTCTACTTCCGGGTAATTAACGGTAATAGCATTTGCTATTTTCTTTAATAATATTGTTTTACCTGCTTTTGGAGGTGATACAATCATACCTCTCTGACCCTTGCCTATAGGGGCTATCAGGTCAATCAGCCTGGTGGCAAATTCTCTCGGGGAAGTCTCCAATGTGATCCTGTTGTCGGGATAAATTGGCGTCAGGTATTCGAAAGCGACTCTCTTTGCCGCAACATCCGGGGTATCCCCGTTAATTGACTGCACGTAAAGCAGAGCCTGGAATTTCTCCCCTTCTTTCGGTATTCTTCCCTTACCTCTTAATTTGTCTCCGGTTTTGAGTCCAAACCTTCTTATTTGTGAAGGGGATACGTAAATATCCCTTGGTCCGGATAAGTAATTTTCGCTTCTCAGGAAGCCATAGCCATCAGGTAATACTTCCAGAACGCCTTCAACGGGATCGTCACTTTCCAGCTTTTCGCCGCCGTTGCCGTTTCCATTGCCATTACCGTTGACCTGCTGCATTTGCGGCTGTGGTGCCGCGGACTGCACCTGAAAAGGCGGTACCTGCTGCTGAGTCTGTGGCTGCGGCGCCTGCACAAAGGGCGGCTGCGGATTTGCGGTCTGCACCTGTGCTCCAGGCGTCGGTGTCTGAACCTGCGATTGCTGATTTTGCTGCGGCCTGACCGGCTGCAGACGTGTTTGCTGCGGCTGGCGCGTGATCTGCGTTTTCTGAGTTCTCTGGTCTGATTTTTGCATTTGAGGAACTGAAACATCAAGCTTTCTCTCAGTCTTCTCCTCATTCTTAACGGGAGCGGCCTCAGGCCTGCTATGTCTGTGAATATGTTTTACAGGAGCCTCAGGTCTGCTCTCGGCCTCTTCTGTTTTTGGTGTCTCTTCACTTTTTATTGGCTGAACTTTTTTAGAAGTTTTATCTTTCTTTGGATCGTCCTTTTTGCCTATATGCAATAATCTTTCAGACAGCCTTTCAGGTTTTGCTTCCTGTTTCGAAACTTCCTCTCCGCCCACGGATTCCGCGGCTTTCTCATCAGATGTTCCGGGTTCCGTTTCTCCTGCCGAATCGGCCTGTTCCTTGGTTTTGCTTGGCCTGCCTCTTCTGGATTTCCTCAGAACGGAAATTTCGGCGTTTTCAGAATTTTCTGCCTTTTCTTCTTCAACAGCTTCCGGTATAGTAATTTCCTTTGTGTCTGAACCGGCTTCCTGTTTCACTTCCGGAGCTTTTTCGGTCTTTTCGGTCTTTTTCGCTTTTCCAGTTTTGGCGTTCTTATCTGCCTGTCCGGCTTTTTGTTCTATATTTGCTGCAGCAATTTTATTATCGTTTGACATATCAGGCACCCCTGCTTTTTCCGGTGTCTCCGCCTTCGCGGAAACCGTCGGCATTTCAATGTTTTCCCCGGAAATACCTTTTCCGTCAGCAGTATCAGAGCTTTTGAACAATATATCCAGCAACTCGTTTTTTTTCAATTTGGATATATTTTTAATGCCCATCATTTTCGCAATATATCTCAAATCTTCTAGTGTTTTTGACTGTAAATCAACCTGATCCATAGTTCACCACCTTAATATAATTCTTTTTATCTACTAAAACTCAAATTAGGAAAATTGTTCGAAAAATCGTTTTAGAAAAACCTTTATAAATATATCCTTTTTCTAGAGGAGAATTTTTTGAATATTCCACAAAAGGTATTATATCAAAAGTGTAAATACATGTCAATCTTAGTGTTATTTTCCCACAACACTACAATTGTTTCCTTTAAGCTCTATATTTATTCACACTTTTGACTGGTAATCATATCTCGATTTCTTTCCGAATAAAATTATTCTATCTTGAAGCAGTATTTTTTTCAAGTCATTATTTGACGCCGCAGGAATAAATTCTCCGCGGGAGCACTGAGAGCATTTCAAGCTGATGCCCTTTCTCCTCATTGAGACAACGATGTCATCACAGCCGCATTCGCAGAATAACTGGCCTTTTTCGGCTATATCGTGAATTCTGTTCAAGGTGTCGAGCATTACCTGAGTGTTGTCAAAATAATTATCATACCCAAGCCCGTCTATCATGCCGTCCAGCTCTTTCTCAAAATTGTCGACAAAGTCGCGCACAGCCGTATCCTTGCCAATAAAACAATATTTTATTGAAGTTACCGGACATGCGTATATGAGAATATTGTTATTTATAAGCATTTCCCTGCCAATGCTGTGAGAATGCTCCATACCACACCCGATGCAAGGCACGGTCAGCCTGTAATCATTCTTTCCGGTTCTTATAACCTCCAATTTCGCATTTTTGCATCTGCATCCGGAAACAAGTTTTTTATTGGGTAAAAGCTTGAAAAGGTTGACATTTTTAAAATTAAATGATCCGCAGGAGAAACATTTATATGCTATTGTGATATCCGTATCAATCAGCATTTAACTCACCTCGTCAATATATATAATATTCGCCGGAAAATGAAAAATTCCTCTTTCCGCGGTATTATGTAAAGAATTAAACTTTCGGGTTCATCCTTCATTAGTTTTCTACCCCTCCGGAGGCCAGAGAGGTTTACGGGGGACTGGTCCCATAAGAAAATTCGCTATCATATCGATTTTTTTAATTGACAGCAAATTTTCTTATTCGCCAGGGAACCCTAGGTTCCCTTCGACGAAACACCTTCGTGTTTCTGAGCACCCTCCTTAAAACGGGAAAGGGGATTCCCCTTTCCAAACCCCGTATAGGAATTGATTCCTATACTCCCGTAAAGCGCTTCGCGTTTTTTACATAACAAAAAACGCCCGTATTTTCCGCAGAAAATACAAGCGCTATGGAGCTGGCGGACGGAATTGAACCCCCGACCTGCTGATTACAAGTCAGCTGCTCTACCTGCTGAGCTACACCAGCGTTATGGTGGGAACTATAGGGCTCGAACCTATGACCCTCTGCTTGTAAGGCAGATGCTCTCCCAGCTGAGCTAAGCTCCCTCGTGCATTAGTATTATAAACTGTACACTTTTAAATGTCAACGCTAATTTTTTATAATTAATAATTAAAAATTTATCACATACAAATTTTTACAGGCTGTAACTTCCGGGAAGGTGCTATACTTCTGTGGTATTAGCTCTCCCAGCTCTCGCACTGCTATGCCTTCCATATGACGCCCGGGTCGATATGTGCAATGTCTCCGGAACAGGTCCTGGCCATGGCGCCGGCCAATTCCCGGGTCATATCTTCAATTTTGTTGCGTACACCCTGCGCCCCTTCCTCCGAAAGAGGATTCATGAGCACTCTGCCTGCTGAAACGGCAGTAGCCCCAAGTGCCAGCGCCTTAAACACATCAATGCCGCTTGCAACTCCGCAATCCACAAAAACCGGTATTTTGCCTTCCGTCACTCCTGCGATTTTCGGAAGTATCATAAGCGGAGGTATGGCATAGTCCAGAATACCATGGTGATGGGAGACCACAATACCTTTAACCCCTGCTTCCAGACATTTGTATGTATCTTGCTCGCTCAGCACTCCTTTTATAATAAAAGGCAATTTTGTCGATTTTACAAAGTCTTTGATTTCATCAAAGGTCTTTGGAGACATGGGAAGCCCTAAGACTGTGTCATATTGCCCCTTGCTATTGAAGGAGTGATCGATATCCATACCCACGGCAAGTACTCCGCATTTTTCTGCATGCTCTATTTTTCTGAAAATATTTGCATTGTCGGCATGGGGCTTTATTATCTTAACGGTTTTAGCGCCAGTGGCCGTTATTGCCTCAAGCTCCGCTTCCTCACCCAATCCGGTCCACATTACGGCATTGGCGTCAAATACTCCTTTTGCCATTTCCACCGATCCATTTGGACGGCAGTTTTCCAGATGCGACAGGGCGGCCGTCATTACAGGAGTTGAAAATACCTCTCCATAGAGCTCAAGCTTTGTCGACGGCAGCACCGAGTCAATATGCCGCATTTCAATTAACAGTGAATCAAAGTAATCCCTCGTGATCTGATTGGCGTCTCCGGTTTTTGCATTTTGTGCCATATGGTCATCCTCCAGACTTATTTTATCTCGAGTGTACTATTTTTTATTTATTTTGTCCATTAAATGTAAAAACATTTAAATATATTTGCTTTATACATGCTTTTTCAGCCCGGAAATTGTATAATTTAAAATATGATTGCTGTAAACATAGTATTTCCGTCCTTGAAATGTATTCCGGTGAGGAAGATTTCCGTATTACATGGCGGAGGAATGAGTAATACTATATATGTTGCGACTGGCTCCAACACACGGCAGTCCCATAATTTATCATTCAGGAGGTAAAAAGCCTATGATTCCAACACCACATATCAACGTAAGCGAGCAAGGCATAATTGCCGAAACCGTACTTATGCCCGGCGATCCTCTCCGCGCAAAATTTATTGCCGAGACATACCTGGAAAATCCGGTTCAATTTAATGACGTCAGAAGCATGTTCGGTTTTACCGGCACATACAAGGGCAAAAAAATATCAGTCATGGGGTCGGGAATGGGAATGCCCTCAATCGGCATTTACTCCTACGAGCTCATAAATTTCTACGGCGTTAAAAACATTATCAGGATAGGTTCCTGCGGGGCTATACAGGAGGACGTCAAAATCAGGGATATTATCATAGGCCTTTCGGCCTCGACAAATTCCAATTACGCCTCGCAATTCGGCTTGCCCGGCACATTTGCCCCTACGGCTTCCTGGTCCCTTGTAAAAAAAGCCGTCGACATTGCGCAAAGCAGAGGTATCAATACTAAGGTGGGCAACATCCTTTCAGCCGATACTTTTTATGACGATGACGCGGACACCTGGAAAAGCTGGGCCCGCATGGGCGTGCTGGCCATTGAGATGGAAGCTGCGGCCCTGTATATGAATGCTGCCAGGGCAGGAGCTAATGCCCTGTGCATACTGACTGTTTCGGATTCATTGGTATCGCATGAGGCCACTACCGCAGCGGAGCGCCAGACCTCATTTACAAATATGATGGAAATAGCGCTGGAGCTGGCCTAGACCAAATTTTGGAAGTCAATTATTATCGGTTGAAAGCCGATAGTAATTGACTTGGGTAATGGTACGGGGTATACCGGCTCCTGACCATTACTTTTTTGTTACAATTATTAATTTATAATTAACAATACTTTAACATTGCCTGTTACTTTGGTATAATCTATTGGTTGATTCAAATTTAACGGAAGCTGGGAAATGCAATGAAAAATGTAATTAAGAACGTGATTGTCGCAATAATCGCTATAGCCGTCAGCGCTATAGACTTTTTTAATAACGGGAATGGTTATATACAGCTTGTATTAGCTCTGGCGGCTGCCTTTGCCGTATTTAACATGCCTCACCTGCCGGAATTGTCCGGTAAGCCGAAAGTTATATTGCACAGTATTTTATTTGCGGGAAACGTTGTTTTACTGGCACTTACCTTTACTCACAGAGTATTTCTTATAAACATGCTGCTTCTTTCATATACCGTCTGGAGCCTGGTAACACCTAAATTATTGAAATTCAAGGCTTTACTGCCTGTGAGCTTCATGCTGTCGTTTGTTTGCGTATACGCCGCATGTTTCACGGGCATCAGCATACCATTATTCATTGTGGTCTTTTACCCTGTATATGTAATGGGAGCCATACTCAACCGGAAGAATATTATAAAGACAAAGAAGATATGGCTTTTCGGGATACTGAACCTGTTATTTTCAGCGGCGCTGCTTGTATTGATTATTTATGGCTCACTGGGGCGTTCCGTACTTGAAAGTATTTTATTTGTAAATATTTATAAACCCGGTACTGTATCCGCCGTATACCTGCCGTTTATCGCCCTGTTCCTCACATGGTTTGCGGTGGCGGCCAATTCGTTTTTTTACATGCTCTCCTCCGGTTTTGAAAAGAGCAATACCGCTTTTGACTTAACCTCATATTTCAAGCCGGTTTTCAATTTTGTTCACTTTTTCGCGGTAGTGGTTATTTCCACGTTTATCTGCGAGTTTTCCATAAGGCTGGACATACCCACAACCGCAGGAGATTTTTTACATCCGAATATCCTGTTTAACATACTGGTTTTCAGCGGAGTTTATTTATGCCTGATTTCAATTCTGGGCAAGGGGATTTCCAATGTCATTGCCGGGATTTTCGTGATCTTTCTGACCGTTGCAAACTTTTTGAAATTCACCTATTTTGATGAACCCTTTTATCCATGGGACATTTATATGATAAAAAACATGTTCGGAATAAGCAGGGATTATCTGAGCCTGCCGGTCATTATAGCGCTGGCCTTGGTATTGGCGGCGGCGGTGTTTCTGATAATACGTTTCAGAAGGAATCTGGGAAGGGCTTTAAAACCAAAAGTCAGTATTGTTCTGATCCCCTTTGCGCTGGTGCTCTTTCTGCTGAACGCAAATGTGCTTACCGACCATTCCCTGTCCGTTCAAATAGGAATAGAGAGATCCTGGTATATCGGAAAGTCTGAGATACTTACTAACGGCATGTACACTCAGAACTATTTTTATCTTGCGGATCTGGACAAGTACCTGAATCCGAAACCGGCAGGCTACAGCAAAAATACCATGCAGGCCATTTCAGATAAATATCAGGATTCAAATGAAAAAGATGTGCCGGCTTCGGTCAATACTTCGGCTGTAAAGCCCAACGTCATTGCCATCATGAGCGAAAGCTACTGGGATCTGACCAGATTGAACGGGATCAAGCTGAGCAAGGATGTGGCTGAAAACGTTCATAAATACCAGAAGGGCGAGCTGGCTCCTCCAGCCATCGGAGGAGGCACCGCAAATACTGAATTTGAAGCTCTTACAGGCATGTCCCTGTATTTCATGAGTCCGGGAATAATCGCCTACAACACTTATCTGAGGACTGAGACCCCCAGCATTGCATCGGTTTTCAAGGACAACGGCTACAGCACCACTGCCATTCACCCTAACGCGGGATGGTTCTACAACAGGGACAAGGTTTATAATTATTTCGGGTTTGAAAATTTTTACGATGTCTCGTCCTTTGACATGTCCACGCAGACAAAAGGGCCGCACATATCGGATTATGCGCTGGTGGACAAGATCCTGGACACTCTGGATTCCTCGGACAAACCCGCATTTATATTTGCCGTGTCCATGGAGAACCATGATCCCTTTAATGATAAGTTCTCCAACTTTGATGTAAATGTGGAATCGGATCAGCTGGACGCCTCCCAGAGAAATATTGTGAACGGGCTTGCCCAGGGTCTCTATGACGCCGACCAGTCCCTGGGGAAACTCATCGACGCTCTGAGTAAAAGCGATAAGCCCACATTGCTCTATTTCTTTGGAGACCATGCTCCCAGAATGGGTTCCCTTGATGACTATTACAAGATTTATGACAAGCTGGGTGTAAAGGATGAAGGTGAACAAAAGCAGGGTATAGGCGAGCTTAAATATTACACCACCCCCCTTGTGACCTGGTCGAACTACCGTGATATGAGATCTTTTTCAAGCATTATATCTCCCTCTCATATTGCCTATGAAATTCTGAATGATGCGGGAGTCAGCCATCCAAATTACTTCAACATTCTGCCCGAGCTTGAAAGCACTTATCCTATTCTTCATTTAAAGAATATGGACATCGTGGACCCCGAAAGCGAGCTGGTCAAGGATTATCAGCTGATTCAATACGACCTGCTCTTCGGGAACAAGTATCTGGGAGGAAATTGAGAAAGCAGGATACAGGATCCGTGAGCCGGAATCCTGAATAAATTTTACTTAAGGAAATAGCAAGCCCCGGCAACATGAGAAACTTGCCGGGGCTTGCTGTTATTTTCAAATATTCCCGTTCTATTCCTCCGGCTTATACAGAATGACGCTTTCAATATGGTTAATATACCTTCTCAGCTCATTGGCCTGTTCTCTGTTTATTTCCCCGGCTTCGTACATGCTGTGTATTTCCGAACGTTCGGTATCCATTACCTTGATGCGCAATTCTTCCTTCTGCTCTTCATTTTTCTCGTTGAAAATCTCCGTAGGCCGTTTCAGCCGGCTGATCATCCTTTTATAATCCAGACTCACAGCATAGGTAATGTCTGATTTTTCATGCCCCTTTGCATACTCCCCCAGATATTCAAGGGCCGCCTGCATGGCATGTAACTGGATTTCCCTTCCCAGGTGCAAATTGCCCAGCTTGCCGTCTTCACACTTGTCATTCTTCTTTTTCAGCCGCTTCAGGCCTCTTAACAGTTTTCTGGTAAGGTATACGGTTCCATGTCGGACATTGCTTGAGAGAGCCTCTTCCCTGTGGTCGAAATATTTCTCGAATGTCTCGAAAATGTCTTCGTTCATTTCATTTTTATCCATGGCTTCATAGATATATTTCCGCTCCACATTCAAAGCCAGCAGCCGTATTTCCTTGATTCTCTGCTGGTAAGAGTTTGTGTCCTCTCCCGGCTCCTGATCCGACCTGACCCTTTCAAACAGCATTTTGTATTCGTGCATCAGCTCGTAAGCCGCCGGTTCATTTTCCTCATTCATTTCCAGCCTTATCTTTTTAATAGCGGCAAGAGAGAGCCTGCTCTTTGCTTCATTCAGGACATTCCGGCTCTGCAGTTTTCCTTCCGCCAGTTCTCCCCTGCTCAGAAGAGGCAAAAATACTGTGGCAACTATGAGTGTAAACAGTATTACGCCCGCCGCTAAAAAGAGGATCAGCGCACGTTCCGGAAATGCCTCTCCATTACTCAGGATCAGCGGGATTGACAGAACGCCGGCCATGGTGACCGTACCACGGACGCCTGTGAGGCTGGTCATCAAAGACATTCTGAAGCTGGGCTTGACAGCATTTGCTTTAGCCGCCCTGTACTCATAATTGGAAAACAAGTAGGACCATACAAAGCGAATTCCCAGGATAATGAATCCAATCGCTATGACATATACAATGGCCAGCCAGTTTCCTATATTGGGATCAGCCACCGTCTCGGTCACTGATAAGGGGATATTCAGGCCCAACAGCAAAAATACAATGCCGTTCAGCACAAATAAAACCATGGACCATATGTTTTCCGTAAGCACCTGTTCCTGCGCCGTCACAGTTTCAGTCTTCTCTCTTATCAGTGAATGCACAATTCCGGCAACCACCACGGCGATAACTCCCGAAGCATGGAAAAGCTCCTCCGCCACAATAAATATTATAAAGGGAGTCAGGATTTGCAAGAGCGAGTGGAATGTCACGTCATTTATTCCCTGTTTATGCAGATTGAAGCGTATAAATGTTATGAGCAGACCCACAACCAGGCCAAGTATCGCTCCCACAAAAAACACATATGTAAAATTGAATACTGCTTCCTGCAAAGAAAAGTAGCCTGTCATTACTGCCGCCACCGCATAATTGAAGGCGACAAGGCCGGAGGCGTCATTTATAAGGGATTCTCCCCTGACAAGATTCAATACCTCTTCAGGAATATGAATCCTCTTTGCAATTCCGTTCACAGCTACGGGATCGGTGGGCGACAGAATAGCCGCAAGGGCAAATGCCGCCGCAAGGGGGATATCCGGTATTATCCAATGAATAAAATATCCTCCTCCTATAGTCGTCAGAACTACAAGAATAAGGGCGTTGCCCAGGATCGGTCCTCTCATCTTCCAGAATTCCTCACGTGGAAAGTATCTCGCATCGTTGTATAAAATAGGCGCCACAAAAAGCAGCAAAAACCATTCGGTTTCTATTTCAAAGGAAAGCCTCCTGAACACAAGCGCAATTATCACTCCAAAGGCAATTTGAGTCAAAGCCGTAGGAATAGATGGAATGTAGTGGCTTATAATATTTGAAATCAGCAGACAAACTATCAGCAAAAATACCGTCATTAATAGATCCATTGTATCTCTCCTTTCCGAAGTGCTTTATCCCCGGCGGGTCATACCGCAGCATGGGCAGTTGAATATAAAAATATTTGAAACAAAATAGTATGCTAAGTATAAAACACCTTTTTATCATAGGCTTTATGGGTAATTATACACAATGAGGAATGATCTATCAATGGCGCTTATTAAAGTTTACATATATATTTATATTATGAACCACTATGAAATTATCTATGCTGCAAAAATAATTGAAACTTTTATGACCTCTACGGTATCTTACACATGAAAAGAAATTAAGAGGGAGGTGCATTATGGATACCCTGACGCTTGTGCGAAAAAGCAAACAAGGCGATATTTCCGCATTCACAGAGCTTATAAGGGAAAAACATGAGCTTTTATATAAGATATCCTTCGCATATACGAAAAACCAGTATGACGCGCAGGACTGTTTATCCGAAGCCTGCATAAAAGGTTTTGACAAAATCAGACAGTTAAAAAATGAAGAAAAATTTTATAGTTGGTTTACTTCTTTACTTATAAATATCTGCAGAAAACAATATAGAGAGAAAAGTAAAATTTCATCAGATGAAGACCTTGGCGATATTATGGACATGTTTTCCTTTTCCACAGTCGACGACAGGATCATTATTGAAAATTTACTTGATAAATTGAAAGATGATGAGAGAGAAATAGTAGTGCTTAAATATCTGAAGGACTATCCGCTGAAGGAAGTTGCCAGAATAATAGGATTACCTGAAAATACTGTAAAAACCAAAATATACAGAAGTATTAATTTTTTGAAATCCAGGATTGGGAGGCTTAAAAATGAATATTAATGATGTTAAAATTCCTGATAATTTAATGGATAATCTTGAGAATAGATTGAGAGTCCATGTTCAGAAGAAAAAGAAAAAAAGAACCATGTACGCACTGATATCTATTGTTGCAGTTCTCATATTGCCATCTGCCGTTTATGCATATAACAGCTATTTTACTACTGGCAAATTCAGGCCGTGGGCTCCAAAGGACAGCATAAATTATGTTCAGACAATAAATCAGAATGCCGAGGATAACGGTATACAGGTCCGGCTTGACAGTATACTGTCCGATGATGTCGGATTGGATGTAGGTATGGTCATAAAAACTTCCGTAGACATGGGAAATTACGCTGGGCCATTCTTGCTGAAAGGGGATATGCGGGTTAATGGAAAGAATGAATCAAGTGTTATTCATAATATAGGTTACATGTTTTTTGAAAAAACCGGCCAAAATGAGTACAGCGGTGTAATAAACAAGGAAATGCCGGAGCTTCCGGATCAATTTACTCTGGAATTGAGTATAAAGGAAATAACATTGGTTGATAATAGCTCGGAAATACCTGTGGGAAAAGGTAATTGGTTTTTACGCACAAATGTGAATAAAACGGACGTTTCCCAAAAAACGCTTATGGCAGGCCCAAACATAATAAAAACTTTTCCTGAGGGCGACATCCGTATAAGCAAAGTTATAGCTACGCCCCTGGCATTAAAAGTATTTATTGATGAAGACAATTTAAAAGGTAAATACTCATCTCTCACTTTCTTTGCCATAGATGATAATGGAAGGCAATTGCTTCAGACCGGCAGTTCGTCTCAACAATACACCGACAATGACGGCAGACTGGTAAGTACGAAGGTATTTGACTATGTGCCCCTGAAAGAGCCTCCAAAATCCATAACTCTCATACCCTGCCCAAATGATAAGACGTATTTCGCAAAGTCCATTGATTTATCAGACATCAAACCTCTGATGGAACTGGATTGCGGTGAGCTCGGCAAGCTTGTTGTCAAAGGTATAAACAAGAGCGGAAGCAATATTAAAATAAGTCTCCGGGCCGAAGGCCTTCTTCCATACACTCTGGCCTTTCCGGCGACATATATTCTGGAGAATGAGACCGCAAGCCTTAAGGCAGAAAGCACCGGAACCATAATTGACAAGGCGGCAGCACCCGAAAAAACTGTTGACTTTGATCTGGAATTCAACGATTATGACAGCACAAAGACCTATTCCCTGAATTATAATGCAGGTATGCAAATTTATAAAAATGACGCTGTAACCATAAATTTGAAATAAAATAATATATTTAAGGCCTATTGCCAAAAATTCCAACCTGCTGTAATATTTTTTTAGCGGCATAGTCCGCCTTTATCACAGGGGGTGCGATATTCTTGAAAAGTATAACATTTTACATTGTCGATGTCTTTGCAGAAGAAAGATACCAGGGAAATCAATTGGCGGTATTCCTGAATACCGCCGGGCTTTCAAAGGATGAAATGCAAAGGATGGCCAAGGAAACCAATTTTGCCGAGACAACTTTTATTTTGTCGGATAGTAAAGTCAACAGCGGGTATGATGTGAAAATATTCACGCCGGACTTTGAAGTTCCCTTCGCAGGCCATCCTACCCTGGGAACTGCGTTTATTATTCACAAGGAGATAGAAAAGGAATTAACTGAAAAAATAAATCTGAATTTAGGTGTAGGACAAATACCGGTGACATTTGAACAAACCGGCGATATATGGATGAAGCAGAACTCTCCTGAATTCGGCCGTACACTTGATATTAAAACCGCGGCGGAAATCCTGAATATACATACCGGGGACATCGATACGAACTTTCCGATCCAGGAAGTGTCTACCGGCTTGCCCTCAATAATCGTCCCTCTAAATTCTCTGAATGCGGTGAGACAGTGCCAAATCAATCACAGCAGATACAGGAGCTTCCTGCAGGAGGCTTTCTCAGCTAATATTCTCGTCTTCTGCAGCGAAACATATAAAAAAGAAAATAATATAAACGTAAGGGTATTCTGCGAAGATTCAGGCTTTCCCGAAGACGCCGCCACAGGAAGTGCCAACGGAAATCTGGCCGGATACCTGCTGGAATACAGCTACTTTAAGAGCAGCCGGGTGCAGTACAGCGTTGAGCAGGGGTATGAGATCGGCAGAGAATCCCTTCTGAAAATAAAAGCGGATAAAACCAACGGCCGCTTTGATATAAATGTAGGCGGAAAGGTGTTTCTGGTCGCAAAAGGCCAGTGGCTTTCAGATTAACAAAATATCGGATATAATTTTCATAAGTTTTTTAATATAATTTCATAATCCAGTTCCAATCACTTCCGCCTTTATGACGCTCATACATCATCTCATTTATATCTTTATTGTCAAAAACTTTTAATAGATCCATAAAATCATCCACGATTGGATAATTTTGAAGAAATTCACGTTCTATCCAAAACATTTCACCCTCTTCAGAAGAAACTAATTCCCCATCAAACTTGCCAGTCTTAAAAAGCAATACAATATAGCGTTCATCATTTTCAGTTTGAAATTGCTTTATTCCGCAAATTTGAGGATTATATATGGTTAAACCCGTTTCTTCGAATATCTCCCTTTTAATGCCTTGAACAAACGACTCTTCTTTTTCAATATGTCCTCCCGGAAAAGTGAAGCCGCGCCAATCCTCTTTTACTCTGTTTTGCAATAACAGTTTATTATCATCATAAATCATACAAAGAGCCGTAACAATTGCTTTTTCGTTTCTTGACATATCCTTCATACCTCCGCAGATTATAAATGATTCCTATAATATTGGTTTCTGCTTAAATCTATCCCCTATAAATGTTCCTGTTTAACCTTACTTGTGATAAGTTTCATCGTTAAATTAACTCGTTAATATATAAAATGTTCGCTTGCTCTATACATTAACAAATTGATACAGTATTTTTTCTTGTAGTGAAAATTCCCCAGATACTTATTCCTAAAGCCATAATAATCAAATAGATTACAAATAGCAAATATGGAATATTACTTCGTTGATTATATTCAGGATTTATCAAAAACAGATTAGAAAATAAATTCCCTTAAAATTGCCAAATAGAAGCTGGAATAACATTGCCCTTAGATTTTAGCGTAGTCCAATAATATCCGAAGATCTCTGCAACACACCCAAGCGTAAAATTAATGGTGCCGCCATAGACGCTAACCCCAAAAATGATAGTACCATAATGCCCATATGATACTAACAAGCATAGGTGTAATTAAATGACTAATTTTTCTTGTAAAACCCACTCCACCCAACTTCTTCTGTAATCAAAGCCCACATTACTACTATTAATTTCTTGACATCAATGCCTGTAATAAGTGCACTACCGAAAGATAATGCACGATGTAAACTTTGTGATTGCTAATACCGCTAACGGTAATATTCCGCTAACAGAATGTAGTGTATTTTTATATATCAAAATATCACTTTTTTAAAAATACCCATGCATCTTTAATGCCGCACAACATTGCTATTACGATCAATGCTGAAAGTGTCGGTGTTATTGCTTGGATGCCGTACATAATAAAGATCAGCACTCCTGATTGAAAAATGTTAAAATTCTTTACTAAAAACAAACATATCAATGATAGCCCAAAGGCAAATATCAAAAAAAGAAATATACTTCTTTATGTTTTTATCTTTTACATTGATAATCTCATAATAAAAAATAATATACGTAACCTTTTCTTCGCCTCCTTATCCCATCGTGCTTATGCGAGACTAATTAAAAGCTCGCTTTTTTTGTTTTGTATTTATCATTTTAATTGGCTCTTTATTTCTAGAGAAGTAATTCTTTATAACCCTTCTCATTGGGCTCTCAAAATATTTATACATCACATGACTAACACACAATGTAACAATTAATAAGAATATTCTAAAAACATTTGATTTAACATCATTGCCTAAACTGTAGATATTAGAAGATATAAATGCTGCGATATATTGCATAATCAATGCATGTATCATGTACATCGAATAACTTATTTCTCCGAAATGAACAAATAACTTTTGCTTTATAATTATTGAAATTATACCTTTTTGAAACGCAAATGCAAATATTAGTACATCAATTAAAGGTAAATAGTATAATGCATATGTAAGATTTAAATAGTACATTTTTTTATGGTGCATTACAATCATTGCTACTATTGGAGCTATCTCTAAAAATGAAAACAATAATTTGCTTACAATCTTATCCGTTGATTTACTTTTAATACTTATAAATATTATTCCTAAAAACATGCCATTTATAAAGTCTACAATTCTGTAAAACGGTGAAACATAAGTAATCCAATTACCAACATCATAATAAGTAGGATTATTAAATTTTTTAGGTATATAAATTGCCACAACCATGATGATTATCCAACTAAATAAAATAAGATGCTTTCTCTTAATTTTTGACACTCCGTACATTAAAAATGGAAATACCAAGTAAAAAAACATTTCCGTAGAAATTGACCATGAAACACCATTTAGAGAAAATGTTCTTTGCCCGTTGGGATAATAGCTCTGCAGTAAAAACACATTTAAAAACGTCTCAAATGAAGTAAAGTTATATTTCAGGTAATGTGAAATAGGCAAAGCAATAAGCAGTGTCAAAGCATGTACAGGGTATATTCTTGCGAACCTGGACAAGTAAAAATCTTTTAGATTACTTGCGTTAATTTTCTCAAATTTATTATGATAATTATATGTAAGAATAAACCCTGACAAAACAAAGAAAAAAGCTACCCCGATATTTCCGTATGCTATTATGCTCACGCTATGATGTAAAAAGACCCCTAATGCTGCAAAAAATCTTAAAGCAGTTAATGTATCAATCACAATTTATTCTCCCAATCACAAATTTAGCTTTAGATTATCACCTATTGATTTTTTAGTCAACATTATGCAATTTTGTATTGACCGCTAATTTTTAAAACAGCCCCGTTTGCTCCCGGATAAGATCCATCATAATTAGCAATTACCAGTCCTATTGTCGCCACTTCTACTTGCATTTTTCCACTTACCTCATCTTCTCTACCTGAAATTATGCTCCGGTCATTGCTATTTTTAGGAAGTGTTGCATAAGCAGCTAATGATGCTGTCCCGTTAGTAGTAATCGTTAAATAATAGATATATTACATATATTTCCTTCAATTCCATATCTACCAGTTGCTTACACAGTAGTAAAGGTGCCACTCTCCGCTGTTATAGTTGGGGTGTAGGTACCCCCTAACTATCTGTTTTTTTAGAGTGATTTGCCTGTAACGAAATATGGCTTGTTGCATAGTTTATTATCTGATTATTTGATATATAGCTATAATCGGGATTAGTAGCAAACGAAGGATCATCATACTCATTAATTCCGTATTTAGTAAAACTAGAATCATCCCTAATGATGTTCACTATTATAGAATTAACACTGACAGCACCATATAATAAAATTCCCGCCCCCTGGGCTTCGTTTAATTGGTTAGCATTGTATATAATATTATTTGCAATCATATTCCCACTTACGTCATCAGCTAATGCTATGCCAGACTTTTTACTTTTATTTAATAATGTTTCTATTATAATATTGTTTAACGCTTTTTCGGTCGATGAAGAATCTCCATATATCGATATGCCAAAATCTGTCCCTTGAAGATCATCCCAAGTGCAGTAATTATTTGTTATTATACATTCGTTGCTATTATCAATATTAATTCCTTCAGCATAAGTATTTACAGTTATATTTCCATCAATAACTCCTCCACCAACTGATTTAAAATTAAATGCAAATAGCTTACAGTTTTCACCATAATAATTTAGAATCTTGTGAATAGCACCACCTATATTTTGTATTCTATGATTCGTTCCAGTTCCAATTACTATGCAGTCTTCTATGATTATATTTCTCGATATATTTCCTTCATGTCTTATTCCTAACGCGGGAAAGTTTTTAACTATTAATCTTTCAATAATACAATCTTTACATTCTCCACTGTATAGCTCAAAAGCGTCGACCGGATTAATTAGGCTATCGTGGCAATTGACCTCGGCAAGATAAATACCTTTATTTGACGGATAACCTTCTGAATTCATTTGTATTTCAAAATTAGCAATTTCAATATTTGCCAAAGTCGTTGCATAAATTACTCCGTCATAATCCGTCATAGTGCCCATTGGTATAAAAATGGTCTTTCCTATTCCTGCACCATAAAAAACTTTTAACCCGGATAGTTAATTTACCACTTCTATAAGTACCCTCAGGGAAAACAACCCTACCACTATTTAATGTATTCGCTCTTCAACATTAACGGAATGTTGTATGATTTTCTTTAATATACAGAGTATCATTTGCCGACTAAAATGATACCTATCTAGTTTTGGCAAGGTTTATCTGCGGTTCACCCCATGCCCCCAGCTTTTTACCACTCCATGAAAAGTATGTAGAACAGGTTGTGCTTATAGGAGCGATCTCTTGTAATCTCTGCTCTATGCTTTTAGCTTCATCGGACAACCCTTCTTCAACTAAAACATTCCGAACTTTACATAAGAAAACTTCACTGTCATCAAGAGATACAGATTTTGATACTTCCAGTTCAAATATACACGGGCTCAAAGCAAGAACAGGAACAGTTAAAACACTGCCCTTCATAATTTCTATACCGATATTCATTTTATCTGCTGAGTACCCTTCCTTATTTCCCAAATAGTCTGCAAGAGGAAGTACTGCTTCTGTTACAAGATTTGCAGAAAAAACTCCTGTTTCCCGAATACGGTCTTTTGTCAATTTATCACCGCCAATACATGCCATTACTCCCAGCTCAGTATCCCAGCAGTAGCTGAACCAACAAAACAATCCAAAGTTTGGGGTGCCATCTTCTTTATAAGTCCCATACAAAAAAAGTGTTTGCGGACAAAAATCATTTGAAATAGGTACTGATATTTTACTCATCGTCATTGCCTCCCTTTAAATTCCTTAATATCCTTAATAAATAACCTTCAAACTGTAATATTTCTTCATCACTAAACCCTTGATAATAAATTTCATTCATTTCTACTGACACTTCATCATATTCATTTTTGAGTTCTCTGGCTCTTTCAGACAGCGTAATCAGAATTCTTCGTCTGTCATTCTTATCAGAAACTCTTTGCACAAGCCCTAACACTTCCAACCTGTCGAGCATGCTCGTTAATGTTGTTTTAGCTAATCCCGTCTTTTCTGACAATTCAGTTATAGGTATAGATTCATTTTGCCAAAGTACATAAAGAATTCTGCCTTGAGCACCATTAAATGCATCTATTCCTTTTTCAGAAAGTATCCTTTCAAAGATTCTTCCCCCCATTTGTTTTATTTGAGAAATTAGAAATCCGCCTTGACTGTTTGAATTCAAATCGTCATTACCTCCTTCTATATAGAATTATACTATATAGTACTATTATGTCAATAAAAAATAACAGGTCAGGCGAAGGGTTAACCGTAATTGACTTTATGAACTATATTAGTTATTTATGGTAGATTTCACCCTTCATTATCTTGAAGGCACGGTATATCTGCTCCAGGAGGATCAACCTCGCCAGTTGGTGTGGAAATGTCATTTTTGAAAGGCACAGCCTGTAGTTTGCCGCGTCTATAAGGCTCTGATCCAGCCCCAGAGACCCGCCGATAATAAATGTGATATGGGACCCTCCCGAAAGCATTATGTCCTCCAGTTTGGCGGCAAAGTCCTCAGAACCCGTTTGTCGGCCGGCCAGGTCCAGCAATATGACATAGCTGCCGTCCTTTACCCTTTTCAAAAGCCGTTCGGCCTCCCTCTGCTTCACCTGTATTTCCTGGGCCTCACTAAGGGATTCCGGCGCATGCTCGTCGTCTACCTCCACCAGCTCCACATCCGCAAAACGGGACAGCCTTTTAACATATTCAGCTATCCCGTCCTTTAAATACCGTTCCTTCAATTTTCCAACTGCAGCAATAGTTATTTTCATAGTGTCAGCTTTATTCCTTGCATTTTATGTAAATCTTAATGCATTCAGCCAGTTTCGATACTTACCTTTGAGTATCCCGGTTTCAATCCGGCCTCCCGGCTCATGCTTTGAGTTTTCCCACACTTAAGTATTTCAGTACTTCTACATTCCCGCTTTTAATGCTTCTCCTTTATACTTCTGTACTCCTGCTTCTGAGGTTTTCTTCTATACTACTGAACTACTGTACTTCTACACTTCTGCCTTTAAGGTTTTCTCCTGATTTCTGAATCCTGACTCCTGAATCCTACAACATCGTCACCTTTCCCACTCTGTCGCGCCTGGCCACTTCCAGCGTCACATCGCCGCCCACCGCTATCTGCTTTTCGGTCAGCGCATTGAAGGTTGTCTGAAATGCCAGCTCAGGAAAGTTGTTTTCATGGCTCAGATGTCCAAGTACAAACCGTTTTCCGCCTTTTTCAGCCAGGTATGCTATTACCTTGGCCGCCATTTCATTTGACAGATGGCCATGATCCCCCATTATCCTCTTTTTCAGCGGCCAGGGATATGGCCCCACCTTCAGCATTTCCACGTCATGGTTTGACTCCAGCAGCAGCAGGTCGTTTCCTTCCATATGGGACAGCAGCTCATTATTCATATGCCCGATATCTGTAGCAGTGGTGATCCTCTTTCCCTGTACAAAGAAATTATATCCAACCGGTTCGGCCGCGTCATGGGGAATGGCAAAAGGCTTTACGCAGATGTCCCCTATTTCAAATTCCTTCCCCGTGCAGAAAGCAACCCTGTTCTCCAGCTTCACCGGTCCCAGATCCCGCTCCATGGCGCGCCAGGTGGCCTCATTTGCATAAATAGGCACATCCTGTTTTCTGGAAACTATGCCTGCGCCCCTCACATGATCCACATGCTCGTGAGTAATTAATATAGCGCTCAGCTCCGCCGGATTTTCACCGATGGAACAAAGCGCCTCCATTATCCTCTTCCCGCTCAGACCTGCGTCTATGAGAAGCTTGGCCCTCTCCGTGCCTATAAACAAAGCATTTCCGCTGCTTCCGCTGAACAAACTGCAAAATTTAATCATTCTTTAATCTCCATGCCCCAGACGTGCACGGTCAACTGTATTGACCCGGGTGAACCGCCCCATTGGAGGCACCCGGAAGTATTACCGATACCTTTATGGGGTCAAGTTTACTTTATGGCACATCAGTTTATCTTTTGTCACTTCAGTCATATACTGCAGCACCGGACATAATCCGGAGAATAAATTGCCTGGGTTAATACCGGAACCGACAATATCAGTCCTCCGTGGTAATCCTGGTAATATCAGCTCCCAACAGCTCGAGCTTATGCACAAAATTTTCATAGCCCCTGTCGATATACTTGATATTGCCGACTTCAGTGCGGCCTTTTGCAACGAGTCCGGCAAGTACCATTGCCGCTCCCGCTCTCAAATCTGCCGCCTTGACCGGAGCTCCCGATAAAGGGGCTCCGCCGTCAATGACCGCGATCCTTCCCTCAACCTTTATCCTGGCCCCCATGCGTTTGATCTCATCCACGTATTGAAACCTGGAGTCCCAGACGCCCTCGGTAATGGTACTGACGCCTTCGGCCATATTTAACAGTACTGTTATCTGAGGCTGAAGGTCAGTGGGGAAACCCGGGTATGGAAGGGTCATTATATTAACATTTTTAACTTTATTTCCACCGATAACTCTTATAAAATCTTCGTCTTCCTTTACAGTGACACCCATCTCAATAAGCTTTGCCGTCAGGGATTCCATATGCTTCGGAATGATGTTCCTCACCGTGACGTCTCCTTTTGAAGCCGCCGCCGCTATCATAAAGGTCCCTGCTTCTATCATATCCGGAATAATGGAGTGCGTGCCTCCGCCCTTCATATGGTCAGCGCCCTTTATCTTGATGACATCGGTTCCGGCGCCTCTGATATTGGCTCCCATGGCGTTCAAATAGTTGGCCACATCAACAACATGAGGCTCCTTCGCGGCATTTTCTATAACGGTCTGGCCGTTGGCTTTTACAGCTGCCAGCATAAGGTTGATGGTAGCTCCGACGCTTACTACATCCAGATATATCTGAGCGCCCTTGAGCTGTGATGCGTCTATTTTAACTATGCCGTGTTCTATCTCTATCTGAGCGCCCATTGCTTCAAAGCCCTTGATATGCTGATCTATAGGTCTGAACCCAAAATCGCATCCCCCCGGCAATGAGACCTCCGCTTTTCCGAATCTTGCAATCAAAGCACCTAATAAATAATATGAAGCTCTCATGCTCTTCACAAGCTCATAGGGTGCTTTCCAGCAATTTACTTCCCGTGTGTCACAAATAACGGTATTGTCGTCTTCCTTGGTTATCTTAGCGCCCAATCTGGTCAGTATGTCAAGTAAAACTCTGACATCCTTGATGTCCGGAACATTTTCAATTCTACTGATACCATTTATGATCAACGCTGCAGGCAAAACCGCAACTGCCGCATTTTTTGCTCCGCTAATAGTAACTTCTCCGTTCAGTGGACATGGTCCATTTATTACGAACTTATCCAACCTTCTACACCAACCTTTTGTAAAATCTGTAAATGTTTTTGCTAAACATTACACACACGAGAACATTATACCATTTAGTTTTCAATTATTCTATAAAAATATGTTAAAAAAAAAATTTACCAATTTCCAGATTCAGTCCATTTCTTCTCCATTTCTGGCATTAAAATAGAATTCCTTTCCATCGGAGGTCTTTATTCTCCAGGACAAGCCCTCGTATAACGTTTTGGTGTCCTTGTCCACCTCGGTATAGCCTTTGAAACCCATATCCACGTCTCTGATGAATATGCCAGGATATTTTGTTATTTTGGTTATCAGTATTTCATAAGCCGGTATGACCTTTATATCGTCCCTTGATGTTATACTCAGCGGCTTTTTGTAATGATACTTTATACTTATTAACCCCGCTTTTCCAACCTCGATGTCTATATAGTTGTCAAATACGGTATATCCCTTGTATACGCCCTTATACACAGCCCTGGAACCACTCCCTGAGGAGGGGGTATAAAAGTCGTCCTGCGTGAATTCATCAAAAGGTATTCCCAGCTTCTTTGCCAGTTCCTTCATGTATACATCTATTCCATTTTTGCTTTCGGTGTATATCTTCTTGTTGCTCCCGGTATCACTGTATTCAAAGCCCGAGTCTCCGGTGAATACCAGATTCTCAGTTCCCTTTCCATATGTAGTATCGCTTTTTTTGGAATAATTATCCCCAAGCAGCACATCCGCTATTTTCGTTCTGTCCAGAAACGTCTCGTCATACTGCAGTATGTAGTCATTACCCATATACCTGGGTATGGGGCATTCGATATGAACGTTGTTCTGCTTCAGAATATTCTGAGTGTTGTCTATGGTCTGCTGCGGTATTTCCCCTACCTTTATGTCCCGGTAGAGAGCAACGGCCAGAATTATGTTCAGAAAAACGAACATCCATATTAAAATCGTCTTTGCCCTTTTCCAGTCCATAATTCACCACCGCCCAAAATTCACCGGATAAATCCCGCTACACAAATTATCACTTGTTATTTCCCCGCCAATGCCACATCATAACTCTTCCCCCCGGCAAAGAGCACAAAGCTCGGAGAGATGTCGACTTCCGCCTTATAGGTGTTCGACTCCTTTAAAACATAGTAAATGCCATAATCCGTGGTAACCGCCTTATCCCTGTCAAGGTCCGCATAACTTCCGCTGACCAGGTCCAGCGCCTCTCCATAATTCCAGGTGTATGTCCTGAAAGCTTTGTCATCCTTGAGCTTCAACACCAGCCATTCACAGTGAACCACACGCTTGGATGTGGCCTCAACGGATATCCCATGGTCCAGCCTGTCGGCCTTATCAGGCAAAGTATAGTTTTTCAGCTGAATGGGAACTTCTCCGTTGCCCTCGCTGTCGGTTATGGTAAAATCAAAATTAAATATATAAGAATTATCGCCTTCCTCAACAGAAGCCAGATAAACATTGACGCCCTTCATAAAATTGCCCCTGACGCTTTGCTCCATAATAAAGCCGGCGGCATTTTTATATGCATCCAGAATCTTTGTCCGGTCGGAGCTGCTCCGGTTGTCCGTATATCTATATTCAAGAATTGAGTTCTTATACAGCCTGTAAACGCTATCGGCTTTTTTAAATACTATGGAGCCATATACGTCCTCATCGGGATAGAAATCGTTTCTGGCCTCGCCAAAGAGCCCTTTGGCTATCTCATCATATTCCGACAGGTCTGAAGATTGCCCTCCGATATATGTGAAGGTGGTACAGTTCAGATTTGAGTATTTCTGAGTACTGTTATTTGTCAGCGGTATAAACATGTCCTTCGGAAGAGTAGTGGATTTGAGCTTTTCAAATGCCAGCTGATAATTCCGTGAATTTGGATCTTTTTTCTGGGCGGCATAAACTGTTCTGAATTCCTCCTGCCCCAAGGCACTGCCTTTAAAATCAGGTATATCGTATGTGTAAATATTGCTGTCATCCCTTATGTCCACCGTGTCATAATATCCGTTATCCGGATCGTCAGGGCATATAATCATTTTATATATGCCCGGCAGCCCTTCACCGGAAGAGCCGGGGAGATTCAAAACCCATTTGGCGATATCCGCCGGTATCTGTGTTTTAAATTCGAAAAAGTATGGCTTGCTTGCCGCGAGACTTCCCCAGGTATCCTCGTTGAAGGCGGCTGTGTTCTTGGGTTTGCTGTTCAGCACCTGGGCCAGATATTGTTTTGCACCGTTCCACAGGGTCTGATAGTCCTTTGAGCCGTTGGGAACAATAAAATGATCTCCGTCATATCCCGTAGACAGCACTACCCTGTAAGGCAGCAGATAATCTCCCTTTGAATCCTCCAGAGAGGGCTGTGAGGAAATTTTCGAGTCAGGAAAAAAAGCAGATAAAAAAGGAAGACTGCCGGATTGTCTACTCCACAGAATTCCTATCTGTACAATACAAAGAATCATTAATAAAACCAGAAAGAATGCTCTGAACTTCTCATAGTAATACCAAAAGGTTTTGATACTTTTATTCATAATTTTATCTCATCATCCAGGTTATTCCTTGTTTATCCCCAGCCAATCCGACAATGCGTCCAACCAGTTGCCCTTCTTCTTTTCTTCACCAAGAGTAATGGTAAAGGGATCGATCTGCGGATCATCCTTGGTGTCTTTGGTGTATGAAATAATCCTTATCTCATTGTCACCCTTGTATTTAAGCTTGACATCCTTGCCGAAAATCTTTCCGCTCCCGACTTTGAAAGTGGAATAGCCTTCGGTAGTCTCAAGCGGCTTAAACTTTCCGGTGTCCTTATCCTTGTATTCAAAGGATATGGTGGTTTCGTCATATAAACAAACTCCGCATATGGAGAAAACATCTTTTGTAACTACTTCTTTTCCCTCAGGCCTTGTGATGTCAACAACCTTTGATGATGCCAGAGCCGGTAAAGCCAGGAAACTGAGCACAACAGCAGCAATTATAGTAAATATCAGCAATTTGGATCTCATATTATCACCTCAGGGCAAAACTATCGTATTAACTCTCAATACCCTAGTATTAGTATAATATATTTTCTGTTACAAATCCATTACATGGTATTTAAATAAAATTTACACCGGGAGCCTTACAGTTACTTCGGTGCCCTTGCCTATCTCACTGGTTATACCGATAGTGCCGCCATGCGCCTGTACGATTTCCTTTGCAATGGAAAGGCCGAGGCCTGTTCCGCCCATATCCCTGGATCTGGCCTTATCCACTCTGTAGAACCTCTCAAATATCCTCGGAAGGGCTTCGTCGGGAATCCCTATGCCCGTATCCGTCACCTTTACATATATGTCATTGTAGATCCTGCCCAGATACACGGTGATCTGACCGCCTTCGGGAGTGTATTTCAAGGCGTTGCTGATCAGGTTCACCACCACCTGTTCCAGCCTGTCCCTGTCCGCCCTTATATCGGGTATATCACCGATTACAAAGCATTCAAGCCTCTGGTTCTTCTGCTCAGCCGCCAGCTGCATCCTTTCGGTTATTTCCTTTACGGTAGTTTTAAGGCATACCTCTTCCATATTCCAGCTCATCTGCTGGTTGTCAAGCCTGGAGAGCTGCAGGAGGTCCTTGACCAAACGGGTCATCCTGTCGGCCTCCGAGTTGATAACGCTCAGAAACCTCTCGGTAGTGCCGCTGTCCTCCGCAGCGCCGTCAAGTAAAGTCTCCGTATAGCTTTTTATGGAGGTTATGGGCGTCCGGAGCTCATGCGATACGTTTGCCACAAATTCACGCCTCATATTGTCCAGCTTCTGCTGCTCGGTGATGTCATGCAGGACCACTATGATTCCTTCCGGCTTCCTGTTTGTGTCCGTAAATACCGCAAAATATATTTTTACAAATAAATCGTTGATAACCGCGTCAAACTCCCTCACAGGCAGTTGGTCCAGGTACACTATATTTTCTATTTTAACGTCCAGTCCCACCGTATCGGCAAATTCCTGAAAAGGCCGATCCTCAATGCTGCTGCCAAGAAGCTTTTTAGCCGCTGGATTCACATGTATGGCCACGCCCTTGAGATCATAGGCCATAACCCCGTCGGCCATATAGTTCAATATGGTCACCACCTTGTTTTTTTCACTGGAAATCTCCGCAAGGGTGTTTTTAAGCTCGGTGGCCATGTAGTTGAAGGTCTTTGTCAGATTTCCTATCTCATCCTCGGATTTAACGGCAAGCTGCGCGTCAAAATCGCCCTCCGCAATTTTCTCGGCCTTGTGCATGACGTTGATAATAGGAGACGTTATGGTCTTTGACAGCAGATATCCCAGGAACAGCGACAGAAACACCGCAATAACCGCACTGGTAAAAATCAGGTTGTTAAACCGCATGAGAATGTCCTCCCACGCGTCTTTATCATAAGTAAAATAAAAGACAAGGCCATCCCTTTCCTTTGGCTGGATGATATACTCAAAGTATTGGTCGCCTGCCCTCGTTTTAACAAGCTCCCTGTTCTCGGACACCTTCCCCCCCGCCCATATGGTCATAAGGTTGACAGAGCTGGTGAGAAGCGTATTGCCGAATTCCTCGGGATTGTTCAGATAACTTTTGTCCGATGAGTATATGATTCCCTTTGAAGGTGTGCTGTCTATCTGTGAAACATCTATAATAGTCATTTTGAGGTATTTGGAATTCACTCCGAAATACATCTTGTCGTCGCCTTTTTCAAAAAAACTCAAGAGGTCGGCGTTTGATTCCGGAATACCTCTCAAGTCTTTCCATTCCTTGTAGCCGTCGTCTATATCTTCCTGAAAGCTCTGAAAGTATATGTCCTGCAGGCCTGAATTTATTACTATATATACAATGCAAACCAGGATTATACACATGGAAATAAAAATATAAACCAGTTTCCATTGCAAGCTTCGAAGCAGTTTCAAAAATCCTTTCCAAAACTTCATGATAACTCCTCTATATTGTGTATCTTGTCTCTATGCCTTATTGAAGTAGTAACCGACTCCACGTTTGGTGACAATATACTGCGGGTTTGCCGGATCAAGCTCCAGCTTCTCCCTTACCCTTCTGACAGTCACATCCACCGTTCTGACGTCCCCATAATATTCGTATCCCCATACCTTTTCAAGAAGGGATTCCCTGGAGAAAATAGTGCCCTGCTGCGCCGCCAGGAACTTGACGAGTTCAAATTCGCGGAGCGTGAGCTCAATGATGCCGTCTCCCCTTTTGACCTCATACCTGTCGGAGTCTATGGTCAGGTCCCCGTATTTATTGACATGGGCTTTGTCGGAGTTTGCATGGTCTGCGGGTACAAGCCTTCTCAGATTTGCTTTGACACGGGCCATCAGCTCTCTTGGGCTGAAAGGCTTTGTTACATAATCGTCTGCGCCAAGTTCAAGGCCCAGGACCTTGTCGACCTCTTCCTCCTTGGCCGTAAGCATCAGGATAGGTGTTGAAATGGATTGTCTCAGCTTCCTGCACACTGTAAAACCGTCCATCTTTGGCAGCATAATATCTAAAAGAATGAGATCAGGGTCATGGGATAGCGCCAGTTCAACAGCTTCCTCGCCATCATAGGCCTCCAGCGTGTCGTAGCCTTCCTTTTTCAAATTGAACTTCAAAATATCAACAATATTCTTCTCATCGTCCACGATCAATACTTTTTTGCTCAAAAAATACACCCCTAACAAAAAAAATTAAATTTATATCTCATTAATATATCGTCATATCTAGTTGAATTATATCATTAAATCCCAGTAATTAAAAATTAATATTTTGGCAATACTGCCACAAATTAATCCCCTGCAAGGGCAACCACAAGCCTGATTACCAGACATATTCAAAGCCATAATGTAATTTAGACGTAATAAATCCAAAAAGGTTTCATAAAAATTCAAGAAAAAATGGCCTAATTACAAATGTTGCCCCATTCTCACTTTTCCCCGGCGCATTTGTAATTTGGAACTATTACTTTTATATAGTCCCTGGCTCCGTCGGAGTTAGTCATAAGGATGTCCTTCAAATAATCTATTTCCCTCTTCAGAATGGCCAGATCCGTATGTAAAGGCTGAGCTACGTATATTTTATTGTTCTTTGTGGCCTGTACGCCCTCTTCAGCCAGCAGCAGCTCTTCGTACAGCTTTTCGCCTGGCCTGAGGCCTGTAAACTCAATCTTTATATCCACATCAGGTTCAAAGCCCGAAAGCTTTATAAGGTTCCTGGCAAGGTCGTATATTTTCACAGGCTCACCCATATCCAGCACAAAGATCTCTCCGCCCTCGGCCATTGCGCCGGCTTGCAGCACTAGCTGGACAGCCTCCGGTATGGTCATAAAATACCTGATTATTTCAGGATCGGTAACGGTAACCGGCCCGCCCTGCTCTATCTGCTTTTTAAACAGCGGGATCACGCTTCCGTTGCTGCCCAGCACATTTCCAAATCTCACTGCCACAAATTCGGTTTTGCTCTGCTTTGAGAAGGCCTGGATTATCATCTCAGCTACGCGCTTGGTTGCGCCCATTATGTTTGTGGGATTTACCGCCTTGTCGGTGGATATCATGACAAAGCGTTTAGCGCCGTATTTATCGGCGCACTCGGCCACATTGAGGGTGCCGAATATATTATTTTTTATGGCCTCTGTGGGATTTTCCTCCATGAGCGGAACATGCTTGTGGGCGGCAGCATGAAATACTATATCCGGCCTGTAAGCCTTGAATATATTTTCCAGCCTGCCTATTTCCCTCACATTGGCTATAACTACAGTAAGCTTTAAGTCCGGATAGCCGGCCAAAAGTTCATTCTGTATGTCGTAGGCGTTGTTTTCATAGTTGTCCAGTATAATAAGCTGCCTGGGCAAAAATGAGGCGATCTGCCGGCACAGCTCCGAACCGATGGAACCGCCTCCGCCGGTGACAAGAACAGTTTTGTCCGCTATATACGAGGTTATTTCCTCCAGATCCAATACTACCGGCTCTCTCTGCAGCAAATCCTCAATTGAAACATCCCTTATTTTCTGGATTATTACAGATTCATCTATCAGTTGAGTCATAGAAGGCAGTATCTTAACCTTGCAGGATTTTTGGGAACATTGACCGAATATGTGATTTATAGTCTTATTGTCCGCAGACGGAACCGCTACAATAACCTCGTCTATTTCATATTTTTCAATTGCCTGGGATATGTAATCATCGTTTCCAACTATGGGAACGCCGTTTATATTTCTGCCGACTTTATGCAGGTCATTGTCGATAATGGCTACGGGAAGGCTCTTCATCTCGGGATGCCTTTTTAGCTCCTTAATAACGGTTGCTCCGGTGTCTCCGCCACCAATGACAAGTATCCGCCTGGCATTTGAAAATCTGATCATCTCGCCCATAATCATTCTTCTGAACATACGGTATGCAAATCTGGCGCCGCCTATGAGAAAAACATCCGTGAGCATAGTTATAATAAATATGCTGCGCGGAACTCTAAGCTGCATTAAAAAAACATATGCCAGCATAAATGAATTGCACAATACCGACGCCAGAACTATATAGCTGACCTCATGCAAGCCTGCATATTCCCAGAGACTGCTGTAGAGCTTTAGAAGTGTAAATCCTATCATTTTCACGATCAGCGCCACGATGACCACATGTAAAATTTCATCTTTAAATATAGGGTCTATATCGGAGAAGCTGCCGTTATAAAATCTTAATAAATATGCGGAAAGAATAGATACACATATAAGTACCATATCAAGAAGCATCAAAAGTTTATTTCTGATCTTTCGTCTCATACGAATTTCTATCCCCCAGTGCTGATACATTTAACCCAAAATAATACAAAAGCTGCTAATATTATATCAGAATTTTTTGTCAATAATTAAGTTGTCATAAATTTTTAATAATATTTTCAGGAGCCTTCTTGCCTTCCACCACTCCATGTCCGGATATTGCCTTATAGAAGGTGATAAATACTATTTTTATATCGAACCACATGGACCGGTTTTTTGCATAATAGCTGTCAAATGCCACTTTCTCCGGTATCTCCAGTTCATCCCGCCCGTTTACCTGCGCCCAGCCTGTAACACCCGGCCTGACTGCATTTACTCCCAGTTCTTCTCGCATGGAAATCAAATCATACTGATTGTATAGGGCCGGCCTTGGGCCTACAAAGCTCATCTCGCCCTTAATTATATTAAACAGCTGAGGAAGCTCATCCAGGCTTGTTTTTCTCAGGAACCGCCCAACAGGTGTTATGTATTTCTCAGGGTTCTCCAGAAGGTGGGTAGGCATATTTTTCGGCGTCTCCAGGTACATCGTCCTGAATTTATATATGTAAAATTCCTTTTTGTCCCTGCCTGCACGCCTTTGCTTGAACAAAACAGGGCCCCGTGAAGTGGTCCTGACAATTATGCTCAATACGAGAAGGGCAGGTGCCAATATTATTATGAGAATAAATGAAAATACTACATCCACAAACCTTTTCAAACCTGCCCCCCCTTTATATCAACCCATTCTCAATAAGATGATCTATCTGTTTTTTTACACCTGTCTCAAAGTCTGCAGGAGCATATCCAAAGTCTCTGGTGGCAGGCCCGATATCATAACTGCTGTCTTCATTTACTCTCTTTACCATGGCATAATTTATATATGAAGAAGGTTTTACAAGCTTGTAAAGAAATACGGCGGCATAGCCTGCAAAAACAGGAACCCTCAATATAAACGCTTTGAACGGCAGATTTCTCTTGATTGCCGCAAGCATCTCCCTGTGTTTTATGGGCTTTTCCCCGGCGATAACATAATCCCTGCGCGATACTTCTGTGCCTGACATACAGCTGACAACAGCTTTGGCAACATCCCCCACATAAACAGGATGCTTCTGTGCATTTCCTCCGCCTATCAGCGGATAGAATCTGAACTTCCTCATAAATCTGATTATTTGCAGAATATTTTTGTCCCGGTCGATGCCATAAAGCATGGTAGGCCTCAGGATAACATAATCCAGCTTACTTTCTGAAATCATCTTTTCAGCTCCGGCCATCCGCCCTGCCAATTCCTTTTCCTTTTCATCAATGCTGTCAAGCTTTTTAAACCGGCTCATGGAGCCTATGAATATTATCCTGCCTTTAAAATCTATTTCCTCAGCGGCCCGGAGAAGGTGTTCTATTCTCCAGATACCGGCAATATGAATTATTTTATCCGCTCCCTCAGCAGCAGCCCGCACATCCTCAAAACTGTCTAGGTCTCCATATAAAAATTCTACACCCTGCCCCCTGATACCGTCAATGCTGCTGGTCCTTCTGACGAGACACCGGACTCCATATCCCCGGGCAATAAGTTCCTTCACAAGTACTATTCCCACCTGTGAAGTAGCTCCCGTAACCAGTATAATTTTATTCTCCATAATATCAAACCTTTTTCACCGGTTTAACATTGATAACAGTCAAAGATATGCGTTTCATCAGCTTGATAAGCCCTATCATCAATGCATATGCAACCGGATTTTTCTTTTTATAGTTCTTCCTGAAATAAACTTGAGCCGAATCAAAAAAATTTCTTGTTACCCCTTCATTTCTGAGTTTGCTGCTCTGGCCTTTTAAATGGACTATTCTTGTATTATGGACGTAATAGACCTTAAAACCCTTCTGTTTGGCTCTATAGCATAGATCAATATCTTCAAAATGCATAAAAAAAGCCTCATCCAGAAGGCCTCCGATCTTATCTGGCACATCCCGCCTGACAAGCAGACATGCCCCTGAAACTGCATCAACCTCATGGTCGGTATCGCTGTCCATATATGTCATGAGATAGCTGCCGAATAACCTGCTTTTAGGAAATAATCTTCCCAGGCCTGAAAAGTGTGAAATCGAGTTCAGCAATCCTGGAAAACTGCGCCGGCAGGGCAGCTGTAAAGTCATATCACTGTTTAAAAGCTTTGGCCCGCATATGGCCGTATTCTTATGATTGTCCATAAAATCTACAAGTGAGCTCAATCCATCCTCCAAAACTATGGTATCGGAATTCAGCAACAGGATGTATTCTCCTGAACAAAGGCCGAGGCCTTGATTGTTTGCCTTTGCAAACCCGGCGTTATAGTCATTTTCAATAAGCTTTACTTCGGGATATTCTGTTCTGAGCATGACAACACTTTCATCCGTAGAATCGTTGTCCACCACAATTATTTCGTACAGGAGGCCTGCCATGTTCTTTTCTATGGAATTTATACAATCAGCCAGAAGCTGCCTGGTATTATAGCTGACAATTATAATTGATAGTTTCATCTCTATGTACATGGTTTTAAAGACTGACGTCTTTTGCCGATCCTTCCCAACGTACTCACTTAGCCCTTAAGGTTTTTCTCACATCTCAATCCACTGGTGCTTTTTTAGCATAATGGCGTTTAATAAGCTGGACAGCCAAATTCTTGCGCCATACAAGGGATTGTTTCAGTGAATTTCTCTCCAGAGCGGAAGCATTATCTTCATGTCTCCTATAGTATACCAGTTTTTCAGGTATAAATAAAACATCCCCTTGAAGCTGGGCTAAAATTCCTATCCAGCTGTCATGCATTGGGATTTTCTCAGGAAATGGCAGAATGACTTCTTTCAATTCCTTGCGGAAAGCCATGCAGCAGCCCAGAAATGTATTTTTTATAAAGTTTTTTAGGACACCTCCGCCGGAATTCATCAGTTTGAAGAAAGAAGGTTCCAAAACATTCAGGTTCTGATCCGTAATATATGCATCTGTGATTATAAGACTTGCATTCGTGGCAGCAAAACAATTTTTGATTATGGCAACTTTGTCCGGATGCCAGACATCATCCTGGTCGCACAGAAAGATGATGTCCCCTGAAGCATGCCTGACCGCGTTCTCAAAGTTGCTGATGACACCTTTGCCCGGGTTTTTCAGCACCTTTATCTGAGCAGCACAAAAACCCGATACCAGCTCAAGGGTTTGGCCGCCCGAGCCCATGCTAATTCCGGCTATAAGCTCCAGTGTGCTGTCAGTGGAACCGTCGTCGGATATGATGATCTCATCCTCCTGCGTCAGCTGCGGGAGGATGCTGTTCAGCTGTTCAGTTATGTACTTTCCGCCGTTGTAGGTGGCGAGGGCGACTGAGATACGCATTGGGGCCTCCGGAAGAAAAAGTTAATCTACAGTAACTCGAGAAGCTTTACCTGACTTAACTAATTCCAAATCACTTTCTACCATAAATTTAACTAAGTCCTGAAAAGATGTCTTTCTAGGATCCCATCCCAAAAGTGTCTTGGCCTTTGTAGGATCACCTAACAATAAATCTACTTCTGCAGGTCTGAAGTAGCGAGGATTTACATCAACAACAATCTCTCCCGTAGCCTTATTAATACCTATCTCTTCGAGTCCCTCTCCATGCCATTCTATCTCAATTCCTGAATATTTAAATGCATAAGTACAGAACTCTCTGACAGTGCGTGTTTCACCTGTGGCAATAACAAAATCCTCTGGGGTCTCATGCTGCAATATCATCCACATACATTCAATATAATCCTTAGCATATCCCCAATCACGTTTAGCATTTAAATTTCCAAGAGAAAGGTTTTTTTGCAAACCAAGAGAGATTCTGGCAGCAGCAAGCGTTATTTTCCTTGTAACAAAGGTTTCGCCCCGACGCTCTGATTCATGGTTAAAAAGTATCCCATTAACAGCATACATTTTATATGCCTCCCTGTAATGCTTTGTGATCCAGAATGCATACATCTTTGCCACTCCGTAAGGCGATCTTGGATGAAAAGGCGTAGTTTCCCTCTGAGGAATTTCCTCAACTTCTCCAAATAATTCTGAAGTAGAGGCTTGATAAATCCTTGTGATATTTGATAACCCTAAAATTCTTACTGACTCCAAAATTCTTAAAGTTCCTATACCATCAGCATTAGCTGTGTACTCCGGCTCCTCAAAAGATACCGCAACATGTGACTGAGCAGCCAAATTATAAATTTCATCAGGTTTAATCTCTCCAATGATACGCATGATGTTCATTGAATCCGTTAAATCACCATATACCAACTTAAATCTTTCTCCATAAAAATCAACTTGTTCTAATAATAAATGTTCAATTCTTTCAGTTGTATTTACCGATGACCTTCTTAATAATCCATATACATGATAATCCTTCTCCAATAAAAACTCTGCAAGATATGACCCATCTTGTCCATTAATTCCTGTTATTAGAGCCTTTTTCATTATGAAATTCTCCATTCTTTTAAATTGATAAAGTTAGCGAGCCTCAATTTCTCCCCAATTTACTGTTATCCGATTTATATCAATATCAGCAACTGTTCTACCTATCTGAACTTCTAAAAATTCAATCCCATTTAATGATTTAACAGCATGCTTTGTATGTGAAGGAATCCTGATCACATCCCCAGCCATTATAAGTTGCTTTATTCCGTTAATTACCATCTCGCCACTTCCAGCTAAAACAGTCCACACTTCATCTCTATCATTATGGTAATGATAACTTGAATTCATATTTTCAAATATTGAGATTTTTCTTGTTGCTGTATATACTCCATCCTTTTTAGTGATATCTAAAACGGTAATTGTTCCCCAACGCCGCTCTTCATACATTGGTGGATATGTAAAATTCTCCACACAATCTTTAATCCTAGTACTTTGCTGTTTATCAGATACCAGTATGCCATCAACCGATGCTGAAATAACAATATCCTTAGTTCCTATAACAACGATTGGCATCCTGAGCTCATTTATGACATTAGTATTCTCACAGCTATCATGTATGATTACATTACCAATGCTATGGTCAAACATTTGCTCAGATAACGCATTCCATGTTCCTATGTCCTTCCAAACTCCATCATATTCAACAGCTACAATATTCTGACTCTTTTCAAGAACCTCATAGTCAAAGCTTATTTTGGGAAGTCTTTCATAATGATTGAACATTTCATAATAATCACCGTTTAAGCCATAATTTTTTATCTTACTTAATATAGTACCTAATCTGAACCCGAATACCCCACAATTCCAAAGCGCTCCTTCTTCTATCAATTCTTTGGCAAGACTAACTGTAGGTTTTTCCGTAAAGCCTTTAACTTCTATGTAGGATAAATTAACTTCCAAAGTATGTTGTTTGGGTACAATATAGCCATATTTAGACGATGGTTGTGTTGGTTTGGCTCCCATCAGTACTATTTCAGCCTTAGATACTTTTAATATGGTTTCCAAGGTTTTCAACTTTTCAAAATATCCATTGTCTGTATATGGATCAACAGGTAAAATGACTATGGTTTCATCATCAGAAGCTTTTAATACCGTTTTTAAATATGCACATGAAATTGCAACGGCCGGAAAGGTATTTCGTCTCTCCGGTTCTATAACAATATTAACGTCCTCACCCAGCTGACTCTTTATAATTTCCACTTGTCCTTTGCTTGCAGTAATAATAGATTTATCAGCCAGTTCAGCCTCACCTAACTGCCCCCATACTCTTTGTATCATAGAACAAGGTTTATTATTACCACCTTCGTTACTGATAACCTTAATATATTGTTTTGAGCGAAGATCATTTGATAATGGCCATAGCCTCTTTCCAGATCCTCCCGATAGTAAAACAGTATACAACTAAATTCCCCCTATATATTTCCCACATTATCAAATTATTTTAAGAGCGGGCAACGTTTTTTACATACCAATCATATGTTATCTTTATACCTGTTCTTAAATCCACTTTGGGACTCCATCCCACACTTTTAATTCTACTGATATCAGTAAGTTTACGATATGTTCCATCAGGTTTGGAAGAATCCAGTACAATGTCGCCTTCATATTCAACTACTTCTTTTATAATTTCTGCTAACTCCCTTATAGTGACCTCTTCGCCATAACCTATATTAAAAAAGTCATTACCAGAATAATTGTTCATTAAAAAGACACACGCTTCAGCTAAATCGTCACAAAATAAAAATTCTCGTAAAGGCTTACCAGTCCCCCACATTGTTACTGACGGCAAATTTTCCACTTTGGCTTCATGGAATTTTTTTATCAACGCTGGCAAAACGTGAGAATTTGCTCCTTCGAAATTATCATTTATTCCATATAGATTACAAGGCATAACACTGATGTAATCTGTTCCATACTGTTCATTGTAATACTGACAGGTTTTTAAGCCGGCTATTTTGGCTAATGCATAAGCTTCATTTGTTTTTTCTAATGGTGAAGTTAATAAATATTCCTCTTTTATTGGCTGAGGGCACTCACGTGGATATATGCAAGAACTCCCCAAAAACATGAGCTTCTTTACTTTGAAAAGATAGCTTGAATTAATAATATTGCATTGAATCAAAAGATTCTGCATTATGAAATCAGCCGGATAAGTAGCATTAGCATGAATACCTCCAACCTTGGCCGCTGCCTGGAATACATATTCAGGTTTTTCTTCATGAAAAAATTCCTCAACATCCGTCTGTCTTGCTAAATCAAGCTCCTTATGCGTCTTTGTTATAATATTTCTATAGCCATCCTTTTCAAGTTTTCGTATAATCGCTGAGCCAACAAGCCCCTTATGTCCAGCAATATATATTTTACTGTCTCTGTCCATTTTCCAACCTCATTCTACATTTTTTCATTAATTGATTTTTTCAGCCAGTCTAAATGCCTCAAGCATACACATATCCATATTATTATAATTCCATGTTGCAAATCTTCCTAATAAATCAAAATCGCTTATAGATTCAAAATACTTGCTAACAACACCGGTATTTTTTCTATAGTCTTTATCATGGATAACATAAGCATACTCTGCAAATTCACTGTCAATTAGATTTATCAATTCAAACTCATCTGGAATAACTTTTTGTTTATCAAGAATGTCTGACGTGACACTAAATTTACCGCCAATTACCTCTATTGCTCCGCTGCACCCTGAAGGGCAGGCTTTGGATGAAAATGCTCCCTGATAACATACTCTATGAGACCGGTATTCTTTTGAAGGGATATAAACCCATGACAAATCCGTTTCAGGACATTTAAAAAGCATGGTAGTCAAGCTGTTATATTTTAATCCGTCTATTGCCAGCCTGACCGTATGTGGAAGCTCCATTGCATCCGCAAGTACAGGCAGTGGAACGGTTGAAATAATTCTATCGTATCCACCCTGGCCATTTACATACCATTTGCCATCAATTTTTTCAATCTTTTCCGCCGGTGCATCCAGCTTAATATTTAACCCATTTGATAAAGCATCAACCATAGATTGAATACCTCCGATTATAGGGTAATAATAAGTTGAGTGAGGCATTTTTCTTTCACTTGGATCTTTTAAAAGAAGGGATTTAATAATCTCCTTCTTATCTGGTAAAGGCATTTTTCCTTGCATCCATTTTGTCTCCATATCTTCAAGAGGATATGACCATATTTTTGTATTATATGGTATCATGTAATAGTCCGCTATAGCCTGTCCAAAATTCCAAATCAACCAGTCTTTGAAATTTTCAGGCTCTTTACCCTGCTGAGACATCATGTAATCATATACGCAATCTGTTGCATCTTCAGCATTTAATTCGCATAAAGACAACTCAAAAGGGTAGGATACATATCTATCTCCAAAGAAAATCTTTGCATTTCTCACTGAATACTGCCATTGCTCTTTGGGTAAAAAAGAAAAAACCCATTCAACAATTTCTTTATGCTTTGAATTAAAAATATGTCCGCCATGCAAGTCATATACATATCCATTTACAATACGGGTTTTTGCAAGTCCTCCCGCATGGCTGCACTTTTCATATAAAACAACTTCAATATTCTTCTCTTCTAGTTTTTTTGCTATTGTAATTCCTGATATACCTGCACCCAACACAGCTACCTTCATATATAGTCCTCCATTACTATGGTTTATCAACCTGTCCGCTTAACACTGGCTCATCAATTCCCACTGCTTCATCTTTACGTTTTAACTCCCATAATATGTACTTTAATAGCTTTTTCCCTGTTGCAAATGCTTTAAAGTGGGTTTCGCCTGCCAGCCTTGCCATTTCCTGTGTAGGGAATTCAATACGTTTAACTTTATATTTGTAACTTCTGCACACCATTTCTATATCAATTGACGGATCAAAATTCGAAATACCAAGTCTTCTAAATGCACTTACCGTCATGCCCCTAAAACCATGCAAAGTATCCCAAACAGTGTTTCCTTCTTTTTTAAAAAGTATCTTTGCAAGTAAACCCATCCCCAGTACAAACCATTTTCTTGGTTTGACCAATTTACCATCTTCTTCATTATGTGAGCCTTTCATCATCCGGCTCCCAACAACAAACTCATATCCCTGTTCATAATATTCACGAAATTTGTATGTATCTTCCACCGGTATTGTTCCTTTTGGATGGAAAAAAACAAATGCGTCACAGTTACAAAAATCAGCTCCATCTATGCAGGCTTGATTTAAGCCCTTTTTAGTCTGCCTGTAGACTGTTATTCCTTGCTCCTCCAAGTATTCAACAGTTCCGTCTGTACTACCGCCATCTATACAATAAATTTGTTCAAACTTGCTTCTATCGATTAAAGGTATATCGTGTTTGCAACCTTCTAATTCGTTCCATGTTATCAGACATAATCCAATGTTCATTTTATTGTCTCCTTCTTTAAATATTTGTTGATTATCTGACTAAAAATGTATTCAATAGGGCAAAAACAACAAAATGCTTTTTATATAACAATTATAGATAAGATTTTGTTGCATTGCAACTTAATAGCGCTTACTTACTAATAGCAAACTAGCTATTTGAATTTGAGAATAACCTAATTGCATTACAAAATGGAATATCCTTACTTCCATTAGATTGAATCAGTTCAACATTAATTTCCTGTGTTTTTCCTAACGGAATCTCCAAACAAATAATATTATTTAATTTAGTTAGCCGATAAATATCAACATTAGTAACTGTAAACTCTCTTTTATCTGTTTTTATGTGTATGTCAAACTCGCGATTTCCTACTTCATGTGACCAAATATCCTCAAACTCCAGAGCAAGGTTTACATCGTCCGGATGCTCTAAAGTAATACGATAGGAAAAGTTCCCATTCCGGTTTGAACCATGAATTCCTTTAACGTATTCTGTATAGTCGCTCGAACCACCTTCAGTCACATACCCATATTTAATCTTAGAAGTTGTTTCGGTAGGATATGGTGCGTCTTTAAAGAAATTAACTGTTTTAGGTCCGCCTAAATTAACTCCAAATATACTATATTCTGTTTTATCAATATACTCTGAATATCTATGAATATAAGAAGAAGCATATTTGTATGAATCACCTACACCATCTGCATAAAGTGTTGCACCAAGATAACTCACAGAATTATAGTAATCATTCCATTTATAATAAACCTTGAAACCTTCTCTTTCATTTTCATTAAAAGCATCAAAAAAATATAGATCTTCTGTGCTGATAATCATCACATCATTCTTGCTGCAAACAACATATTTATATTTATTTTCGTTGAATCCCGGAGTTTTCATAGGGTCATCCCTGGTTATCAATTTAACCTTATCATCAGGTAAATCTTCCGTCCACGTGAAAGCTGGAACCAATGAGGTATTTTCACGAACATAATCATCCAAAATCCAAAACATAGAAATAGGTTCTGGAACAGTGGAACTATTTACCGGAGGATAATAGAACTGCTCATTTCTCATTAAAAGAGTTGGGTACCGGAGCCGCTCAAATAATTTTGTATCTAAATTATAATTAGGATATGTACTTTCAAATAGTACATATTTCTTTCCCAGTGATTGGCCATCTTGTAAGGCTTTATCAATACTTGTACGATATTCGCCATAGTACGGAGTCATTATCGTATAATGAATTACAGTGGAAAGAGAAATCGCCAACAAACATACTATTATTATTCCATACTTTAAATATCTGTTAAATATATGACGATCAATTATGAGAAAAAATGCAATTAACAGGCATGGAATACAAACAGCCATATACCTTGCGGGAAATTTGGCAGTAGTATAAAGTTGAAGTAAAAAATAAATTGCATAAGTAGAAAATAATATGATAAGTACGGTTCTATGATTTTGGGTAGTACATTCTGAATTGTTATCATTATTTTTTAGAAGTTTTATTAAAAGAAAATATACTCCAATCACAGCAACACAGCTAATTACTACAAACCTAAAATTAGCTACCTCGCGCACATAATTCAAATCGAACTTGTTAATAATAGTAATTATACTTTCCGCATTTGAAGTAATTATCGAATAAAAAAGTGAAGTTAAATCCTTTATTTTTGAAAGAATTTGAAATAATGGGAATCTCTCTGTTTCACCAGGAGTATATACTTTAAATTTATATACACAATAATATCCGATAAACATTAGTACTAGAATTGCACCTTGACATAAATGAAGAAGCATCGTTTTCCAATCTTCTTTTTTTATGTCACAAAAAAGAACTATTCCAAAATATACAGCTAAAGAAATAAGTATTCCTTCGCCAAAAAAAGCACAACAGATGATTAAAAACATTTCTAGGGTAAGTTTATACCAATTTCTAATGGTAGTACAGAAATGCACAAAACATAATCCTATAAAAGCATATGCAGGTACCATGATATATAGCCAATGATGCAAAGTTTGTAAAGTTGTAAATGGATTAAACAGCCACAAGCCTGTACAAATCACACATAAAGGAATATTCTTATAAAAGAATTTTAATATCCTATATAATACTATTGCAGAAACAAAATGACCGAAAGTCATAATAAAAGCATATACTTTTGCATTAAACCCAATTGTACCTGCGAAAATAACAGTAATTACCTTTAATAGAGCATAGGTCCTGAACTCATTCCCCAAATCGCAATTGAAGGCTGCATAAAGCAACGTACTAATCCAACCGTATGTTTGAATTCGATCCTTATACAATCCGAGAAATCTGTAGTCATCATAATTTATAACAGCATATTTTAAATTCCAATAATAGAAGACACAAAATACTGCTACCAGTATGCCCAATATAGCTATTTTATTTTTAGAAATATTGTATAACTCTTTTTGCTTCATATGTATCAATCCCTATTATTTTTTATATACTTCAAATCTCCACAAATAAATTGCTGGACTTAAAGTAATAATTACTTTTTAGAAAATATGTTGTTTGTATACTGAAGATAACTTTCACCTTCAGCCTCAATGATAATTCCTATCTTATAATTATTATTCTGCAATAATTTTATTGGTATAAATGTTTGAAATCCACAATCACCTATATTTATATCATCTCCGAAAACTTTTGTAACATCTGGTCTTTTTATACATGCCGTATCAAAAACTAATTCTTTATCATCTGATTTTAAAGCAATGAAAACTTTACTATTTAAATTGTTTACACCTTGTATAAAAGCAAACCCAGATATCTCCACTGTTTTAGTCTCTATACTGTTTTTTATCAATTCAACATCGCACTTAATCTTATTTGTAAAATTATATTCAATAATATTCTTTTCATCAGAAAGAAATCCATTAAAAATACCATCATCATTTTTTGTAACATATGTATTGCTAAAATTTAAATACTTTTTATCACCATTAGTAATACATACGCCAATTCTATACTTCCCATCATTTAATAAATTTTCAGGAATATAAGTATTAAATCCACTATTATCAAAATTCTTATTAAAGTTTCTACCAAATGCATCAGTAATGTCTTTCCTCAACATTTGATTCGTATTAAAAATTATTGTTTTATCTTCAGATTTTAATACTATAAATATTTTATTGTCATACGAATTTGTATCGTTTATAATACCCCATCCAATGATATGTAATAAACTTCCATTGCCTTGATTAACCGATTCAGATAAATCAATATTTGACATTATATTAGTATCTTCTGAAATTGGCACCTTAAAATTTTGTTCAATATTGTTATTCTTTGTCTTAGGCACAAACATATAAAATTTACTACCATCAGGCTGTGTAATATTAAGATCAATTTTTACATAATTTGAATCAGTAGATAACTGTTCAATTATTTCTTTTGAATATTTATTTGAAAATTCTGGCCAATTTTCTCCTGTCTTATATAAAATGCCTGAAGGATTTAAATCTTTAATATATTTCATCGCTTCATCAAAAGTTAAATTTTCATTATAATAAGGAATAGTACTATAATTAATATTAATATCCTGCATAACTCCATAAAATCTAAACAAGTTTAAATGGTAGTTTTTATTACCTCCTAAAAAAACTACCTCTTTTTTCTCATTTAAAACCTGATTAAGAATTTTAACAGTTTCAGAAATCTTCCAATCATTCCTATCCGGTGCTGGTTCAAATGTAATATAGTTATCAATTTTTATGCCTAATTTATTTATTAATCCATTTGAAACACTGAACTGATAAAGGGGTAATATGCAAATTAAAATAATTGCTATTATTCCAATTATTTTATCCTTTCTTACTAAAACTGAAATACCAACTCCTGCTGCTAAAAATAAAGGAACCAAGGCTGGATACAAATATCTTGAATCTTTAATTGCTCCAAAAGTTGAAAGCATAACTGGTATGATAAACCACGAAAATAACATAATAAAGTAAAATCTATATTTTTTACTAAACAGTTTCTTTACTGATATTAAAGTTATTATTATTGCAATAATGGTAATCGGAAACAAAGTAGGTTCAATGAATATATTTTTCAAATAATCCAATATTGTTTTAATATTAAAAACCTCTCCAAACCCATATAGATTAGCAAGATTTACGCTCGATAAAAATTGGGTTGTTTGAATAATATATTTTAAATTATAAAAATAGAATGGACCTGACAATATTATGGGAAATATAATAATTGGTGCCACTTTTTTTACAAATATTCTTTTTGTATCAGAACTTTTAAAAATATTATAAATTAAAAACATTAGAGGTAAAAGAAAAGCTACAAATGTTACTTTTATCATTAATCCTAAGCCAATTGATATACCAATAAAATAACTATACTTTATTGATTTTGTTCTATAGAAAATCATTATAAAATAGTAAAAAACAGTAACTACAGTAACTAAATAAAATTCAACTAAGAAGTTATGAGTTAACATAGTTGTAAATTGATATAATCCAAAGAAAAGAAATGCTATAACACCTATTAATTTACCTATACTATTATTAATTATTTCCTTTCCTAATCCATATATAGCAAATCCAGTAATAAACCAGCAAATATTCAAACTTATCATCGCAGAATAAGTTTGTATACCAAAAATTTTAAAGAAAGGTTGTACTAACAAAATTACTAAATCAACTCTTCCTCTATCATAGTTAAAAAGCTGATAAATAAAATTAAATATCCCTTTCTGTACTAATGTTTTATATGTTATGGTTGCTTGAAGCATATATCCACTTTGATCCCACTGTATAGGACTTTTGTCAAGAATAATCCAGCGAAGAGATATAATAAACTGTAATAGTGCAATAATACAAATACATATAAATAATGGTGATATTTCTTTTTTTTTAAGTATATTAGCAGTAAAACTATTTTGTAAATTTTTAATCATAGCCTCTCCTCTTAAATTTAAAAATTATATATGATAAGATAAATAACAAATACTAAAATTAAACCTATATACATATATAAGAAATTTTAAATTAATATACATTTAACATTTCTTATATTCTCATAACTTATTGCTCAAAAAGATATAACTTACTATTTATTATTGAATAAATAAGCCTTCATAATTTGGGTTTGACGAATAAAAAATTGTATAACACTAGACACCTCATATTTTCTCTCCTCACAACTTTAAGCCAGTTCATGTCGATATATAGAAAAACAATCTATCAAAACACAATATTCTCATTTTAATTCATTCTTTTTTACCTCGTTTAACGGTTTCTCTTATTCAAAAGAATTATTATGATCTATTACTTAATATTCAAAACAACAACACCTGCTACAATAAAGAATATAGCAAAAAGCTTGTCCCGTGTGATCTTCTCACCCAACATAAGATATGAAACTATCAATGTCCAGATATATGTAAGTGAAGTCATCGGGTAAATTACTGAGTAATCCATAAACCGTAGTAATATTATATTTGTTGATGCACCCAATACATAAAATAATCCCCCAATATACAAACTTGGTGTGAGAGCAAGTTTAATAATATTAACTCCCGCTTGTCTACTTATTGCCCTTTTAAAAAATAATGCTCCAAATGTACCTGAAACAGTCATTACAAATATCATTAAAGAAAGGATACCAATACTCATTTCAATTCTCCCTCCCTTTTCGAACCGCTGTGTCCCAAGAAAAACATTCCAACTATGATTAAACCAATTCCTAATAGTTTGTGACTCGAGATATTTTCATTTAAAATAACAGCCCCCAAAATAATTGACATAATATATCCAACACTCATCATTGGATGCAGAACTGATAATTCGCCAAATTTAAATGCAATAATCATAAGAAATGCACCTATTCCATATAACGCAAAACCTAATATGTACATCCATATTAAATTGTTTTCGGCCGACAGCTTCCACATCAATTGACCAATACTAGTAATCAAAGAGGATACTACCATCAATATTATTCCAATCCATAGCTTTTTATCTTTTAACATTGTTTATACTCAATCTCCATTTATTATTCTATTTAGCTAGTTGATACATCTGAGCATCTTCAATTTTGACGTCATATGATGCAATATCAGGAATAAGGTACAAGTCAAAACCTGTTATTTCTTTGGCCTGTAAACAGTTTGGTGATGAGCCGACGGGTATCAATAGATTATCACTTGCCGTAGTAAATTGGAACTCTTCAGACAAAGAATTACCATTTTCATCAATCCCCTTTACCACCAATACCGCATTTCGTTTTTTGTTATCACTGTAGTTCAGCTTTAGTCTTAAAAATTCACCTTTACTTCCAGGAATTACTTGTTTCATATCAAAATGAACATTTACCTGAGAATTATTTACTTCTATATCTTTTCTATTACTTTCAGCTGTTTCACGGGGTAAAAATCTATCCTGCATAAGTTTAAAGCTGTGCCCCCATTGATATGGCAACTGCATCAAATACATCTGATGGAATGCATCGTCTAATCTGTTATCAGTTTCATTCCTTGCTATTTTAGCATACTGTTGTGTCAGTTCCTCTTTCTGTGTATCAGTCAAGCTATATAGTTTTATATTGTCAACCGATACATCTGTATTATTGGGCACATTATCGAAATCCAAACGTAAATTTATAAGCTTTGAATCAAGCTTAAACTGCTCGTATTTATATAGCGGTATTAAGATGCGTTTTGTCTTCATATCAAAGTGTATCGAATTATTCTCATTATGCCCTACCTTTTCTGTCTGGACAAATAATTGCCCGGTCATACCAACTGAAGGCCTGTTTTTTAAGTTTATCTCTACTAATTGTATTTTGTTAAAATCAACCTGACCATTAGCTGCAAATACCAGATATGGATCAACCCCTGTTATAAGCATCTTGTCATTTTCGACTTTAATACTATTATTAATACTTATATTTTTTTCGGATAATTCCTGTAAATTTGTCGAGCTATAAGTTGACTCATCAATTTGGTCATCATATAAACCAATACGACTGCTTAAGTCCACTAGCTCAATATCTTTTTGAATCGGAGTTAAATCTATATCTTTCCTAACCAGGAAATTACAGTTTTTATAAGTTATAAACTTATAGTCTTGTTCTACAAAGTATCTATATATTCTATAACTACGTAATGACTCACTGACTCCCATATATCTTAACGGCTGATTAATAAAAATCAATGGTATATCATTATTTTTGAGCCTTTCAATCGATTCATTCTGCAATGTCTCATTAGCTGCTACCATTGAAGAAACATATAATCCTGGTACTTTCCTGTTAGTTAGCAAGTAATAAATACTTTTATCAGTAAAATCATAGTAAGTCTGGTTTCCCTTTAAAAGATAATTACAAACTTCATTTATAACCATCGACTCATGCAAATATTGTTCATTTTGTACGAAAGCATACCCTAGATTTTTAAGGCCTGTTTCTTCTGGTTTTGCATAAGCTGCATCATCGGGTACATTAACTATGCTATTTGCTTTCTCATGAATTTGTAAATAGGGTGGGAATGTTACATAAAAACCTGTACACAAACATAACCCGCATATAACCCCGGCAATCTTCTTATTTTTAACGTCTTTTCTATATAAATAAATTAAAATAGGAATAAAGAAACCAAAGTATATAAATCCCAATCCTCCAATTCTTGATGTACCTGGATCTATTCTGGTGAATACAGCCGGAAGCATAAGAAAAAAGGCAATCCCTGCAGATATGGTCATAATAAAGCCTTGAATCATCTTGACATGGTCTTTTTGCTTTATTACATATGTCAACAACATATAAATCATTATTATAACTGCAGCTAAACCTGAGCCAAACTTAAATATAAATTGTATTACCATATCCAAAAGTGTGTATCCGGTTAAATAATTTGGTGTATACTTGAGTGTTTGTATTACACTTAAACCATTGGCTATCATTGTTTCATAGCCATTCATTCTTAAGAAATGCATTGCATTCAATATCATAGGTAGGCAAAGAAGTCCAATGGCTAAAACACTTAAGAGAAATATCCCTATTTTGATCCTGTCACTAAAGCTTTTCAAGTTATAAATAGATTTATTTTTTAACTCCTTATACCAAATTAATAACAATGCAGGAATCAAGGAAGCTGCGACAGCACCTCCATATGTAGGCTGATATAATACATGAAGTATACAGGTTAATATATAACAATAGGACCACTTAATCGGATTCTTTATTATTTTTGGATTTAAAAGAAGTAAAAATACAGGAGCTATTAGAAAAATCCTATTCATGTAAAATAAAGGCATAACAGGGGCTATCAGCAGAATAAGCCATTTATGCTCTATAACTGGGTAAAGTAATATTACAGTTAAAACTGCAGATAATACCAGAAGAAGATTTTGCGCTTGCACATATGTTGCATATGTTCCGCCAAAAACCAACTCATTCAGACCTGATAAAGAAAAGCCCAGGCCTTGAAGCACTGAAACGAATTCAGTTCCCCATTTTTGACCAAGATGGACAATCTGTTGGTAGACAACAGCTGTTTCACCTGTATGAAATTGATCGGTATTTATTAAAAGGTTATACCCTGTATTCCAGAAGCATACTGATACAAACGATATAATACTGCTTATATAAACACTTTGTATTCGCCTTTTTTTAATAAGTGATATGGCTAAAGTAACAATATTGATAACCATAAGTAATATAATTGAAGTAATTACCAACTTTATGAAATTATCATATTGTACCGGTTTGTATCCATTTCCCTTATATATGTATCTAGTGTTTATTAAACTAAACATGCATAATGGAACTAAAATCTGTGTAACAATAGAAAATAAATCAATCACTCTATTTTTATTTATTTTCGCCGAAGTACAAATCAAATATATTACAAATCCCTCCATGCATAAAATAACCCATAATGCCGGTACAAAATATTTCGTTCCTCTATCAGCAAGACTTGGCGAAAAATATCCAGCAGCTGCTAAAACCCCTGAAGAAGACAGGTATGTAAAAAATAAAGAAGTTATTATTTTTTCAATATTTTCTGAATCCAATTTCGATTTTGAAAGATAAAGCGCAATTAAAAACAAGAATAAATAAAAACACAAATTGAATATTGGGAATACACCCATTTTTAATGCCATAAATATAAAAACAGGTATTATCCCCAAAACAATATGGAATAAACCAAATTTATTCTTAAAATAATAATTATCCATATGTCTTTTATTATTGGTTCTTATAAGAATTAAAAACGCAATTATATATACAAATATAAAAGTAAAGTATGTATAAAAATCAATATTTTTGAATATACCTGGTAAGGTAATGTTACCGACAACAATATCATGATACGGTTGTATACCGTTTCTGAAAATAAAATAACATATCAAAGAACCAATTAAAGCCAATCCAAAAGAAATCGCCGCGCTTTTTAGTGCTACCCTGGAATTCTTCGGCAAAAAACTTGTCACTTGATTCTGAATTTTTTTTATAAAATCATCCATATAACCATACTCCTTAAATTTATGCTTTCTTTATGACATCAAACGAGGTAAGATTATCCATCAGTTATTAAACAATAAAATACCACCTCTAATAAGTGGTTAATAAATAATACTAATCTAAAACATATTAACTATTATGAGCTTTATAATAATCTAATAAAATAGATATACCAGTTTCAACATCAACACATGGAGCCCAATCAAGCTCTTTCTGCGTAGCTGAAATATCTATCAGGTTTTTTGAAACATCACATTTTCTTATGTCTTTATACATAATATTAGAAAAATCCATACCTGATTTTTCTGTGATTATATCAATAATCTCATGCAGGGAATGTGCTCTTCCCGAGCCAATGTTAAATATATGTTCACTGCCACTATAATGGGCAACTTTTATCAAAGCATCAACTAAATCTGGCATATATATGTAATCTCTTTGACTATTGCCATCTCCATAAACAGTAATAGACTCTTTATTAAACAATTTGTAAATAAAAATAGGTATAACCCCTTGCGGCTTTTGAGGACTTTGTCCTATTCCATATGGATTGGATATCCTTACTATTTTATAGTTAATTCCATGATACAGTCCAAAAAACTCCAAATAGCTTTCTATAACTTTCTTCTGTACTCCATAGCTGCAAATCGGATTTAACCTATCCGTTATCTTGTTAATATGATCGCCGGTTTCTCCATATACAGTTCCTCCTGATGATGGGAATATAATTTCTTTTACTCCGCATTGAACCATACTGTTCAAAAGGCGTACAGTAGGCACGATATTTTCAATTATTTCTTTATCTATATGACTTGTACCCTCAGACGGAATAGTAGTACATATAAAATGAAATACTTTGTCGACGCCTTGCAGTATATTTGAAAAATCCTGCATCTCCACAAAGTTTCCTGCAACCATTTCAATATTCTCAATACTATTTAATTCAGTGCTTTTTCTCAAATCATAAGCTATGACATGATATTGCTTTGCAAGATCTTTACACAGATTTTTCCCCAGAAACCCACCGGCACCTAATACTAAACATGTTTCCATTTTTTTCTCCATTTTTCATCTTGTAAGTTCATTATACAACTTATTATAATCATCCACCATCGTTTTCACACCAAACTTACTCCATGCCCTTTCCTGATTTAGTCTGCCAATTACTTTACATCTGTCATAATCATTTAGCAATTCAACAATAATATCTGATAGTTTATCTGAATCATCAGGAGGTGCAAGTAAACTTTTATTATTTATGATTTCATTTAATGCACCGATATCATAACCTGCTACCGGCATTCCCATACTCATTGCAAAAGGAGATACCTGTCCAAAACTTTCCTTCCATACAGGTGCTACAAATATTGTAAACTTTTCATACCACGCAGGTAAATCTATATAAGGTACATAGCCTGTAAAAACAAAATTTTTTATTAAGCCTGCATTTTTCACTTTATTAACGTAATATTCGTATTGTGGACCTCCACCAACTATAATGATCTTTGTTTGAGGCCTTTTTTGTGCTGTTTTTATAAATACATCTATCGAATGCTGGTTTAACTTGTCATATCCAAGTCTATAGACCATTCCTATAGTGTCTCTGGCCAAATAGTCTCCATGCAGATTCCTTGAAAACATTTCAAAGTTTGATCCCGGATAAATCACCATACTTTTTTTATCTAAAGCATTGTGAAAATTCTCCAATACATACTTACTGACAAAAACATATTTATCTATATAATCTCTTAAAATAGGTTTTACCGGTGTATTAATATTTTCAATTATTTTGCAGCTGACATTTTCAAGCAAGTCAAAAACCTTTTCATACCACTCGCCTTCCCAAATATGTGTATGTATGATATCGGGACTATATTGGTTTATAATATCCAATGTACTTTTTTTATTGTTTATATCAATTACCTGTACGTCAATATTTAAAAACTCATCTGCACCTCTGTATGCCATTGTCAGTATCTTATGGCTATATATATGACCATAATGCTCTATTATATCTATGATTAGTCTGGAAGAGCCTCCTGTATAGAAATTCTCTATAAAATGCAGAACCTTTTTTCTTTCCGGTAAAAGCTCATTCTTTATTTCTACTCTATATGGTTCTACAACCTGTATATTGGTTTTGCTAGAATTAGCTTCTTTTAAAACATTTGTAGTTGCTGTTTTAGCATTCTTTATTGTTTGTTTTAGTCCCAGGTCAAAAACTTTTTTTAATATTTTCAAAAAACTGACATTATTTTCCTTCATAAAACTAAAAACTGTATGGATTTTTCTGGCAAATGTTTTTACATTTTGAATAAACATTTCCATAAAATTAGGTTTACCAATTAAAAATTTTTGGAATCTAAAGTCTATGGGCTTAAATCCAAAGTCGAATCTAAGAGCATCGTATGTACCATTTTCGAGCTTAACTATGTACGTATAGGTTTCACCGTCCATAAAACCTAGCTCCAGTGATTGAACTTCATTAAACTCGTTATCAAGCGCACAGGCATAATAAAATTTTACACGAAGCCCGTCTATATTGCCGTCTATTTTATGAGTTACTTTGATCCAATTAGTTTTTTTCTTTAAATTAGCAACAAATAATGAGTTATCTTCACCTGAACTATAATTATCTTCACCCTTATAAGTAAAGTTATGACATATTACATCCTTAACATTATTATTATCTTTGATTAACTTTTTAAAGGCTTCATGCTCACCTGTCATATCTTAAACCTCATTCAGAAGATTATTAACTACCTTTGTAATTTTACTATGAAATGCCTCTTTGGTAAAATACATTTCATATGTTTTTCTTCCTTCTATCTTAACTTTTTCTAAATTCTCATAGTTATCAATTACATACATTATTTTTTCTTTCAATTTCATATAATCATTATCCTCATAAATAAAACCATTTACGCCATCCTGCATTAAGGACGCCGTGCCTGTATTTTCGGAGCATATTGCTATTTTGGATAGCATTAAACATTCCGTCATAAATACAGGCATCGGGTCATCTCTTGAAGCACATATTATTGCATCACATTGACTATAAACATCTCTTATCTCATTTCGTGAAACTTCATTAATTAGCGTCACCTGTTCGGGATATAATTCTTCTAAGCTTAATACTTCTTTATAAACACTTTCATCAATACTTCTGCCTATTATGAAAAAACTGCATTTTTCTATATAGTTTTTAGGCATTGCCATTATCGCTTTTGCAAATATATCCTGTCCTTTTCTTTTTTCAACTGTACCAATCGTGGTAAATACTAATTTACCATCTATATTATCTAATTTATAACTGTAGTCCTTATTTATTTCCGCAGCATAGTCCGGAACACAATAAAGCATTTCACCGGGATTATATGATGGCCTGTATTCCTTAAGTGTTTCTTTTGCATAACCGCCTCCACAATAAACATGGATATTTTTGCTCAATTGGTCTGGTATTAGTTTATCTGCTCCCCGGGTATAGCTTTCCTTGGATTCATGTATCCACCATAAAACTGGGACCTTGGAATTAATTAGCTGTTTTATACTATGGTACTGAACCAATGTACTTACAATAATAAGATCAAAATTCTCTGCCCATTTAAGCCAAAAATTACTACCATTTATTGTAGGATCAATTATAACATCTATTCCGTCCGATACCATTTCTTTTCTTAAATTGCCATCATAGGGTGAAACAACAACAGGATAGTTTCCATTATCCAATATTGTCTTGGCCGCATAATGCAGTGCGATAGGCGCTCCTGTCAGTGACAATTCGTGACTGACCAAAAGTATGGAGTTACCTGTTTTGTTTGTGCTACGTCCCGAATAAAAAGCATTATCATGTGGAATGTTCTTTAAAAAACAATACTTCATTTCATTTGTGAAATATGGGTCATACTCCAGTCTGTCCATATAATTTTTTAACATATATAAATAAACTGAATCATTATCTTTATCAAACCAACTGTCATACCAGTTGTCATTGCATGAGTAGACAGTACTGTCGGCACAGTATAAGCAGCTGTATCCTGCCTTTTGTACTCTGAATGATAAGTCAGCATTACTAAATTTATCAGGAGTATCATACTCATTAAACCCATTAATATTTTCGAATATTGGGCTGCGGATTGCAATACATGAAGAAGATAAAATAGATACCTCTCTACTCAAAAATGTATAGTTATTGCCTCCTGCTGTTCGAGTATTTGAATCCCCATTAAAAGGAATTGGAAAAAATCCAAATCCGCCTGAGATAATACCAGCATAACGAACAGTATTATCCTCCCGTAACACCTTAGGAGATATCGCACCAATTTTGCTAAATGTAAAGTACATGGAGATCTTCTTAAGCCAATCATTATCTTTTACTTTAACATCCTCGTTCAGAAATAACAAAATGTCACCAGATGCATTTTTAGCTCCTAGATTGCACATATTTGAATAGTTCAAGTTATGCCTTTCAGTGGTAACCAACTTTACTTTTGAAATATTACTCTTTTCATAGGATTTTGGAATAGTTTCATTAGAAGAGACAACAATTATTTCATAATCAGGATAGTCAGTATTTATTAATATTGAATTAATATATTTTTCATTCTCATTAATACTTATGCACGGAATTATAACTGAAACCTTAAAATTCTGTTGCTTTAAAGCCAAAAGCAATAAATTATCTTTGTAATAAGCACTACCTTCTATATTTATTTTTTCAAGATTTCTTTCTATAATGGTTATTTTTTGTAATACATTATTAGCCTCTGCAAAACTGTTTCTCAATAATAATATACGCCTAATGTGACTGACATTTCTGCTTATTTGAAGTATCTTAAAAATTGCATCAGCAATTCTCACTGAAAAATACATATCTTCATCAAAAAAGTGATCTATTTCTCTTGATCTTTCTGTTGAAAACATAACTCCCTGTTCAATATACATGAAAAGCGTATTGTAAATCTCAGAGTAGTCTGGTTTAATAAAATAATTAATTCTTCTTCCATCTTGTCCGTCAAATATACATTCGTCACAGTATATAAGCTCAGCTTTATTATCAAGAACAGACCTTGCAAACAGGTTTAATGCATTTTTATCAAGAATATTACTGCCATTTAAAATTATGAAGTATGAAGTATCAATACTATCAATTACCGTTTTATACACTTCACCTGGAAACTCATTAAAATATGTAATTTCATATTCTTTATATTTCTCATAACCCTTCGGAGCAATGAGTTTTATGTAACAATTTTTATATGTCTGATTATTTAAACTTTCAATCGTCCCAGTAATATCGATGTTAATATTTGGTATTTCAATTATTACTGTGATATACTCGTTATGATTTACAGGAACTAAATCTAACTTTTGTTGAACATCATAAATATCTTCAATATTGGCCTGTCTTCTAGCTACACCTACTATGTCATATTTCAAACCTGCAAATCCACCTTTTAAAAAAGACTTTATAATCTTTTTGAAAATAGACTTTTTGTCATTTGCGTTATTATAAGCTTGTATTAATATTTTAACCCTATTTTTTAAATCCATTGTAACCACCTAAAATTATCAATTTGTAAATCATTTGAATTATGCTGCTACATAGCCTTGGGATTCCTTTTAAATAAATTCATTACTTTTGCTTTTATTTTTTTTAGTAAAATATATACTTTCCATCCCATAGTTTTTTGCATTCTACTAATTTCCAAATTCAACTCATTTATTTCTAAATCTTTTTGATCTAGTAAATCATTCATTAATAATTTATTTTTGATTTCTTTTTCAGATAGATTTTCAATAAACTTATCCTTTTGTGTTAACAAATCATCTAATTCATTTTTTTCTTTATTGAAAAGTATTTCTTTAAATTTTATATGTTCATAGAGAATTTCTCCTAATCTACTTTTGTCCCCTATAGTAATCATAACATCTATTGTTAATCTTGTAGCATTCATAATCGTTCCCCGAATGTTGTAAACAGGATCCAGACTTAGAAACACATCTCCTTCTTCCGTTCTAATAGCATTATACGGAACAGCACTTAGTTCGGAGATATCAGTGTAAATTTTCATTATTTTACAGACACACCATTCATTTTCAATTGGATCCCAACGAATACTTTTTGTCCCATTTGGAATATCAAAAGTTATATGCATTATATTAAAATCATATTTTACTTTTGAAGTTAATTTTGTTTCTTCTGAATACCCTTGTCCCATATCTAAATATAGATATGTATTAACATTAGAATTAAAACGACTTTCTTCAGACATCTGTTTTATGATATCTTTAAAACTCAAATTATAAGTAGGCTTTTGAAACCTTTCAATTTTGCCGCCCTGCTCAACATAATGTTTATAAAAAAATATATTCCAGTTTTTAAATGCTTGTATATCATCAACATTAATAGAATATCTATTTAAAATATTATCAATAGATATAATTAAATTTTCTTGATCTTCTATAATTAAATAGAAGTTTGTAACTGCACGCCAAAAAATAAAATCTATGGGTATTGGAAATTTAAAAACCCATTCAGCATCAATAACATAAATTCTTTTTTCTTTAAGAAACATATTACTGAACGTCAGATCAATATTTGCCGGGTTTAAACAAAAATATGATTTTCTTTTAAACTCCTCATTTCCAAATACTTTTCTAAAATCATCCATATATATATTATCACACCAGAATGAATTCTTTTTTAATTCATTCCATAGAATGTCGAACATATGCCAAATTTTATCGACATCCATATTTTTGAATAAGGAATGCAATTCAGTATCCATTGATGAAAAGTTAACAAAATCCATTTCCAATGTATTTTTAGATAAAACGCACGGAATATAATTAAAACTATCATTATTCAATTCAATACTGCTTTTAATTATATTTTCTATATGTCCTTCTGCTTCTTCTGTTAAAGGAAATTTATAAACTTTTTTAGTATTAATATCATTTGATTTAATTATTGTGCTGATAGAAAATTGACTCTTCCTGTCTGCATTAATTCTCGCATAATCAATACAGTTTTCAGATTTAATTGCATCAATACTTGTTTCGATCAGAAATGAGTTACAGAAATAACCACCTAAACCTCCTGCAGCTAAATCTTTCAACACAAGATTATCATTAAATAACATAAATCGTTCTGAATCTGGCAAAGCAATTCCGTCAAGCTCATTCGTAAAAAGATGTAAAGTTTGTTCTGTAAAAACTTCTTTGGTAAATTTATAATCAGGATATGGATAATAAAACTTATAGTTTATGAAACCTGATTTTTGCAAAATTTCAATAATCTCTGTTTTATTAAATGTTTTTACCTTTTCATTTCTATACCTATTTATACCATCAAAAAAGCCTCCTGTATGATCTTCAGGGGCACCTGAAAAATATTTTATACCAAATCTATTTTCAATTCCGATTAACAATCGGCCTTGAGGTTTTAAAAATCCTCTTACCCTATTAACTAAATCATTATATGGAGTATAACCTTCACAAAAAATACCCGCATATTCTAAAACTCCCATTAATATAACATAGTCAAATTTTTGCTCAAGCTCGATTTCCATAACACTACCAACAATTATATCTAAATTATCAACACTACGATATCTATTATAAAGAATATCAGCTCTTTGCTTTGACATTTCATTTGCACATACTTTTTTTGCTTTTTTGCATAATAAACCTGTAAGTGCGCCACATCCGGCACCTACCTCAAGTATAGAACAATCCTCTTTAAAATCGTACCAATTTAAAATATTTTCTCTAAGCTTTGAAAAATGGTAAAAAACGGGCCATCTTCCATCAGACAAAGCAATTTGATCCAAATCTGCATACTCTTTTGCATATTTTAGCATATCATTCTCAACATTGCCGTCAGTATACCTGTCTTGTCCTTTATAAAATCTTAGGCTCATTTGTGCCAAACTTCTCACTCCCATTAAGTCAAAAATTAATTATATATTTTAAAATTCACAGTAGAATAAGGGTCAAAATAACCAGCTGTATTACCACTTGAAATAACATCAAATGAAATAATGTCATATAGCCTATGATAAACAACAAGTTCACCTTTTTCATTAAATCCAGTACATCCTAAAGATAAAAGATACTCTCCACCCTGTAAAGTTATTTTTTGTTTAAATTTTATCTCTGCAACTTTTCCTTCCTGGATAATACATGTGTCAACTTTTTCATTCAACGTATTTGTGCCAGTTATCTCAACACCTCTTTTATCCTTTATAGTAAATGCAAAAATAGGATTTTCGATTGTTTTATTAAATTTGACCCTCATACAAAAACTACAATTATCTCCTTTAATAAGTTGAGAAGTAATTCTACCTTGATTATCAAAGATAGTATAGTCTATAATTGTAGCCCCACCATCTCCATATTCAAGTATATGGGGATTTTTCGATACATTTTCAGCCCATTTTTCTATTTCAGATAAAGTATTAATACTACTATCCATATTGGTAATAATGCTGCAAGTTTTCTCTTCACTGCCAAATAAGTTAACAAGTATCTGTTTATAAATATCAACTGCTTCATTCGGGTATCCGTCAAATACTTTTTCTCCATTATTTAAGACAATTGATCTATCACAGTATTTTATAATACTTCCCATATCATGAGAAACAAAAATAATTGTCTTTCCATTTTCTTTTAAATCATCAAACCTCTTATAACATTTCGTTTGAAAAAATAGATCACCAACACTCAATGCTTCATCAACTATAAGAATTTCCGGCTCAACATTAACCGCTACTGCAAAAGCTAATCTTATAAACATACCACTCGAATAAGTCTTAACAGCCTGATTTATAAATTCTCCAATATCTGCAAATTCAATAATACCAGGAATTTTCTCATCAATCTCTTCTTTTGTATAACCCATAATTGTACAGTTTAAATATATATTTTCTAAACCCGTGAATTCGGGATTAAACCCCGCACCAAGTTCAAGAAGGGCCGATATCTTACCATTCACAATAACGTTACCACCAGATTTATTTAAAACTCCTGTTATTATTTTCAACAAAGTTGATTTACCTGAACCATTTTTGCCTATTATACCTACTGTTTCACCCTTTTTAACTTCAAAGGCAACATTATTAAGTGCATAAAAGTCTTTATGATATATTTTTTTTAAAGGGTTAACTGCCTCCTTTAGTCTATCCATTGGTTTATCATATAATTTATAAACTTTTGATAAATTATCAACTTTTATCGCAATATCATTCATCTGAAAAACTCCCGTCCAAAAGTGGTGAATACTACAATACATCTGCAAAATGAGGCCTCAATTTTTTAAATAAAAGCTCCCCGATAAACAGAGAACCTATAGTAATTATCCAAAAGCCAATTGTCATATTATAATGCTGCCAGAACCAAATATGGTCTATAAAGGTATCTCTATAGCCCTGAACTATGTAAAATACCGGATTGAGTTTAAAAATAACTTGATATTTCGGAGGCATTATAGTAAATGACCAAAAAATCGGGGTTAACCAAAATCCAAACTGAATTAATATAGATACAATTTGGCCAAGATCTTTTAAAAATACTACAAGTGAAGATGTAATCCATGATAACCCTAATAAAAGAGCAATCATCGAAATCAAGTAATATATAACTTGAATATTATATATACTTGGCTTATAACCATATATTAAAAACATAATAAAAATTATTAATATGAAAAATACATGTATAAATAAAGAAGATAATATTCTAATTATAGGCAAAGAACTAACCCTAAATACTATTTTCTTAACTAAATAGCTATTTTCTAATATTGAGTTTGTGGAGCTTTGTAAAGCTTCAGAAAAAAAGAACCATGGAATCATACCACAAATTAACCAAAGTACAAATGGAAAATTGCTTACCGGTGCTGATTTAAACCCGACTTGAAATACAAACCAAAAGATAAGTATTGTAACCATCGGTTGTACAAATGCCCATAATATCCCTAAATATGATCCTAAATATCTCTTTTGAAGATCCTTTTTTGCCAATTCAAAAATAAGCTTTCGAGACTTTATCAAATCTTTAATAAAACTAATCATATGTACTTCTACCTATCCCCATACATCTTTTCATAGTATTCTTGATACTCACCTGATCTTATCTTCTCAGTCCAATCAAGATTGTCCAGATACCATTTTATAGTCATTCTGATACCCGTGTCAAACATAACCGATGGCTCCCAGCCAAGCTCTTCTTTGATTTTACTTGCATCAATTGCGTATCTTCGGTCATGGCCGGGTCTGTCCTTGACATACCTGATCAGGCTTTCCGGTTTACCAAGTTCTTTCAGTATCAGCTTTACAATCTCTATGTTTGCTTTCTCGTTATGACCGCCTACATTGTACACTTCGCCGGATCTTCCATTATGCAGGACCATATCAATAGCCCGGCAGTGATCCTCTACATAGAGCCAATCCCTTATATTCATGCCATCTCCATAAACCGGGAGCTCTTTATTCTCAAGCACGTTTGAAATCATGAGCGGTATAAGCTTTTCAGGGAATTGATACGGCCCATAATTATTTGAACATCTTGTGATATTGACATTAAGGCCAAAAGTCTCATTATAAGCTCTTACAAACATATCCGCAGATGCCTTGCTGGCCGAATAAGGACTATTAGGAGAAAGCGGAGTCGACTCGGTAAAATAACCTTCGGCTCCCAATGAACCATAAACTTCATCCGTTGAAACCTGCAAATACTTATTTAATTTTGACTGTTCATTATTCAGCCAGTTCTTTTTGCATGTGTCCAGCAATACTTGCGTTCCCATTATATTTGTTTTCAAAAATATTTGAGGATCAGTTATGCTCCGGTCCACATGGGATTCAGCAGCAAAATTTACCACATAATCAGGCTTGTACTCACTGAACAGTTTTTCTATAAAACCTGCATCACAGATGTCACCTTTTACAAAGGTATAATTCGGATTGTTTTCCACTGTTTTAAGGTTATCCAGATTGCCGGCATATGTCAAAGAATCCAGATTGATTATTCTATATTCGGGGTACTTGTCCATCATGTATATTATGAAATTACTTCCAATAAAACCTGCTCCACCTGTTACAAGAACAGTTGAAAATTCACTCATAAAATTCTCCTTTAAAAAATTTATTAAATTTCAAAATGAGATATAATTTTGTTCTGCAAGTGTTTTCAGCCCTTTATCTTTTTCTGAAAACATCAATTCACCAATTCCATCCAGCGGCCAATCAATGGCTATCTCCTCATCATTCCAGAGTATTCCACCTTCAAATTCAGGATGGTAAAAATCAGTACATTTATATACAAATTCCGCTTCATCAGATAATACTAAAAACCCATGTGCAAAACCTTCCGGCACATAAAATTGCCTTTTATTTTCTGCGGATAAAATTACCCCGTGCCACCTTTTGTATGTGGAAGATCCCTTTCTCAAATCCACAGCCACATCGAAAACTTCTCCCGATATGACTCTTACCAGTTTTCCCTGCTGATGCTGTGTCTGGTAATGCAGTCCCCGCAATACGCCTCTCCTTGATTTCGATTGATTATCCTGTACAAAAACTGCTTCTATACCAGCCTGTTTAAAATCATTATAATTATATGTTTCCATGAAATATCCACGGCTGTCTCCGAATATCTTTTGTTCAACAATCATAATTCCTTCTACATCTGTCTTTGTAAAAGTAAACTGCCCCATCGTAATCTCCCCAAAGTAAATTATGTATTGGTCTTAGAGTCGTTTTGCTTTATTTAAAAACCTTCCGCGATTTTCATAAGATAGCTGCCATAATCACTCTTATTCAACATCTTTGCAAGCTCTACCAGTTGCTCGCGGTTAATATAGCCTTTTTTATATGCTATTTCCTCCAGGCATGCAATATATAATCCCTGCCGTTTTTGAACCGTCTCAACAAAATTGCTGGCTTCAAGCATAGTATTGTGAGTGCCTGTATCGAGCCAGGCCATACCTCTGCCAAACAGCTTGACATTCAATTTTCCGCGCTTCAGGTACTCATTATTGACTTCGGTTATTTCAAGCTCTCCCCGCGCTGAAGGCTTAATATTCTTTGCTATTGTTACTACATCACTATTATAGAAATAAAGGCCGGGAACTGCGTAATTAGATTTAGGCTTTTTAGGCTTTTCTTCTATGGATATTACCTTCCCGTCAGGCCCAAATTCAACTACTCCGTATGCCTCAGGATTGCTGACATAGTATCCGAAAATAGTGGCGCAATCAGTGTGATTTGCAGCTTCCTCAAGGATCCTGCCAAAGCTCTGTCCATAAAAAATGTTATCGCCCAGTACAAGCGCTACAGAATCATTTCCTATAAATTTTTCGCCTATGATAAACGCCTCTGCCAGGCCGTTTGGCGCTTCCTGCACCGCATAGGACAACCTAAGTCCCAAGTATTCCCCATCATCGAAAAGCTCTTCAAAAAGCCTCAAATCCCTCGGTGTAGATATTATCAGTATTTCTTTTATGCCCGCAAGCATGAGTACAGACATGGGATAGTAGATCATGGGTTTATCGTATACAGGAATAATTTGCTTCGATATGGCTTTTGTTATGGGATACAGTCTGGTACCCGATCCCCCCGCAAGTATAATTCCTTTCATATGTATTGACCCCTCTCTTTGCAGCAAGCTAATTTTTCCCGTTTAATCATTTACCCGCTTAATACTCTGTATATTTTAGCATACTAATTTTATCGCATCATTTCAATTTATTGCAAATATTCTTTTATAGCCTCTTCCCAATGTCTGAATGAATTAAGGCCAACCAGTTTCAGCATAAAATTATCCAGCACCGAATACTTCGGTCTTGGGGCAGGCCTATCCAGTTCTTCACTGGTTATAGGGTTTACTTTTATATTGATGCCTTTAAGCTCAAAAATCTTTCTCGCAAAATCATACCAGCTGCATTGGCCTTCACATGTGGCATGATACGTACCGTAGCTTTCAGTATTAATTAGATTGATTATGCATTTTGCCAGATCCACCGTGCTGGTTGGTGAGCCGAACTGGTCATTTACAACATTTAATTCATTTTTTTCTTCTGCCAGCTTCAGCATTGTCCTTACAAAATTATTACCCTCGCCATAAAGCCAGGCTGTCCTCAGAATAAAATGCCTTGGATTTGTCTGCCTTACAATGACCTCTCCCAGCTCTTTACTGCTTCCGTATACGCTTTTAGGATTGGTTCTGTTATATTCTCTCTTCGGAGCTTCTCCCGTACCATCAAAAACATAATCCGTTGAGACCTGCACCATTTTAGCTCCTATATCAAATGCTGCCGCCGAAAGATTCCGGGCTCCTATTGCGTTGACTTTAAAAGCCTCCTCTTCATTTGTTTCACATCCGTCAACATTTGTGAAAGCCGCACAGTTTATGATCACATCAGGTTTCTTGCTTCGGACAAGCTCAAGTACCTGCTTCTGGTTGGTTATATCAAGGTTATGTACATCTGTTTCAATTAAACTATACAGTTTATTATCCCTCAGTTGCCTTATTATTTCAATACCGAGCTGGCCCTTGCCTCCGGTTATTAATATCTCCATTATTGTTCCTTTCCACAAATACAATCTATAGTTTATTGCTTATGAAAACAAAAAAATCCAATGCCCGTTAGATATATTGTAGAATAATATTATAAGGACATCAATACCTTTGACCTAATTGTACTACTATTACAATTATCTTACAGTTTCGTTACAGATTTGAACACTTTGTTATTTTATTTACTACATTTTTCTACTGTGTTAAAATGATGGAAGCAGGTAGATGAAAGGCGGTCAAATATGAAGAAGAAATCTAATAGCAAACAACCACTGATACCAAAAAAGGATTATATCAAGCTTTTACCTATAGGATTGATCTTAGCTATAGTACCGTTGATTGTTTTCCTGAGGACAAACAATCTTGACGATTTTATGGCGAAAGCCTGGAAAGGTTCGAAACAGGATGTTGATTTTTTTACATATTATAAAACGGTTTGGTTTATGGCATTAACATCAATTTCGTTTATCTTTTATCTATTTTATATTGGTACTAAGAAAATCAAATTTGGTTTTTCAAAAATATTTATTCCTTTAGCTGGTTATATCTTTTTTGTTTTTCTCTCAAGTTCATTTTCAGAATACCATTCTGTGGCTTTTGAGGGATTTCCGGAAAGGTATGAGGGGTTTTTTACAATCTTGTGTTATGCTCTAATTTGTTATATAGGTGCTAATCTTATAACTACAAAATTTGACTATAAATATCTGGTTGTATTTCTTACAATATCTGTTACCATTATTTCACTTATAGGTATATTCCAATTTCTAGGGTATGATCTTTTTCAATCAAATTTCGGACAAAAACTGATACTTCCAAAGGCCAATGAAAATATTGCCGGCTCTTTAGATTTTAGATTTCCTGAAAAATATATATACTCTACTTTATACAATCCTAACTATGTTGGAGGACTTTTCGGTATGATTTTACCGGTAAGTCTTATTGCTTTTCTTTCTTCACGGAAACCCATTATGAAACTTATTTCCGGGATATTTTGTTGTTTATCCTTCGCCACACTTATAGGGAGCCTGTCCTCTGCCGGCTGGATAAGCGCCGCCTTTTCATCAATAGTTTTGATTATCTTTTTAAGAAAAGAATTAAAGAGAAATATAATTCCACTAATCACTATCGTTGTATGTTTTGGCCTTATAACTTTTCTCTTGAATTATTCTTCTCAAGGCAAAGTATTTAATGAACTCAATATATCCAGCAATTTAACTTCCAATATTAAAAATAGTATTTCCTCATTTATCTCACCGGTGACATCAAAGTCAAATTTTGCGTTTGACAATGCTGATTATTCAACTGCAGAAAGTGGAATTAAAAATATAAACTTTGACGGTACTGTAGGTTTCCAGAACCTTGATTTGAAGTCATCTGAACATAAAAATATTTCGGCATCAAAAATATCTACCTCTTCTTCTCAAACCAACATAACAGATATTAAAGTTGAAAATAACAGAATATATATATATACTTCAGATACCGACGCTCTGGTTATAACAATCGAAGGATCTTCTTCATCAAATACAATTACATTTGTGGATCTTGATAATAAAGAAGTAAGCATGTCATCGAAAGAAATTGACGGTAAGAATGTTATTTTATTTACAGACAACAGATATAAAGATATACAAATTTTTATTCAAAATGTCTACATAACGATTCAGGCACCAAATACTTCCTTTACTCTTACAAATACGGACAAAGGCTTGAATTTCATTACCCCTTCCGGAATGTTTACCGGCATTGTAAAAGCTGAAAGCTTTGGATTTGATGGTAAAGAAAAATGGGCCTCCAATAGAGGATATATATGGTCACGTTCCATACCAATGCTTAAGGATACTATTTTGTTAGGTCATGGGCCCGATACCTTCTCCATTTATTTCCCGCAAGACGATTATGCGGCAAAAATGAAATATCTTGACAGCGGAATATACACCATAGTCGATAAACCACATAACCTGTATTTACAGATTGGAATAAATACAGGAATTATATCTCTCATATTTTTCTTAATTTTTATGGGTTGGTATTGTCTCTGGTCAATTAAACTTTTCATTAAAGGGATCAACAATAATGAGTTTTTTGTACCCGGTATCGCGTGTTTTATAGCCGTGATATCTTTTCTGATCTCATCTCTGGCCAATGACAGCACCATTTCTGTAAGTCCTATATTCTGGATTATTCTCGGTACTGGGATTGCTTGTAATAGACAATATTTCACTAAAAAAGCCCTTGAAATTTATGCTACTAAAAAATAACATTATAGAGAAAGGCTTAACCGGCTACACTTTGCCTGGATTAAGCCTTTCTCTATTTTATAAAATCAATTGCATTGAACAGATAATCCGAATATCCATTCCATCCTAATGCCAAACCTCTTCTTCATCATATTGCTTAAATTTCAATACTGCCAGATAATAGTCTGTTTTCGACTGTTCCAGAGCAATCTGAAGGCTATCAAGCTCAGCTATTTTATTATTTAAAGCACTCTGGCTTATTTGGCCTAACTCCAATCTTATTTTGTAAATATCAGCCTGTTTTTTAGAAAGTTCATATTTATACTGGTTTATTTTAATGTCATCATACAGATTAAGAAGATCATTATATCCATTGGCAATTGTCAATTCAATGTTATCCGCAACTTTTTTAATGTCACTGTCACGATCCAGCAGCTGCTCTTGTAAATCGCTGAGCAAATCAAATTGTTTTTGAGTATTCTTCCTAATGATATCGTACTCCAACTGGACCTCCGACTTTGCTGTAAGAGCCTTTATATATGAACTGTCTTTTGTTATGTATTTTTGTGCAAATTCATGTACATTGTCTATGATATATCCTTTATCATCAGCAATTTCAGTATTTAGTTCGAATGAACTTTCAAATGGAACACTTATAGCCATATTAAAATCTATTTTTGCAGAGTCAAAACTTCTTTCTGCTTCAGTTAGTTTCTTCTCTGCCTCCACAAGGTTTGTATTAAGAGCATCTATGGTCTCCTGCGTCACATTACCTGTTTTCAACAATTCCTTTTTGATTTCTATATCTTTTTCAATTCGTTCTATGTTGTTCTCATTATAAATTATATTTTTTTGACCGATTAATATTTTAAAATAACTCTCTGTAACATCGTGCTTAATAGCCTTGATTTCCTGCTCTTTATCCAGAAGCAGATTTTTCCATATATTAACTTTCTGCTGTGGGACCAGAAATCTTTCCTTTAGTATTTCTACCTGCTGTTCCTCGGTACTCCATGTTTTCCCATATGCAAGTTCTGCCTGTTTATTTGCATAAGCTATATTTTTATCTGCATAGTCTATTTTAGTATTTAAAGACTTAAGTTTAAAATTATTATCCAATGCCATCTGAATTGCCTGTTCTAAGGTGATTTTCTCCGGTATTTCTGTCGAAGCATCGACTTTTAAATATAAAGGCGAACAGAGCAATCCGACTATTGTAATTAAAACTAATGTTTTCTGTAAAATGCGTCTGGTTACATACATATATTATTCTCCTATTCAATCCGATTACTTAACTCCCAAACCACACAAAGCTTCCATTCTGTCTATAGCATATTTCAGAACTCTCTTTGAGTTCGTATACTCCATATCAGCTTGCATTTTAGCTATATTTATTTGTTCAAAAACTGTTTTACTTATATTTCCACTATCAAAATTAACTTTTGCACTGTTATAATTTTTTGAAGCCGTTTCAAAATTATTACTTTTAATGTCAAAGTCACTTTTTTTTGCTTTAAGCTGTGAGTACTCATATAAAATATCCTGAGTAACCTCATATTTTCCTTCTTCCAACGCTGCCTGCATATTTTGAATTTCATTTTCATAATTATTTTTCATATTAAGTGCGCTATCCAGCAGCGGCATGTATCTTAATATTGACTCAAGACTATTTAACCCATTCTGGTTCACCACCAGGCCCATTTTAGGTACTGTAATCTCACGCCTTTGAGCTAACGCCTTATTCAAATATGTATCGTAGTCCTGTATTTCAGGTATAACTCCGGGTTCATAGTCCTTTAATGCAATTTTCTGGCTCAGTTGAACTCCAATTATATTTTTTAAATTATTCTCAAGATTTTGTAATGATCTGTCGGCTTTTTCCATCTGAAGTTTTGTTGTCAGATAATTCTCTTCAGCTTCTGCTTTATTAATTTCTGATATACTGCCACTATTAAAATTGGCCTGCGCCGCTTTAAAGTTATTTTCACTTAATTGTGTATTTTTCTCCATTATAGATACCTGATCCCGGACATTTAATATATTGTCATAGAGCTGTCTCACCTGGTCAATTATCTGATATCTGGCAATCTCCTTATTAATTTTCAAACTTACGTAATTGTACCATATTGAGGTATCCGGAAAATGATTTTTATCCATATATTTATCAATATTTATGTTTTTCACCAGTCCTGTACCCTCGTACATTGAATAGTACATTACCAGCTCCCCTTGATCCTGTTCAAAAAACAAGTCATTGCTAACAAGTCTGCTATAAAGCCCATTCATCCTATCCGCTGGTGAGTACTTTTCAGTATCGTAGAGGTATTTATCTTCTCCGATATAGGGCTCAATCAACTGTTTAATGCTTTTATAATAAGGCTTTAGTTGACTTGTATTTTCCAATGCAAGCTGTTGTGCCTGTTCCAAAGTAATTGTCAGTTCGGTATCTGACGAACTTTTTTGTGCGGGTTCCGCAGCATTACTATAAAAAGGGACAGTTACTATTAAAATAAACGCTAAAAGTACCGCAACAAGCCTTCTCATTTAATATCTCCTTTTGGCCAGTACAGAGAGTCAAGTGACTCTCTGTACTTTTAAATAATCATTTATTGTACATTTGAGACTATACATTTAATATCATCGGATTCTATCAAATCTCCAGCATAGGTCCTTATTTGGTTAGCTTTGATGGTATAAGTTTTAGTAACGTCCAAATTATCAAATTTCAGAACTATTGTATTAAGACCTATGTATGTAACTGCAATTGGTATCTTTTTTATAATCTCACCATTTTCCATATACTCCAGACTGTAATTCTGTGCTTTGGAATTTGGGGAATCAAGCGATATATCTTTTTTAAATATTTCTACTTTAATAGTATCCTTACTAATTATTACAGCTCTGGATATGATTGGCGTTACATCTGCCAGAGAGGCCGGCGTATAAAAAGAATATTGCATGGCCAGACCTGTATCTATGCCTGTGTAATCCTTCAAGCCAGGATATGCAGTAACTGTATAATTTATATTTTTAACAAGCTGATTTTCTTTTTTAAAATAGAGTCTCACTTGAGTTGGCTTATCACTGGAATAATAAGCGTTGTCCGGAGTCAAATTTCTATATGAACTGCCTGATTCCAATATAATATAATTGGTGGTCTGCACGGCAGTCTCAGGATCCAGCGCTCTGTTAAAGTTAACTGTAATCATTCCGGAATCAGTCACTGAAACCCCTACTATTTTAAATTCCACAGTGTTAGTAGAATATGTTCCCGAGAATTTATACTGCTTTTCTTCGATCTTATACTGCTTTGTAATATCGTTAATATTATTTATCATCAGATTATAAGTTTTTCCTTTTTCAAAATCATAATCAACTGTTATACTAACGCTTTTACCTTTCTCGCTTGCTCCGTTCATAACAATAGATTTTTTTATTTCAATAGGGTCTCCATTATAATCCGTTACATAAAAATTATATTTTTGTTGTGCCAAAACCGGATTTATCTCCCTGTTAAAATCGATTTTAATAGTATTTGCAGAACTTGCAGTTATACCTTTTACTTCCAATGCTGAGACTGTTCCGCTGCTTGCAATAAAAAATGCCTCATCTCCCAGTCCATCCCATAAATTGGTTCCAAACGCACTGACTAGATTTCCTGAAACTTTAAGTCTATATTCAGTATCAGCCTTAAAAAGAGTATTTTTTAAAGTAATTGTCACACCATTTTGATTCCAACCCATTACCTTGACACTCATATTTGTACTGTTTCCAGCTACAAATTCTTTATCGTTTTCATAAATTGTATAATTTGAAGCCAATTCACTATTTTCATTTACCGGATGTGTAAAATACACATTAAGTTCACTCTCGCTGACATTTTCCACATAGCTGATTTTGAAACTATCGGAAATGATTGGCTCAAGTTTATAGCCGGAAAATACACCGCTGATAGTTGCAATATTCCCTTCAGTATCGGTAACATTTGAAATTGTAATGGCATAATCCGCCTTCTCTGTCTGGGCAGATGTTTTTATAGTTACCGTACCAAAAGACTGAGAAATTATCTCTGCAGACAATACATCTGATTTGTTATCTACTTGAGTTATTTTTATATCGGAATTTTGTAGATTACCTATTTCTTCATTGAATGTAACTACAATTCTACTGGAATTTTCAGCTTTTATATCATTGATCTGAGTCAAGACTGAATCCTTAAAAAAACCGGTTAACAAAGCGGCCGCTCTATTCAAGCTGCCTTTATTCACGAGACTTTGAATCATAACAATATTATCAGATTTTGCCCTCAAACTCAGTGCTTTATAAATTAAATCCACAACATTACCACGTGTAAAATTTATATTATCATCAGTTTTATTTTCATATTCCGGGTCTGTCACAAGTCCAATATCATATGCAAAGCTGTATATGTCTGTCCAGGTAAAGTCACCCTCTTCACTGGAATACCCCAAACACTTCAGAAGCATCGAAATAAAGGCTTTCTCAGTAACTGTCTGTTCAGGTTTATAGGTTCCATCAGAGAAACCTCCAATTATATTGTTCTTCTCGCAATAAGACACATATGGCATATACCAACTGCCAGATTTTACATCTGAAAAACTTGTACTCTTGAAACTTGTCTTATTTTCATTCACATATGTACCCATACCAAGTACTTTTACGATAAAAGTCGCAGATTCACTTCTTTTCAGTTGATCATCCAGATTATAGTTTCCCGTTCCATCACCGCTGATAATCCCCAACTTGTTGAGTATATCCGCTTTTTCATCGGTACTAATGTCCGGCGTCGTATTTTCATCGGTTAACCCGTCATCAATGGCTGTATTTCCATTGTTATTATTCTCATCAACAACTGTACTGCCTTCTGAATTAATATCTTCTTCCGCAAAGATACCTATACTTAATGAAAAAATAATGGTTATCATGAGTAATACAGAAATAAATTTCCTCATTGGCATTTTATAAACCTCCCTATATATAGTACGGTTATTTTTCTCTTTTGTCTTAATATTACCATATTTTATTAAAGAAAGATATTGGGGTAAAAAAAAGAGTGTCATATAAATGACACTCTTTTTTTATTTCAACTTAAGGTGTAACAATATAGTCTACTCTATTGTCAACTAATACTTGATATACATCAGCTGGTATTGTTACAGTTGCTGATTCTATTACTAATGTATCAGTATGCGTAAATGAAGCTATTGCATTCTCATGAATATCACCGAGAACACCTGCAGTATAAATTACATCTGTGTACTTAGTAAAGTCTTTATCATCATTGTACAATATTGCATACTTACCAGTAACTATAACTCCATCAAGAGTGCCACCAGCAACTGAGAAACCATTCTTGCCAACACTCGTTACAGAACGTGGATCTATAGTTTCATCAAATACAACTACGATTGCTTTTGAAGTTACAAAGTAAACTTTGCTGACAACCGGAGCAACTCCATCCTTTAACTTACCTGCAGCAATAACTGAAGGCAATGCATTTGTGGTATCTGCCATCTCTTTACCAGTAAGTGACTTGATATTTGTCGATGGTGTAGCACCAGTCTTGACTATTGCTATGGTAGCAGGCAAAGCTGCACCGTCAGAAAGTTTTCCAGAATCCTTCAATGTTGCAGTAATTACTGATATCGGCTTACCATCATCTGTTTTATTGGTATATGAAACTGCTGCCACAGTAGTTCCATCAACAACAATATTAGCAGCGTTGATAGTTGACAACTGTCTGTCGACTGTTATCTCGAGCTTGTTAAGCGCAATAGTCTTAACATCTGTAATTACAGGTGGGTTATTTAAAGTATCTGTCGCTGCTATGTAAAGCGAAGCAGGAAGATTTCCGGCAACATCAGCAACATTTTTAATGAAAAGCTTATTACCACCAATTGCTGTATCCAATACTATCTTAACTTTGTCAGCTGAACCCCATACTGAAATCGAAGCATTTGATATTTTGGTTGCAGAATCTGCAGTAGTACCAATCAAATAGTTGTCTTTGTTCAATACTGAGAATGTTCCGGTAGTAGCCATTGCCTCAGGATAAGTTACATACAAAGTCCTTCCATCATCAGATACATCATAGGAAGCTTTTGTAATACCAGTCAGATCGTTAACTGTAAAGCTGACAGTCTGTACTCCAAGAGGATTTGCATAAAGAGACTTATCAGTAAGATTTGACACTGTTACTGTATAACTGCCTGACAAATCATCATTAGATACAAGCTTAGTCTTAGTAACACCATCTGCTGTACCGTCAGTTACTGTAATACCGCTTACTACAGTACCATCAGCCTTCTTAACTACGAAGTTTGCAGCATCAAGCCAATTTTTCATACTTTCTGAGTATGATATCAATATCTCTTTCTGATTCTCTACTGAAATTCCTGTAATTACGGGAGCAGTAGTATCAGCTGTAACTGTTACATTGAAAGTCAAATCTCCAGGTAATACATTGCCATATCTGTCAGTGATAACCAGGTCATTTCCAGCTCCGTCATCTCCAGCATCAGCAACAAGTACTACTTTTGTTGATGTGCCAGCAGGTAATGGGCGAACATTCGTTCCATCATCAAATGATGCTGTTACTTTGGAGTAATATTGATCAGGCTCAACAGTGTGTCTGTCAGGATCTTCCAAAGTGTATGGAATGTATGATGAATAAGTATGATAGATACTCTTTAATCCCAATCCTTTAACAGGCTTGTTAAAAGTAAACTTGATTTCTGTCTGTGTAACCTCTACAGTAGCTGTAGGAACTGTAGTATCCTTTGTATAAGTCATATCAAAAGTCTTATCCAACGATGTATAGTGTGCAAAGTCAAGAGCACCCTTTATTACTAACTTATGAGCGCCTTCACTTAATGGTGAGCCAAGCTCAACATTAACAACATAACCACCGTTTGTTACTGTAGTTGTTGTACCATAGATACCATCATCAACCATAGCTGAAAGTGTAGCAGCTGAAGCAGTTGTATCAATTGGTTCTGAATAAGTTACTTCAATGGCATCCGGTCCAGTAAACTTGTAGCTGAGAGCCTTTGGAACTTCTGCATCATATATATTCAAGCTCTTAGTGTAAGTAGAAGCCAATACTACTCCGCTTTCATCCTTAACGTTCTTGATTTCAAAGTCAAGGGTAGTCTGGTTTTCAGTACCGTCTTTGATAAGTAATTTTACTGTCTGGCCATCTTCTTGAAGAATAGCATCTTCAATATACTGAGCAGTATCTGAACTGTTCATGTAGTTACCTTCAACCTGAGCGGAATTACTGTCAACTTTCTTGTTGAACTTAACAAGTACTTCTCTCAAGTTAGGAGCTTCAATGCTTTCAACTGCAAGTTCAGTTGGAGTTGCAATCAAGCCAGCTTTCTGAGCTATAGCCTTGAGCTCAGCATTTGAACCCACATAAGTCTCAATAACTGTCTTTGTAGCATCTTTTGCTGTAGCTGTCAAAGTATCAAAAACTACTGCTGAAGCAACATCTCTTGTAAGTGCTTCGTTTTCGATATCTTCAGCTATACCAGCTAAGATAGTACCTTTTGACTTTTCAGCCAACAATTCAGCAGCTGATCCGTATTCATTCTCATCAGCAAATCCGAGAGCGTTCATGAACATTGATGCAAGATCTTTTCCTAATAATGGAGAGTCAGCATTCAATGACAATGAACCGTCTTTTGCTTCTGAACCTTTTACTACGCCATTAGCAACTGCTAATGCCAACCAGCCTTCAGCCCATGCAGGAACTTCATCAACGTCAGCAAATTTATCCAATGCTGCGGTATCTGCTGCTTCCTGATCAGCGTCTGTCTTTCCAAATAAAAGCTTAAGAACCAAAACTGCTCCTTCAGCTCTGGTTAAATCTTTACCGAGCATCAGGTCACCATCAGTAGAACCTTCCCAGATTCCGAGATCCTTAAGTGTGTTTGCTTGTGCTTCAAACTCATAACTTGTTGAAGCCGCAAATGCAGCAGTCATAGAAGTAAGCACTAATGCTATTGCTACAACAACTGCAGTTAACTTTCTGAGATTTCTCATGTTCTCAAATCCTCCTTGTGTATTTTGTGGCGGGTGGGCTATTTAATTCCAGAGCAGGCTACGCCTCATCCCATATTTAGCCCAGCTCGTTAAACCAATTTTTCAAGATTTAGCACCTTTAGCAACACTTTGGCTAAATTTACCTATCTTGATTCATATGTATTATATCACTGGCAAATTTTACAGTCAACAACGCCATTTTAAGTGTAAAGAATTTGTAATAGAACTGAAATAGAAAAACTGCCTGACGACCAATCCTTTACAGGCTGGTTTGCCAGACAGTTTTTAATTAATGTTTAATGTTTTACAGTTACAACTCGATTACGGTATCATCATCATAATTATGGTGTTACTGTCAAAGTATTAGTATAATTAAATGATGCTACCTGATTGTTATTCCCTGTATTATCGCAAAGATTTCCTGCTGTATATATTACATCGGTATATTTGCTGAAGTTTGTACCGGTTAATGTTACAGTTTTGTTGCCATCGAATGAAACTGAGTTAAGAGTTCCACCAACTACTGAGAATCCATTCTTACCGATATTAGTCCATGAATCAGGATTTATAGCTTCATCAAATATTACTTTGATTGTTGTGGTTGATCCGTTTGCAATCTGTATGTCAGCAACTACAGGAGCAACACCGTCAGTAGGAGTTATTGATGAAATTACATTGTCATTAGCAACCATTGGCTTACCGGTAATTGATTTGATATCTGTGCCCGTAATTTTGATGATAGATGGTTTCAGATCACCTGTTGCATACGCACCTGAAGCTTTCAATGTAACAGTAATTGTTGCTTTTGGAAGACCGGTATCTGCGTCTGTTCCATTCACAAATGTTGCAGCTGCAACTGGGATTCCATCAACTATTATATTACTGGCATTTATTGACGATAAGTTCTTATCTACCGTCAATTCAAGTTTGTTCAAAGCAATTGTCTTAACAGCTGTAATTTCAGGTGCTGCATTAGGAACAGGAGTTGCTGCTATAAACATTGCGCTCATAACATTACCTGCAACGTCAGCTACATTTTTAATGTACAGGTTCTTGCCGCTGAAGTCCCAAGGAAGTACTATCTTAGCCTTATCAGCCGTACCGAATATTGAGATAGCTGCATCGGTAAGTGCAACCGCATTACTAGCTGATGAACCATACAGATAGTTTGCTTGATTAAGTATTGAATTTACTCCTGAAGTACTCATGGTTTCAGGGAATGTAACATATAATGTCTTGCCGTCATCCGAGAGTATAAATGATGCTTCGGATATGGGAGTTAAATCTGTAACAACAAATGTAGCCGTTTTAGTACCCATTGCATTTTCATTCAAAGATGTATCTTTAATGTTTGATACTTCTACGCTGTAAGCTCCGCCTGCAAGATCTTTTGTGAATGTCAGGACTGTCTTATAAACGCTGTCTTCGATAAGCTGGGAAACTGAATATTCGCTGTTTGAAATTACAGTTCCGTCAGATTTCTTTACTACAAAGTTTGCAGCATCATAGTAACCGCTGACTGATTCCGAATACGAAATAATTACTTTATGTTCGTTTTCAACTGTAACCCCCGATATTGACGGAGCAGTGGTATCTGCTGCCACTGTTACCGTAAATGTCAAATCCTCAGGTATTGCATTGCCATATCTGTCCTGAACCACTACGCCAGCAGAAGCTTCTTTAATGAGAACAACTTTCGTAGCCGAACCGGCAGGTAATGGAAGCTTGTTATCTGAGTTATTAGGATCTACGAATTTAGCTATTACTTTATCATAATATTTATCCGCAACAACTGCATTTCCGCTTTCATCAACAAGCGCATATGGCTTGTAGGAAGAATATGTGTGATAAATATTAGCGGTTGACAGACCTGTAACCGGCTTGTTAAAAGAAAATGTTACTTCTGTTTGTGTTGCTTCTACTGAAACAACCGGAGCCGTAGTATCCTTTACATAATTTACATCAAAAGTTTTGTCTAATGAAGTATAATGAGCAAAGTCTTTAGCGCCTTTTATTACCAATGTATGAGCACCTTCTGTCAATGCGGCGCCCAATTCTACTTCGACTACATATTCATTGCCGGATTTAACTGCTGCTGTTGCACCATAGATACCGTTGTCAACTAATACAGAAAGAGTTGAAGCTGCAGCATCAATTGGTTCTGAGAATGTAATCTCAATGTTCTGCGGTCCGGTAAACTTATAGCTCAGAGCCTTTGGCACTTCTGCATCAAACAACGTTATAGAAGTGGAATATGTGGAAGCCAGTGCTACCCCACTTTCATCTTTCACATTTTTAATGGCGAAATCAATAGAAGTTTGATTTGCTGTTCCATCTTTAACTGTTAATTTTACAGTCTTACCATCTGCCTGAAGAGCAGGTGCACCATCAATATAAGTTGCAGCATCTGTGTTTGACAAATAATTAGTTACTGTTTCAGCTGTATTTTTGTCGACAGCTTTATTGAATTTAACAAATATTTCTCTCAAGTTGGTTGAAGTTACACTCTCAACCTCCAGATTTTTCGGAGCGGCGATAAGCCCTGCTGCTATGGCGATATCCCTGAGAGCAGGCTTGGCTGCTACTATTTTCTCGATGATGGTTGCGCTTCCGTCTTCGTACTTGGCTGTGAGAGCTCCGTACATTATTCCCACTGCCTGGTCTCTTAATACTGAACCTGCGGCGTATGAAGCGTATCCGGAGATATCTTTAGCGCCTTCTACGTTTGCCAGCTGCTTGATTGATTCCTTCCAGTCTGCTACTGTGAAGCCGAGCTGCTTCAGTAACAGAGTTGAGAATTGTCCGCCGAGAAGATCTTCATCGGCATTGACATAAAGCTTACCTGTTGCTGTGTCTTCAGAACCTGACATGATGTGGTTCTTTATCAGATATGCCAGTCTCTTTTCAGCATATGTAGGTACTTTGTCCGCGTCTGCAAAGTCCTTGAGGATTGCAGTTGTTTCAGCATCGGTCAGAGCCTGTGCGGCATCGTCCATGTTGAACAATTTTGTTAAAAGTGTTGCTCCCTGTCCTCTTGTCAGCTTGGTATCAAGAGAAGGGTCGAATGTGGTTGAGCTAGTACCTGCATAGAGATCTAGCTGGTGGAGAACATTTGCCTTGTCCCCGTTGACTGGAGTATATGCCGCGAATGCTGGTACAAATGTAGTTAGCATTATCGCAAGGGCAACTACCACAGCAGAAATCTTCTTAAAATTTCTCATTACCAAATCCTCCTTAGATTTTTAGTGGCCATAGGATTACCGGAAGAACAAGGCCAAGAATATTTATCTTCCGGTATAAAACAGTTTAAAATCAGGGTTTGCAGACATCGCTCGCCTGATTTCTGAAATAATTATAGCACCGCTATTTTTATCAGGTCAACATAATATAGAAGATGTAAAGTAACTGTAAGCGTACTGTAATGGGCTGTTTTTCACATAGAGGTTTATTATGGTAAACTTATTACAAGAGGGTTACGGATGCTTTACAAAGGTTAAAAGAGTATTACATTGTAAAAACATTTTATGAATTTTAAGCAACATCCCGGGCGCCTCAGGCATCATAAAATAAACTTTTCATATGCCGGCGGGGTTTGTTATGTTAAAATGTAAGAAAACCGGTAATAAATATTACATTTTGTAAGGAAGTGATGTTTTGGGGAAAGTAAAGTTTAAGAACATTGTCTTTTTTGTCATAGTATGGGGAGCAATAGCACTGCTCGTTTCGATTGCTCTGACCGCCGCCCTCAGATCCGGTCCCTCCGCTTTGAAAATGCCGTTTTATACAGGTTTGGCTTTTCTGATGACCGCATCTTTACTTATATATATCATATATAAGGTAGACATACTTTCAAAAATAAATTCTGGAGTTTTTTTAATAGTTTTAATTCTCATAGCACTTATTCCAAGGTTAATGTGGATATATTATGTACGTACCCAGCCATTTTCCGATTTCCTCCACATACATAACTATGGTGTAAGCGCCAGTCAGGGAGATTTTAAGGGGTTTGTAAACTTCTATGCCGCCTTTCCCTTTAAAATCAGCTTCGGTATGATTCTGGCAGGCATTTACCACATTTTCGGGACAGGCCTGGCTGTGGCAAAGCTCTTCAATGTAACCCTCTCAATAATACTGGTCTTAATCATATATGCCGGAGGCGGAATGCTGTACAGCAGGAAAGCGGCCCGCATTGCAGCACTGCTGGCCGCCCTGTGGCCGGCCGATATCATGTACACATCAGTGGTCGCCTCAGAGCATCTGTTTCTGGTGCTTTTTACAGGCGCGACGCTGCTGATGCTGAGGTTTATCAAAAAATATACCTTTAAAAATCATGAACTTGTCAGCGGAAATATTATATTGCTGGCAGTGGGGCTGCTCACCGCGCTGGCACAGCTCATCAGACCCATGGCAATGCTGCTTCTGCCCGTGTTTGCAGTCTTTGTTCTGATATATAAAAAGTACAGGTCCAACTCCCTGTACAGCCTGGGGCTCAATGTAAAATCCATTGCACTGGTCGTAGTCAGCTATTATGCAATAGTAAACTTAATTAACATACCCATTCAAAGCGCCACGGGAGTGGATGTGGCCAGGTCCGATTCGGGATTTAACCTCATGGTGGGTACAAACAGCAAATATGATGGCATGTTCAATGACGAGGATTTTAAAATTATCGAAAAGGATAATTACGATATCGACAAAGTGCACAGCGACGCCCGGCAGATAGCTTTTAGCAGGCTTACTTCCGATCCGGCCCAGCTGCCGCGCCTTTTTGTAAAAAAATTCGAAATTTTATGGGGTAATGAAAACTACGGCTATTACTGGAGTACCATATCCTCCGGTTCCTCGGCGGCGGAAACCTTTGTAAAATCCTATCCCAGGCTGTTTTACGGAATATCGCAGTCTTTTTATATTCTGGTTATATTGATGGCGGTCTGCTCTTGCTTCTATACTTTGATAGAGAGAAGATACGACTCCCTGGTTTTCCTTATGATTTTCGGAGGCATCCTCATATCCTATATGCTGCTGGAAGTCCAGTCCAGATATCACCTGCCGGTGATGCCGCTCCTGATATTGTTCGGCACGGGATTTCTTCCTGATTCAAAAAGTTATGACATATAATTAATTACCAGAGACGGTATCGCTTATTGCATTTATCATTTACCTGATTACACTTATACAAAGAAGCATGGTCCCCATTGCGTCGGACCATGCTTCGATACTATTACACTATTACATTCTTTCCTATGATCAGGGGCCAGGTCTCCTCGCCCTTTAAGCTCCTGTTTTTTGACAGGAGCACGTTCTTGTCGAGAATGGCGTAATTCAGCACTGAATTCTCCTCAATAATGCTTCCCTGCATGACAATGCTGTCCTTTACAACAGCGCCCCTTTTAACTGTAACCCCTCTGAAAAGCACGCTGTTTTCAACGGTTCCTTCAATTATACAGCCGTCGGCTATGATTGAATTTTTCACTTCGGCCTCTTCGTTGTATTTGGCAGGGGCCTCATCCTTGACTTTTGTGTATATCTTGGCCGAACCCAGCAGTTCGCTGTTGATCTCTGGATTCAGAAGCTCCATATTGCATTTGTAATACATCTGGACCGAGGATATGCTCCTCCAGTATCCATTGTACCTGTAGCCGCATATTTTCAGCTTGTGCAGCATTTTGATTATTATATCCATTACGAAATCATAATGGCCGTGGGCAACGCTTTCCTCCAACAGCAATATCAGCAGCTCCCGCCTGATCACATATGTTCCCAGCGAAGCATACAAAGTGTTTGGATTCATGGGCTTTTCCTGGAAATCCGTTACCCTCTGGGTACTGTCCAACTGCAGGATGCCCATATTGGAAAGCTCCTCAATGGGAATATCGTTCATCTCCCTGTACATGACGGTTATATCCGCGTCTGTTTCCTTGTGGGCTTTCAGCATGTCGTCAAAAGTGGTGGTATAGATGCAGTTGCCCTGGGAAATGATCACGTACTCCTCGTTGCTCCTCTTTAAAAAGGTGAGGTTGTTGTACATTGCGTCAGCGGTGCCCCTGTACCAGCTGGAATTTTCATCTGATAAAAATGGAGGGAAAATAAAGAGCCCGTTGTTTTTCCTGTCCAGATCCCACTCCTTGCCGGAGCCCAGGTGGTCCATCAGCGATCTGAAGCTGTATTGGGTAATTACGCCTACATTGGTAATGCCCGAATTGACCATGTTTGAAAGCACGAAATCCACAGCTCTGTATTTTCCGCCCACCGGAACCGCGGGGGTGGACCTCATGGTGGAAAGCTCCTTCAGCCTGGTATGCTTTCCGCCTGACAAAATTATACCCATTACGTCCTTCATTCGCTGACACCTCCTTTAAACACGTTTTTGCCCGATTCCACAGTCAGTGTGGCAAAATCTTCCTCACTTGCGCCTATATCTATCATAACATTTTTTCCTATTATCGCCCCTGCGGGTATATTTGCCTCTTCTCCCACAACCGTAATACCCGAGCTGTATATGCCGGGTTTGCTTTCGTTTGCCATGTCGGGGCCCTCTCCCAGCGCTGAGTTTCCGCCGATTATTACCCACTCGCTTATAATGCATCTTTTGACAGAGGTATTTTTACCTACTATTGAATTGGACATTATAATGGAATCTTCCACCAGAGCCCCCTCTTCTACAACGGCTCCCGGAAACAGCACCGAATTTATTACCGTACCGTACACCTTGCAGCCCTCGGCGATTATGGATTTTTTCACACGTGCGTCCGGCCCGATATAATGGGCAGGCTTCACCGGATTTGGGGTGTATATTTTCCATTCGGGGTCAAAGAGATTAAACTCCGGCACCCTGCTGACCAGATCCATGTTGGATTCCCAGAAGGCCTGTACCGTGCCCACATCCCTCCAATAACCCGAAAACTGATATGCCCACAAGTTCCTGCCGTCATTCAGCATGGCTGGAATGATGTTTTTGCCGAAGTCATTGTCCGAACCGGCTGTTTCATTATCTTTTATGAGGTACTTCCTGAGCATGTCCCAGTTGAATATGTACACACCCATGGAAGCAAGAGTGCTCCTGGGATTTTTGGGCTTCTCCTCAAACTCATATATTTTTCCGTTTTCATGGCAATTCATAATGCCATAGCGGCCGGCCTCCTCGTATGGAACATTTATTACCGAAATGGTCGCATCCGCATTGTTTTCCTTGTGGAAATCAAGCATCTTCGAATAATTCATTTTGTAAATATGGTCTCCCGACAAAATTGCCACATACCTTGGAGAGTATTTGTCTATATAGTGTATATTCTGATATACGGCATTTGCCGTTCCTTTGAACCATTCGCCCATCTCCGCTTTCAGATATGGGGAAAGTATTGTCACCCCTCCGTCAATCCTGTCCATATCCCAGGGTTTCCCTATTCCGATATGGGAATTCAGCTTTAATGGCTGGTATTGTGTCAGCACGCCCACGGTGTCTATTCCTGAATTTATACAATTGCTGAGTGAAAAATCGATTATTCTGTACTTCCCGCCATACAAAACAGCGGGCTTAGCCACATTTTTCGTCAGGACTCCAAGTCTGCTTCCCTGACCTCCGGCAAGTAATAAGGCTATCATCTCTTTTTTAATCATTGCTTCAACTCCCGGTAAAATCATTTTGACCGCTACACTACTATATTAATTATACTCATTCCCATCTCAAATGAAAACACAAAGAAATATTAAATTCATTGGATAAATAAAACAGTTAAGCCTTATTTCACCATGCTTTGTGGCATTCCCATTAAAATAAAAACCATCCGGGCCAGCCGTTGAATTCAGGCAGACCAGATGGTTCCACATGTCAAAATTAATAAATCAACATAAATATTAACATTATAAATATCAATATAATTACAGTATAATAGCAATGTAACAGCTTAAAGCATATAATTAAACAGCATTATGAGTAAATGCGGCTATGCTGTCGATAGGTATATCTGTAACTGATCCGACAGACCTGATCGGGGCGCCGTAGCCGGTACCGCATCCGCTGCCATATACGTTGGAATTGCTGTTTCCATAGTCCTCAGCGCCTCCTGCACAGCCCATTCCGGCGGCAAACGGTGTTCCGGTGCACGAATTTCCCAGCGCGCAACCCGGAGCCGGGCCAATCTGGCTTAAAAGCTTAACAAAGCACTCATTCACTCCCAGCAGCACGCCTGTAAAGCCGCAGCCGGACATTCCTCCGCTTTTTGTAAATATAGTAACAGTTTCGCCGATTCTTTTAGCCATAGCATTTACAAGATCGCCATTTATAGTAAGGCCGTTGCCATTGCAGCAATTATCTTCCGACATATTCTCCGCTCCTTTCACAAATAAATGTTATAAGATGACATATCCGTCATACAAACCTTCGGGGTCTACAATAACCGGACATCCGGAAACCTGTTATTGTACACTACATTTTATGTCAACGGTACGGAGTTTGTTACAATTTAATTTTTAACCAAACTGACAACTTGATAATATAGGAATCCGTTAATCTAGCACTCCGACAAAAGCCGGTTAAATACTTTCAGCCTTTCTTCATTGATAATCTGCACTCCCGAGTCAAAGTATCTGACCCGCCCTCCCGGGGCCCCACTCTTTAAAAGCTCCCTCTCTTCCAGAAGGCGCTTCAGATATTTAACTGTGCCTGCGCTTCCGTCTATAACGTCTATATGCGGAGGAAGCACCTCATTGAATATCTTTCTGTATATGGGAAAATGAGTGCACCCCAGGACGAAGGTCCTGTAATTTTCAAGATCGTACCCTGAAAGTTTTTCCCTTATGACCGGAATGACTTCCTCTCTCTCAAATATCATGTCTTCAGCCAGATCCACCAGCTCCGGAAAGGCCAGATAATCTACCACATGTTCGTGGTCCACCCTCTGTACCAGGCTGTGAAATTTCTCCTCCCGGAGTGTCAGCGGCGTGGCCAGGACCAGCACCCGCTTGCCGTTTCCGTTCTCGACCGCGGGCTTCACGGCAGGCTCCATCCCAACTATGGGAAAGGAATAAACACTTCTCAGATCCCGCACCGCAATGCTTGTAGCCGTATTGCAGGCCACGACCAGCGCCTTTATGCCCTGCCCCACCAGAAAGTCCACGGCCTGAAACACATAGCTATGTACTTCTTCCTTGGTTTTCGTTCCATAGGGGACATGCTCTATATCCGCATAATATATGTAATTTTCGTAAGGCAGCTGCCTCAGGGCCTCGCTCAAAACAGTTATCCCGCCGAAGCCTGAATCCAAAAAGCCTATGCTATCGGTTTTCATTAAGTCAAACCACTCCTTTGTTTCTATGAATTCAGGAAACAGTTCATATCCTTGTCTTTCAGTATAATTTTCATACCGTGAACCTGTTAATTCTTTTATACAGGTTCAAATTCTGAATACTGATTTTTAAATTCCGGATTTCTGAATCCTGTATTCTCTTATAATTCCCTTCTGTGCGGAGTTTTTAACATCCTGGAAAAAATGGCAAAAATAATCCACCCAGCTCCGCAATAAATTATTGAGGGCAGAAAATATATGAAATACATCAATTCTTTAAACATCAGTGAAAAACTGCTTGTCCCGAAATAGCTGTAAATTGACACGCCAAGTGAATACAACATGGCCAGTACCAGGCTCAACGGCACCACAATAAGCGTTTCCCGCCCGAAAAATCTGTTGTAAATCAGAAGCAATATAAGCGGAAATAATATGGCCGTACCGCCATAAACCACATAGATACCAGTCATTGGAATGTGGAGCCTGACAATGGATATCAGTATGATTATTATAATAACGGCATCGATCAGGCTCAACCCCACTACTTTCAGGAAGTTTTTCATCTTTGGCAAACCTCTTTTTCATTGGTCTAAAACTATTCTTCCTAAATAGTTTATCATAAATGTGTAAATTTTTGATAGTGTTTGGAAGAATGAAAATATAAAACCTTATCAGGCTGCTGCAGCCTCCCTGATAATCGTGTTGTTTATTAAGGAAGTTCCCTCCGGAGCAAATATCTGACAATACAGAAATTACTGAATTATTCTTACGCATATCTCAAAATAAAAAAGTTAATGGGCAAACCTTCCGAAAGACAAGTATGCAAAACCACAAGTCTAATGTTATTGAACAATGACTGCCGGAATGCAATAGAGGAAGGTCAGAGTCTATGTGTTCTGGCCTCTTTGTGTTGGTACCGGAAATGGAGGATTTTTATGTATCTTAAGCCATTCTTCATTATTTGCAAGGCATCTCCACTTAACGTGATGGTCACACGCTGTGGTACCGAAGGAAAAACCAACAGTCAATGGTGAACGAAGTGTCAGATTGGAGGTTTTGTTTTTCTACTTTAAGCTAAAGCTTCCTAACTCCCCCTGCGTAGCCTGGGGCTTAGTGTATTCACAACAAGAGGCCATCGACAAAAATTGATGGCCTCTTCATTAGTCGGAGTGAGAGGACTTAATTGTATACTTTAGCTTGCATAGGCTTATACTCTCCACTTGACAAACTGACATTTTGCAGACTAAATTCCTGCTTTAAACCAATACTCTTCTTGTTGGCTTATTTTCTATGATATTCCCTCCAATTGGTTTACCCGATGCAGGTACTGCCCTTTCTCGCCCCCAATCTCTTATAGCCTCAATTTTTTCTGGACTTGTTTTTGAAAGTGGCACTACATTCTTTAATGATGTTATTAGCAAGTCATCAGCTAAATGCAAGTCATCATTGGCAATAAGCCTATATGAAATATCACGAAGTGAAGACTCTAAATCTGCCCCGGTAAAACCATCTGTAATCTTTACCAATTCGTATAGAGTTGTATCAGATAAAGTTGTTTTTAAATACTTTTCCGAGTACAAAGTGATTATTTCCTTTCTCTCTTCTTCGGTAGGTAAATCTACAAAAAACAGTTCATCAAATCTTCCCCGTCGCAATAACTCTGATGGTAACATTGATACGTCATTTGCAGTTGCAACAACAAACACTAGCTTTTTGCATTCCTGCATCCAAAACAAAAACTGCCCTACCATTCTGGTGGTTACACCTGACGAATCTGATCCGGAGGTGCCCAACCCTTTTTCAATTTCATCAATCCATAAAACACATGGGGAAACATGTTCAGCAGTCTGAAATGCTTCCTTTAATTGCTGTTCACTTTGACCAACATATTGGCCCTGAACTGTTGCAAAATCAAGCCTATATAAAGGTAGTTCCCAAAAAGCAGCGATCGCCTTTGCAGATAAAGATTTACCACAACCCGGAACCCCTACCAGTAACACACCACGAGGTGGCTGCATTCCTCTTTTTCTTAATTCGTCTCTTTTTTCCGGATTTTGAAGTTTCTTCTTGTCATTCAACCAACTTTTTAATCCGTTTAGTCCTCCAACATCAAGTATATTTTGCGACACTTCAATCTTTTCTAATCCCTGAATGTTTGAAAAAAGACGATCTTTAGCAAACTTTATTTCTGTTAAATCACTTTTCTTTATAGCACGATTTGCAACCAATGAAGCAATAACATTTTGTGCCTCTACACGTGTGACACCAGTTAAAGTAGTTGCGGCTTCACGAAAATCACTATTGTCCCATTCGATTGAAATATTGCTGCGATACGGTTCAATATTTTCACATATTATTTGCAACATTTCCTGCTCATTTGGTAAATCTAATGAAGCAGTCATGCCTGATCTCTGAAGCTGACTCCAAACAGGATCTGTAGTAATAACAAGGATAGCAGCTCCATTCTCTTCTGCCAATGACACTACATCTAAAAAGTATCTTGATGTCATGGAGTCGTTCCCAATATCTGATACTTCAGTAAACACAAAAGTTAAGTTTTGCTTAATCTTTATTTGCTCGCAAATAAAATCCAACGCTCCCATAACTGACTTATCTTCATTTACTGTTTTGCCGGTTGTTATGTCAAACATACCTTTTGACAGTGTGTGTGCATAAAATGGCAGACTAAGATCTGTTGCGACAAGTTTTATAACTTCTAAAGCTCTTATTTTCTCAATTGAATTTAGTGCAATAAAAGGAATACGTGCCATCGAATATCTTTTTAAAGTACTTACACAAGTATTAAAATCCATTTATCAGTCCTCCAAACTATTAACCCTATTTCGTTTAATAATGCTTCCCAATGTTCCAGTTCTATCATTCTTTGAACCAGTCTCTTCCAACGACTTTTGCATTTGATCAGCTTGCTCTTTAATTGCTTTTATAAGGATATCTATATCGTTCTGAGGTAAAACCGGTAGTTGTACAAATTTGATTAAAAATTTAAATTCTTTCCTTAATGACAATAATGCCGTTGATAATAAGTTTAAGTCACCGCCACAGATTTGCATCGCTCTGGAAAATTTATCGGATGCTTTCTTTATTCTAAATTTGACAACATCACTCAATTGTGTTGCAAAACGACCTGCAACTCCCGCTGATAAAACCAGTACTCCCTTTTGCACACATTCAAGGACTTCCGCGTCTCTTGTTCCCTCTTTAGCTATATCAAAACAATTCATCCATTCTGAGTATGTAGTCGGATTTTTCATATAACTCTCTTCACCCTCTTTATTACCGAAGTAGGAGGTTCTAAATTCCATTGAGGAAGAGTTGAAGCAAACTCATCAACATTTTGACTATCCTTTCTATCATTAGATAAACCGTTCTGCATATTATTATTTGTATATTCCTCTTCTACCTTATTAACCAAATTTCCTTTATCCATGTTATCCATAACTTTACCCCTCCATTAAAGTACTTGGCGTGCCTTCTGAGAATCAACAATTGATATATATTGCTCTGGAGATAGTTGATTTAAAAAATCTATTACTTTTGTATAATCTGCATCTTTCACAGAATATAATCGTCTAAAATCAACAATTTCTGCCAAAGTAGCTTTAAGCGCAACCTGTGCACTGTTTCTGAATTCTTCCATCTGGTTGATTGTTAATTCCTTAGTCTTTTTGGCCTTTTTACACTCCATGAAGATAAACAAAGCTATGCCTGCAACAGCTAATATCGGTACTACTATGGTAGCAAGTCCAATAACGCCAACAATAAGGCCGATAATAATTGCTATAACCACTTTTATAGAAAACCATTTCACTTTAGCCAAAGCATCCTCTTTCAAATTATCTATATAAGAATTTAGTGATTCTTGTAATTCAGCTTCATTACTCCCATCTCGTGTTTTCCCCATCCAATTTGAAACTTTTATATTAATTTCAACAGGAAGACTTGCTCTGCTTTTAGCAGTCAAGTCTTCGTATGCATCTGAAATCCAATCTTTTGATAAAGAAATTGCTAACTTTTGAGTTGCAATTAGAGCTCCTGTTTTTTCCGGATTTAATGCTACATCAGTTAAATGTTGAGAAAAATCTCCATACTGTTGATACGAATTCTCCTCAGCGTCAAATCTACTCAATGCTCTGTCAAGCATACCATTTTCTTCAATTATTAAGTGATTCCTTCTGAGTTCTTTTCGTAAAGGTAATTCCTCATTATCATAATTTGTTACTAAATTATCTAAAATCTCATCAATTTTTGATTCCACTGAAACAGAATTATTAATTGGTGTATTAAAAATAGCATTAAAATACTGATATATATTTTCATGAGTCTCTGCCCATGAAAGAACTTCTTTTAGTTCTGGCCACGTAGGGCTATTATCCTTCAAATATGGGAAAGATGTGTCATCTATAAAGACCTTTTTCCCGCATATAGCTGTACTCCATTGTTGTTTTTGTGTTTCAACGAAGCCTGCACGAGCAGATAATTCATCAAGCCACCCCCTAATCTTAGCGGAACATATACCTTTAGCATCTGAACCAAAAAGTCCGCTTGCAAAAGCATCTAAAACTACAATTACTCTATCTTCCATTTTAGCCGGATCCTGCATGCCAAAATATCTTTCTAACCATAACAATGACCCATCGAGCCTACCTGCTCTTCTACCAATGAGACAAAATAGGAGTGACGTTTTTTCGTCATCTCTTCGCATTGCTTCCTTTAGTGCTCTTTCAGCTAATTCTCTATTATCGCTTATCCATGCAGACAAAGCAATAAGTGCAGGGGCTAGCCAATATCTGGGAGTTGATAACATTAACTCTTCTGTAGCTGTAGAAATTGTTTCTTTTCTTACTACACTTACATCGGTTGCCTGTAAAATTCCAACCGTCTGTTTTCGAATGGTATCATAATGTCCGAATTCTTTGGCAAGCTCTTGTTCTAGTATTACAACCGTCTGTTTCGCATCTGCTAATGCAGCTATCCTTTTTGATTCATTTACAAAAGCTCTAAACTCTTCTGCTAAGACATTTACTTCGTTTGTTACAAAATCAACTTTAGAATCCACAGACTGCACTTGCGCGGAAACAATATCAATATTTTGTGCGATAACATTGATATTTCTTGCTAATACACCTAGATTACTTTCTATTGCGCTCAAATTTGCACTATTAATTGAATAATCTGCCATAAATTTTCCTCCAAATCTTATTTTGATACCGATACAGTTCCATCTACTTTTATAGCTCTCAATGAATCTACATAAACCTCAACGAATTCATATCCGCCATGAAGAGCAAGTCCTCGCGCTCTTTCCAACAAGGGAGGCATACTTTCTGATAATTTAAAATGTGTAACAATTTCTCCTGTAATATCTAATGTATGCACATCATATGGCATCCCAAGATAACATTTAGCAACTATACCGATAAGCTGCTCTTCAAATGGAACATCTGGAAACTCTTTCTCAATAGCTTTTATAAAATTATCAAATTGGGATCTATCCAAATTATGACCTGCAATATCCAATTTTTTAATTGCCTCTATGTAATCACTGGAACGTTTTTGTCTTAATCTCCTTTCTTGCATTATTGGATCTAATTTTGCTTTTGTTGTAGAATGAATACCTAAGTTCAACTGTAAGTTATTGTCTTGATTTGTTTTTAAAATAGGTTTTGGCATATAACCCCTCCACAAAATACAGCTACATAATAATGTGTAATTTTAGTGATATAACTGATGTTTATATCATATTTATCGAACATGTAACATGCGTAATATTCTACCTATATAAGCAAATTCCCTTCAAATATTTTAAAAAATATAAAATTTTACAACATAAATTGTCATTTCTTAATGTCTAAATTTACACACATAAATGAATTTCCGAGATATCTGCCTTATAGCAGGTAAATTATTGTTTCCCGCTCTTCGCTCACTCAACTGGCTAAGGCCGTAGCAAAAAATCCTCGACAGCATGCGGCTGCTCCAAACGAGAAATGGCTTACGGATGTAACAGAATTCAAGTATTACATAGGAATAGAAGTCCACAAAGTCTATCTCAACGCTATCCTTGACCTCTATGATAGGAGAATCGTGGCATTTAAGATCAGAGATCATAATGATAATCCATTAGTCATGGATATCTTTGATGAAGCAATCAGGCAGGATCCAGATGTGCACCCGCTGTTTCATAGTGACAGAGGATTCTAATACATGAGCAAACAGTTTTATCAAAGACTTAAGAATGCGGGAATGAAGTAGAGCATGTCCTGAGCTCATTGTTAGATAATGGACCTATGGAAGGCTTCTGGTGCATTCTTATAAAAGAGATATCCTACTATAACAGCAAGAGATTACAGCGTAAATTATCGGTCATGACGCCAATAGCATACCATAACAATTATCGGATTGCCACAAAAAAACTTACGCTTTTTTATTCTTAAAACGCTGAAAAGCCTGACAAAATCAGGCTTTTTAGACAAATCGTGGTCGAGGTGACAGGATTCGAACCTGCGGCATCTTGGTCCCAAACCAAGCGCGCTACCATCTGCGCTACACCTCGATATTTATTCAATTTACTGCAACCACCCGCTGCCAGTTGCGCTGCACCCCGTTAAAACAGTGATATAACAATCGCAAGTGCAAAAGTTATTTTACTATAGCCGAAATATATAATCAATATCAGTATTGCGCATATATTTGAGTTTATCATTGTGTTTCTTTATTATTCTCATAATATCGCTTATTTATTATACCGCCAGGCGGATTTTCCATATGTAATACAATTGAAATGTAATTTTACTTGATACGTCATACTAGTTTTTCTATAATTAAGTCATAAGTTGGTAAATTTACATCAAAGGAGTGGTGCTTATAGGTCACATTTCATGTCTGGACAATAAAGACTTATATCTATTTAGCAGACCACTTTTGCATACCGGTCAATCGTGCCGGTAGTCCGGAAAATCAGGTCAGTTCTCTTTTGTCAATAGTCCAAAGTCCATGTCACGCAGGTATCACATAGATGGTACGGCCTTGCGCCGTTGCATAAAAGATTTATATTAATTTGTTGGGGGTAGAAATGAATAAATACATAAGAAAAAGTCTTGCACTGGCTTTAGTGCTGGCTATATCAATTATTTCGCTAAACACCGGTGTTTTTGCCGCCTCTCCGCAGGTCATAAACCAGACGGTGGAAAAGCAGAACATCACATCGGGAGTAGTTTTGGAAAAGTACAACCGCTTCACTACAAGCGGCTGGATACAAACCAATGTGCTCAGAGTCGATTTGTCAAATGAGAATGTTAAGGTTGACAGCCTTATAAATAAGAATTCGGTTTCCAAGATCACCACAGTCAGAAATCTTGCTAAAGACAGCGGCGCTGTTGCGGCAATCAACGCCTGCTTTTTCGAACCGTCCACCCAGGCCGCTTATGGACCTGTCATGGCAAACGGAGAATTTGCAATGGCCTCTACCGGCAATAACACAAACCACACTGCGACCCTGTCAATAGATGAACTGAACAATGTGTTGTACGAATACTGGAACACCGCTGTTCAATTGGTCACTCCCACAGGGGAGCTGAAGAAGATCGCAGCTTACAACAACTACAATAATTATTACAACTATGGAATGTATGTTGTTGATTCCAAATGGGGCAGCAAGACCCCTGGCGTCTCCAAAACCTATCCCGACTGGCTGGAAATGATAGTTGAGGACGGCGTGGTAAAGGAATTCAGCCAGAACAAACCCGGAGTGGCCATCCCGCAGAACGGTTTTGTAGTCATGGCTACAAACGGCGACATACAATATCTGACCTCACATTTTAAGGTTGGCGATCCGGTATCCTTTGATTTTACTCTGAATGTGGATACCAGCAAAATGCAGATGGCCCTCACCGGCGGAACCCTGCTTGTCAAGGACGGCCAAGTGGTCACTAAATTCACCCATTCCGCCGCCGGAGATTCCAGGCAGCCAAGAACAGCCGTAGGAACATCAGCTGACGGCAAAACTCTTATAATAGTCACAGTGGACGGCAGGAAAAACTCCAGTGTCAGCATTGGAATGACCCAGGCAGAACTGGCTGATTATATGAAGGAAATAGGCAGCGCCAATGCCGTAAACTTTGACGGCGGCGGTTCAACCACCATGATTGCCAGAACGGCAGGAACTACCGGGCTCGCTACTGTTAACGTCCCTTCAGACGGCTTTGAAAGAGGTGTTTCAGCATCTCTCGGGGTTTTCGCCATAGGGCCAAAAGGACCTGTAGATTCACTTCTGGTCACAGCATATGAGGATTATGACTTTGTCAATTCCCCGCGTGCCTTCACAGCCAGAGGTCTTGACAGATATCTCAATCCGGTCAATATCAATTTGAATGACATAGAATGGTCCGTATCCGGAGTAGAAGGGACCTTTAAGGACAACACCCTGTATCCAACTACGGCAGGCGAGGCTATTGTCACAGCCAAGATAGGCGACAAGGTGGTAGGGACCTGCCCCATTACCGTGCTCAGCGCTCCTGTGAAGCTGGAGTTGAATTATGACAGACTCAACACAAAAGCGGGAGCCTCCACGACCTTAGCCATAACAGGCTGGGATAAAGACGGCTTCAGCGCCAGCATACACCCTTCGGTTGTAAAATGGGGTGTCCTCGGAAATGCCGGAACAGTCAACTCAAATGTATTTACCGCCGGTAAATCAGGCACCGGCTATGTATCAGCCAGCTTTGGCGGGGCCTCTGTTTACTGTCCCGTTTCCATCAGCCAGCCGGGGCTGAAAAAGGTTATAGAAGATTTCAATACAAGCTCCATGGCAGTTGAGTTATCTTCAAAATCCGTAACCGGAAAGTATGAGAAAGCCACAAACGTATATAAGTCCTCACCCTACTCGGGCAAACTGACCTATGATTTTACAAAGGACGTGAATAACAGCAGAACGGCGTACATAAACCTTCCCAACGGGGGAAGCGCCCTGGACAGCGGCGCCACAAACCTCGGCCTGTGGGTGTACAGTTCCGATAAAAAGCCTGTCAGTGTAGTCGCTATGGTCTATGACGCGAAAGGTGGCTTACATTACAAGACCCTGGCGTCAAAGGTGGATTGGACAGGTTGGAAGTACCTGGAGGTATCGCTTTCGGATGTGAAGTCTCCTTCTAAAGTGACAAAGCTTTATATAAATCAGTCAACCAAGCAAAAGACCTCCGGAACTCTGTATTTCGACAATCTTACAATGACATACTCGGGTTATCCCGATGTTGCCGCCAACAAATCGGCTGTAAATTCAGTTCCGAAAGACAGCAGCAATATTGAACGTACAGTTTCGGGCTCCGACTCCCTGAGCTTCTCAGTATTCGGCCAGGACACGGCATATAGCGCAGATAAGAACAAGACCCAGACCACCATGTTAAATTCCCTGGCCTCACGGATAAATAGCTTTTTAGAGGCGTCAGTGGTTGTGGGCTCCAGCGACAACCTGTCCTCCAAACTCAAGGTTCCTCTGCTGTCCACAACAGCAAGCTATAAATCCATTGACAAGAACGGCAACAGGCTTATTCAGCTCAACACCGCAAAAGGCGGCCTGAGACTGACAAACAGCAGCGAGTGGTTCTGGTTCAAGGATCAGGTGAATTCTTTTAAGGGAAATAACCTGTTTATATTCCTGGCAGGCTCTCCCGGCAGTTTTAAAGATTCGCAGGAAGCAACCGTATTCAAAAATATGCTTGAAGATTACCAGAAGCTCAATCCTGCCAAAAATGTATGGGTATTCTACAAAGGATCCTCAAACACCAGTTATATGGAACGCGGAGTCAAGTACATATCAACAGCGGGATTTGATACATACGGTTTCAGCGATTCAAACAAAGGCGCAGCCAAATTTGTCACTGTAAAGGCAAAGGGCAACACCGTTACATATCAGTTCAAGTCTTTTAATTAATAATTACTATATTATTAGACAGACCATGTGAAACAAAACAAGAAAGCCCAGAGATACGGTTTGGTTATGCAAACGCCATAGCGTAAACCGTACTCCCTGGGCTTTTTATTAATTCTATTTAGAATGAAATCTTTTACCTATGTTTTGAATATAATTACTTACCTGTGTCTCGACTATTACCTATTCCTTTTATTCAGGATCCTGAATTTTGGATCCCCGCTACTGCATTCTGCTTTTCCGCTTTTCTCCTGTACTTCTACCTTCCTATACTTCTATACCGCTGTACTCCTGCCCTTCCGCTTTTCATTCAGAATCCTGTCTCCTTAATTCTGAATTCCGAAATCATGGCAGCTGTTCCACCTTGCCTTTTAAAAAGGCGGAAAATTCATTGCTCAGATCTTCCCGTTTAAGGGCAAATTCAACAGTCGCCTTGAGAAAACCGATTCTGTCGCCCACATCGTACCTGTCGCCCACGAAATCATAGGCGTACATGGCTTCATTTTCCATGAGCTGCTGCAGCGCATCCGTCAGCCATATTTCGCCGTTCTTGCCCGGCGTGGCCTTCTCAAGAAATTCAAAAATTCTGGGAGAAATGATATACCGCCCCAGTATCGCTATATTTGACGGGGCCTGCTCCACATCAGGCTTCTCAACCAGGCCCTTTACCTTGTAAATCCTCTCATCGATCTGGGTTCCCGCTATAATGCCGTATTTCGACACATCCTGCACCGGCACCTTCTGTACCCCCAGAATGGTGGTCCTGTATTCGCTGTATACATCCATCAGCTGCTTTATGCAAGGGGTTCCGGAATCAACTATATCGTCGCCCAGCAAGACAGCAAAGGGTTCGTCCCCAATAAACGATTTGGCGCAATAAATGGCATGTCCCAGGCCCTTTGCCTCCTTTTGCCTTATATAATGTATATTTGCTATATTTGATATTTCCTCCACAACGCTCAAAAGTTCCTGCTTACCTTTCCGGTGCAGTTCTTCCTCCAGCTCGTAGGATTTGTCGAAATGGTCCTCTATGGCTCTCTTATTCCTGCCCGAAATAATGAGTATATCCTCAATGCCCGCAGCTGCGGCTTCTTCAACTATATACTGTATGGTTGGCTTATCTACAATGGGAATCATTTCTTTCGGCTGTGCTTTCGTAGCCGGTAAAAATCTTGTTCCAAGGCCTGCAGCCGGTATTATTGCCTTTCTTACTTTCATAAAAACCTCCGGAAGTGCATTAATTTACAAGAAAATTTATCCCTGGAAACGCTCCAGGAAAATTTTCTTTTCTACATTTCCAATTTTAACATATTTATCTTTTATCAAACAGCTTTAGATGAAATATTACCCTGATTTTTCTCAGGGCATGTTGACTTATTTTATTTTTGTGTTATACTTTTAACAATACATAAGGAATTGAAACTTGCTGTCAATTCTGTTATGATATTGATAATTGAATACTTGCGTATCTTCAGGGCAGGGTGAGATTCCCTACCGGCGGTAATGTGCATACTATTGCACTAGCCCGCGAGCGAAAGCAGACATGGTGAGATCCCATGGCCGACAGTAAAGTCTGGATGAAAGAAGAATGGCGTTTTGGTTTGCCGATTATAGCTCTGTGGATTTTATTCACAGAGTTTTTATGTTTCCTGCGCTTTTATCTTGCCTCATTTACTGTAAATACGCATGCTAACGCAAAGCATGTATCCGGAGCATATGCCGGTACTTTGCGCATCTGAAGCCTCAGACGGCTTTATCACTTATTTGCGAACGCTGTTTACGCGTCGAAGGAGGTATTTATTTATGGCTAGAAGTAGAATTAAGCAAATTACAACAATGGGGATTTTGATGGCCATTTCCATCATCCTGGTGGTCTCTCCCCTGCAATTCCCATTTCCCACCGCGCCATTTCTCGTATATGAGCCGGGAGACGTACCAATCCTGCTTGGAGGATTTATTTTCGGCCCCGCTTCCGGGATTGTCCTGACCGTTATCACCTCTGTGGTGCAATCCGTAACGGTGGGCAAAGACGGAATATTCGGCTGCATTATGCACATTCTTGCAACTTCGGCTCTGGTTGGTATTTCTTCATTTATTTATGTAAAAAAGAAGACTTTTAAAAGAGCTATCCTGGGTGTGATCTTCGGAAGCTTTGGAATGACGGCTGTGATGGCGGTATTGAATCTGGCTCTGGACCCGGTATTTTACGGAATGAGCTTTGAGGCTGTTGCGAAGCTTATGATCCCGGCTATCCTGCCCTTTAACCTGATGAAAGCCGGAATAAACTCCGTGGTATTTCTTCTTATTTATAAGTCCACAGGCAGACTGCTGCTCAGCATTGTGGAAAAATAGGGAAATGCATGGGTAATCCTTAAAATTTATCACCTCTCATTGCATATTATACTGTGGCTTTGGCATACTTTTTTAAATTTGGTAATATAGTATTTATCAAAAAAAAGAAATTATATATTTACAATGAATTCATTAGCACGTATTATAATATATAATATCTGTATCTGTTTTAATTGTGACCCGGCTCTATGACCTGGTCACAAGGGCAATTGGGGCCCTCTTGATTAATAATTTTGCCAGAGTAATAATTGCGGGGTGATATTTTTTATGGAATTTTGTAACAAATGCGGTTCACTGAAAATTAATGGCAGTTGTACCAACAAAAAATGCGATCAGCATGTCAAATCTATGGTTGAATTGGCAACCGCTCAGCAAATTGAGTATATTAAAGAACTTGCGGAGCAATTGAGCGAAGATGTCAGCGATATTAATTTTGAATCAATGAGTAAATCCGAGGCCGTCGATTTAATTGACGATTATCTTGAGAGATTGGACGACACCGATAAAAAGCTGGCCACGGGAAATAATGCGCTGGATGATGAAGACGAACTGGACAATGATGATGAAGATGAATAAAAAGTTCTAAAAGGCGGGATATTGTTCCCGCCTTTTATTGTTGATAACTTGGCGCCGGTTGTTGATTTTTCCATGTGTGGATATGTGAAACAGCGGCAGCCGGGCCATGTATAAATTCCCATACACGCTGTAATGTCAAGTGTTTACGCATTATGTCAATGTTATTATCCTGTGAAAACCCACCTGTGGATTATGTGTATAAGTCTGTGAATAACGTTTCAGTGAGCTTTTGAATACTGTGGAAAACGTAAAATGCACTGACTTGCATTTTACGTTTAAAAAAGGCACAAGTATCTTTTTATTTCTATGCCTTCATGCAAATCTCCTTCGCAGGGCAAGCGTTGCAAAATATACCAGAGACGAAATTATAACTATGGTGGCGCTTGAAGCCGTTTCGAAATAATATGACAGAATCAGACCGGTTATGCCCGAAACAATTGATACGGCTATGGCAACCACGCTGTATTGCCTTGCGTTTGTGGACACATTTCTGGCTGCGGCAGCCGGCAGCACCAGCAATGAATTTATTATGAGCAGTCCCACCCACTGAATGCTGATGGTCACCACCACCGCAATCACTGCTGTAAAGGCCAGCTCAACCGCATGTGTATTGATTCCCCGGCTCCTGGCCAGTGATATGTTCACGCTCACCAGCAGCACCTTATTATAGAATATCACCCACAGTATGATTATGGCTATGGCCAGGACCAGCAGTATCCCAATCTCTCCAGGGCTTATGCTGAGCAGGTCCCCCACCAGGACCGAGGTGTATTTATTGGCTCCGCTGCCTCCCAGTGTCACCAGTACGACTCCCAGCGCGATGGCGGCCGATGAGAACACGCCTATTACAGTGTCTGTGGAAGTCCTGGTCTTATTTTTTATAATTGTAATAAGCGCCGAAAAGGCCACTGAAAATATTATGGCGGACCAAATGGGCTGGGAAACGCCCAGAACGCTTCCGATGGCAATTCCCGTAAAAGCTCCGTGGCCCAGTGCATCCGAGAAAAACGCCATGCGGTTGTTTACTATGATTGTACCCAGGACACCGAATATGGGAGTTATGAGCAATATGGCCAGAAAGGCGTTTTTCATGAAATCATATCCCAGCCATTGAAAGGGGAGGATGGTGTCCAAAAGGTTATATATCTGGTTCATGCTTTTCCTCCTTTTCTTTTTTCCCTTGCTGTTCTTCTCCGTCAAACAATGACCACAGGCCGAAGGTCTCATGCAGGAGCCTGTCGCCGTATACCTCTTCCGGGGTTCCGTTCAATACCACAGTCCTGTTCAGCAGCACGACCCTGTCGGCATGCTGCTTTACCAGATCCAGATCATGTGATACCAGAATTATGGTAAGGTCATACATTTCCCTTATTTTCGATACGATCTCGTAAAAGACCTCCAGACCCTTCCTGTCAACCCCGGAAACCGGTTCATCCAGAAGCAGCAGCTGAGGCATTGGTTCAAGCGCCAGGGCCAGCAGCACCCGCTGGAGCTCTCCTCCCGAAAGCGCGCCCAGCCTTCTGTCCAGAAGTCCCTCGGCCTGTACCCGGCCCAGGCACTCCAGTATCCTGTCCGTCAGCTGCCTCGACGTGCTGTGAAAAGCCGGTTTCCCGCTCATGCAGGCAGTGAAAAGATTTTTTACGCTTACAGGCGCGGCCGTGTCAAACTCCAACTGCTGCGGAACATAGCCCACCGCGGGCCTGCCTGCATTTTCGCCGTTGGCCCCCGCAAAAACAATGCTTCCCTCATGCCTTACCTCTCCCAGTATGGCTTTAAGAAGCGTGCTTTTGCCCGCTCCGTTGGGGCCGATCAAAGCTGTCATTTCACCGCAGTGCAGATGCAGGTTCACATCATGCAATATTTCCGTCTTACCTATTTTCACCGAAAAATTCCGGATTTGAGTGCAACAGTAGCCACAGCAGTTTTTACCCGGCTCGCATTGCTCCCCATGCTTTCCTATGTTGTTTTTCATTAAATATTTCCTTTCAAGCTCGCAGACCGGCTGTATCCGGCGCTGTTCAAATAAATGCTTTTATCTGTAAAAATCCGTCCCGCCTTCTGTCACGCCCCCTGCCGGCACCGGTTCCGCCTCCGTGCAAAGAAGCCTTATATTACATTATACCAAAAAAGAGGATGTATTTATCTTCTTTACAAAAAATCCTTATTGTTTATAAGCTCTTTACAGAGGCCTTTATAAAGTTTATGAAAATATAGATATTTTTTTCACAAGTAATTAATTTTTTAGATTTTTTGTGTTAATATATAATAGACCGAAAGTTTAGTAAAGGCTTTTAAAAAAGTTAATGGCGACGGGATACGTGTTTATTCCGCGTTAGAAATGGAGGAAAAATGAGCAAATTAGACACAGCAGCTATTAACACCATCAGGATACTGGCTGCAGAAGCAGTTCAGAAAGCTTCTTCCGGACATCCTGGCTTACCGCTTGGCGCAGCGCCAATTGCGTATTCCATCTGGGCAAAACATCTGAAGCATAATCCTAGAAATCCTAATTGGGCCGGCAGAGACAGATTTATTCTTTCCGCCGGACACGGCTCGGCTATGCTTTACTCCCTCTTGCACGTTTTTGGTTACGATGTATCAATAGAGGATCTCCAGAACTTCAGGCAATTTGGAAGCAAAACTCCCGGACATCCCGAATACGGACACACCACAGGCGTAGAGATAACAACGGGACCTCTTGGACAGGGTATTGCAAACGGCGTTGGCATGGCAATGGCTGAAGAATTTCTGGCTGCCAAATTCAACAAAGACGGATATAAGGTCGTTGATAATTACACATATGTGTTGTCAGGAGACGGATGCCTGATGGAAGGGGTCGCAAGCGAGGCCGCTTCACTGGCCGGAACTCTGAAACTGGGCAAATTGATCCTCCTGTATGACAGCAACAGGATCACCATTGAAGGTGACACCGGCATAGCATTCACCGAGGATGTTGCAAAACGTTTTGACGCTTATGGCTGGCAGGTGCTCAAGGTTGACGACGGCAACAGCGTTGAGGATATCAGCGCCGCTATTGGCAAAGCCAAGGCTGAGACTAATGCTCCATCCATTATTATAGTAAATACACAGATAGGCTACGGTTCCCCTAAGGCCGGAAGCGCATCTGTTCACGGAGAGCCCCTCGGAGAGGAAGGCTTGAATAAAACAAAGGAATTCTACGGAATCTGCAAGGATGATTGCTTCAAGGTTCCGGAAGAAGTATCGGCCTACATGGAAGAGATCAGGCAGGCCGGAATCAAAGCCGAAGAGAGCTGGAAAGAGCTGTTCAAAAAGTACGCCGCCCAATACCCCGGCCTTGCAAAGGAATGGGATATATGGCAGACCGGAGACTACAGCGAGCTTCTGCTCAACGATGAAGATTTCTGGAAATTCGATACAAAACCAAATGCCACGAGAGCTGTCTCGGGCAATATTATAAATTATCTGGCTAAAAAACTTCCAAACCTTGTTGGCGGTTCTGCCGACCTGGCCCCTTCAAATAAGACCTATATGAAGGACATGGGGGATTTTTCAGCTGCTGATTACAGCGGAAGAAACCTCCACTTCGGAGTAAGGGAACATGGTATGGGCGCAATTGCCAACGCTATGGCCATTTATGGAGGTTTAAAGGTTTACTGTTCCACCTTCTTTGTATTCACAGATTACATGAAGGGCGCCATGAGACTTTCCGCGCTTATGAAGACGCCTGTGACCTATGTCATGACCCATGACAGCATAGGAGTCGGCGAGGACGGACCTACTCACCAGCCGATCGAGCAATTGGCCGCAGTCAGAAGTATCCCGAACTTTATTGATTTCAGGCCTGCCGATGCAAATGAAACCGCAGCGGCCTGGTACACAGCCGTTACAAACACTTCATCACCTACATGTCTTGTTCTGACAAGACAGAACCTGCCCGTTCTCGACATCGACGGCAAGGTGGCCTTAAAGGGCGCGTACACACTGCTGGCTTCAAAGAATGCGGTTCCGCAGGTAATACTTATAGCTACAGGTTCGGAGATTCACGTAACTCTTGAAGCAGGCAAGCAGCTTCAGGCGGCGGGAATCGATGCAAGAGTGGTAAGTATGCCTTCAATGGAGCTATTTGATAGACAGACTGCAGAGTACAAGGAAAGTGTACTGCCTTCTTCCGTTGCCGCCAGAGTTGCAGTTGAAGCCGCTTCTTCTTTCGGCTGGCACAAATATGTTGGCTTAAAGGGCGAAGTTGTTTCAATAGACAGCTTTGGTGCTTCAGCCCCCGCAGACCTGCTGTTCAAGCACTTCGGATTTACGGCTGAAAACATAGTTGCAAAGGCAAAAGCAGTTTTGGCAAAATAAAAATGTTTTAAATACAGATCAGGGATATTGCATGATAAAAAATGCAATATCCCTTTTTTAATTGTAAAACATATAAAAATTATTATTATTTATTAATTTTTTATTGACAAACGATAATTTAAGAAGTATATTTACAATGAGGCCGGAAAACTCAAGGAGGTTTTTTATGAATTTGCAAATTCTTGGCAGGCACAGCTTGAGCAGTGTAATGGAAATTCTGTGCACCGTATTTCAGGTGCTGGGGACTATATTGGTATTATCCCTTCCCTGGACTCTGAATTATTATTTATGGTTTAAAAACAGCTATGCTGCGGCAGATATCTACTATTCCATGATGGTGCTGCTGGTCTGTTCGGGAGTGTGCGCCTTCTCCATACTCGCACAGGCCAAAAAGATACTTCACAACATAAATGCGAAGAATCCCTTTACATTTGATACGGCAAACAGGATCAAGTATATATCCTATTGGTGTCTGCCCATTGCTTTTGCTTACCTGGCGGCCGTATTCTTTATTCCCTCGGCATTTGTACTTCTGGTGGGCCTGACTTTTTTATTTCTTGCAGCCTGCATATTTATAATTGGAGAGCTATTCCGCCAGGCGGTGGATTACAAGCAGGAAAACGATCTCACAATATAGCGGATGAGGAGAAAAAAGATGCCTATCGTAGTAAATGTTGATGTTATGCTGGCTAAACGGAAAATGAGCTCAACGGAACTGGCTGAAAAAATAGGGATAACCACTGCCAACCTGTCAATACTCAAGACCAATAAGGCAAAGGCTATCAGATTTTCCACCCTTGAGGAGATCTGCAAAGCGTTGGACTGCCAGCCCGCCGATATTCTGGAATACGTACCCGGCCCCACGCTTACGGAAACCGGAGAAGAAAATCCCCCAAAATAAACCGTAATTGAATTTATGAAAAAACGGAAGTATACAGGACCGTTTTGAAGTGCGCCCTTTTTCAGGGACTCACAAAATAAAATGATTGGAGTGTTATTTATGGATGAAAAAGAGCTTGAGAAAAATTCAGATGTCAAGCCAAGACCGGCTGTACCGCCGGCTCCCGCTCATGCTCAGGCCGCTGTGCCAAACTATTACCAGCCCTACATCCCCAGGAACAGGAGACCGGAGTATATAGAATTCAAATCCGGAGCTGTCTCCCCCAAAGGCTTGATCATCACCGTGCTCAGCATCCTTCTCTGCATTTTTTATACGGAGACCGTATTGCTGGGATCGACAGGGATCTCGGTCCCAATATTCGCAATAGCCTTTTATTGCACGCTTTTTTACTATTTCCGGGATGTCGGAAGCCCCTTAAACAAATCCGCGGTATATCTGACTTTCCCGGTAATGCTGCTGTCCTTCAGCTTTTTCATACACTATAACCCGAGCACACAGTTTATTACCTGGCTGACTTTAATAGGCATAATCTGCATTCAGCTGATCATGTTCGGAAAAAAGAACGTAGAGGACCTGTTTTCATTTGACATGCTGATTAAAATCCTGATAAACCTCATAGGACGCCCTTTTTCAAATCTGGGAATGCCCTTCCTGTCCTTTGAGGTGCTGAAGGGGAACAAATCAAAAACCTTGAGGAACCTTATATTGGTCCTCATAGGATTGGTCATATCCCTGCCTTTAGCCGTCATATTGATGAGCCTCTTCATGAGTGCCGACGCGTTTTTTGCAGATGCGGTAAACACGGTCATCGACTTTATTGGCCTGGATTTTGCAAATATATTTGCAGACCTGTTCCTTGGTTTTATTTCGGGAATTTTTCTTGCGGCAGCGCTTCTGGGCCTCAAATATGAAAAGGAAAAGGAGAAAGCTTCCATCAAGCTTGGAAACAGCATTGACAGTATTATCACGGGCACTTTTCTGACCATAATAAACATATTTTTAATAGCTTTTGTGGCATTCCAGTTTGTATACCTGTTCGGAGGCACCGTAAATATTACAGTCTCCGGAATGTCCTATGCGGAATACGCCCGGCGTGGGTTCTTTGAGCTCACGGCAGCCTCCTTTCTGATATTTGCCATAGCGCTTTTTGTCCTGTTCATGACCAAAAGGAAAGAGGAAAAACTCCCCCTCTGGGTAAAGCTGGGCACTGTCTCCCTCTGCGCCTGTAACGGAGTTCTGCTTGTGTCCGCCGTAAAAAGGATGCTGCTTTATGTTGACGCATACGGCCTCAGCGTAAAAAGAGTTCTGACCCTCTGGCTCATGTGCATTATAGGCCTGTGTCTCATATGGCTGATCGCCAAATGCTTTATCGGGAAAATGAACGTTCTGAAATGGATAGGCATTACCGTTATCGCCGGGGTATGCATTCTGAGTCTTGCAAATACCGAACGCCTTATTGCCGGCTACAATATAGACAGGTATATCAGCGATCCGGATAAAATATCCCTGGATGTATCCCATCTCAGCCAACTGTCCTACACTACCGCCCCTGAGATAGCAAAATTGGATGATTCCGACCTGAAAGGCCCCATCAAAAAGGACGATGTCGAATATATATTGAACAATCAAAAGCTGGTATTCGAATCCAGAAACAGCCTGTACGGATTCACGCTTGACAGCATTGCGGCTGAAAATGTATTTGAAAAGCACCTGAAGAAATAAGCCCGTCTATATCAGGTTTGACATAGTAATCTTTAAATGTTATAACGTAAGAAAGTACCATGACATAAAACTTACAAAGGAAGATTTTCTATGCAGCTTAATACAAACCGCTTGATGATATACAGAAATTTTACCTGCCGGCCGTTATTTGACGATATGGTCCGGATTATAAATAATTACAGCAGTACTATTGACGGCCATGATTGCGGGAATAGCCGCGACAGCTCTGAGGCAGCCTGCAGTACCTCCGCCTGGAAAACGGAAACACACCTGTACAGTACCGTAAACCGGCTTGTAGAGCTTTCATCCAGATATGGATTTGAGGGAAATCTCTGGCATAGCTTTCTGACCTTTTTGCTGGTGGACAATGAAAATCCCTTTTCAAGGGCCTGTGAGATCAAGGGGGCTGTGGACGGTACGATAAACCAGCTGGCCTTGAATGATTTCGCTATTTTCAGGAAGCTTTACGCCGTGGATTTATGTTCCGTCGACAGGAAACTGGGCGTCGATTGCTTTAAGCTTGTCACCGGCTATAAGGGCTTTGAAAGTCCCGGATTTATGCTGGATCACTTCACCCGGGAAAATCTTAAAAGGTTGAAGCTTTCACTGGCCTCGGCTGAAGACGACAAAAGGTTTTTCGACATACTGTCGGACTTTTACAAGCGCTTTGGCGTGGGCAAATTCGGCATGTATAAAGCCTTCAAGGTAAACTGTCCCGACGGCCGCCCTGAGCTTGTCCCCATTTCCAGCACAGAGGATATCGTGCTCAATGATCTTGTGGGCTATGAGCTCCAGAAGAAGGAACTCATAAAGAACACCCAGGACTTCGTACAGGGCAGGAAGGCCAATAATGTCCTGCTGTATGGGGACAGCGGCACCGGCAAATCCTCAAGTATAAAGGCGGTATTAAATGAATACAGCCCCCGGGGCCTGCGTATGATCGAAGTCTACAAGCACCAGTTCGGCCACCTGCCGGATATCATAGAGCAGCTGAGGGACAGAAACTACAAATTTATTATCTTTATGGACGACCTGTCCTTTGAAGATTATGAAACAGAATACAAGTACTTGAAGGCTGTCATAGAAGGCGGCCTTGAAGTGCGTCCGGACAATGTTCTGCTCTATGCCACCTCAAACAGGCGCCATCTGGTCCGTGAAAAATGGAGCGACAAGGCGGACAGGGATGATGATCTCCACACCAACGACACCGTGCAGGAAAAGCTTTCCCTGGCGGCCAGATTCGGCCTGTCCATCCTTTACATATCACCTAATAAGAAGGAATTTGACAATATCGTCAAGGTCCTTGCAGAAAAACATGGCCTCACCATTCCCGAAGACCAGCTTCTTCTGGAAGCAAACAGATGGGAACTCCGGCACGGAGGCCTGTCTGGCAGGACAGCCCAGCACTTTATCACCTATCTGACCGGGAGCAAAAATTCAGAAGGACAGTAGTTCAGAATTCAGGAGCCTGAATTCAGGATTCAGAATAAAGCGGAAAGTCAGAGAACAGGAGTTTAGGAGTTCAGGAGTTTAGAAGTATAGGAGGAAAAGCTTGAAGGCGGAAGCATGGAAGGCCCTGAGAAATCCTGAAAACCTGCAGAGGTCAGATATAATTCTGAAAGCTGACAAAAAAGTCCAATACATACTTTTTATATTTTAACTGATTATTACCAACATATTATCATTGCGGATAAAATACATATAATGGGGGATTTCATGGTAAGGCGGGCAAAAATTATAATTCTGGTAGTGATTTTAATTGCAACTTCATTCAGTACATATTCGGCAATTGCGGCACAGCCTGCATATTCCAAAACACTGGAGCAGATATACAAAAGCAAGGATGTCTACAAGGACACCCAGACAAGATTAAGCGAATTTAACAGCAAATACGGCAGTATTACATATTTGTTCAGCGCCGGAAAGTCAGTTCAGAAAAGAGAGCTGTCGGTATTAAAAGTGGGCAACGGGCCAAAAAAAATTTTCATAAACGCGTCCCATCACCCACGGGAATACATGGGTACCATATTGACGCTGAATCAGATCCAGGCACTGCTGGAAGCGTACACAGCAAATAAGTCCATCGACGGATACAATATAAAAACTCTCCTGGACAAGGAAGTATCTTTTTATTTTATGCCCCTGGTTAACCCGGACGGCGTCCAGATATGCGTCAACGGCTCTCCTTCGTATTATTTCAATGCAAATAAGGTGGACCTGAACCACAATTATGACGCATCGTGGTATAAAGAGATCACAAAAACCTACTCAACCGGCCCCTATGCTTTTTCCGAGCCTGAAACCCAGGCCGTTAAAGCTCTTTGTGAAAATATCGAATTTGAACTCACTCTGGCCTACCACGCCGCAGGGGACATTATCTATTGGTATTTCGGACAGGAAGGCGCCGACAAAACAAGGGATCTGGCTTATGCCAATATGCTTAAAAGCACCACGGGATATTCGCTGGTCAGCCCCGCCAATTATAAAGACTCAACCTCCGGGTTCAAAGACTGGTGTATCATGAAGCTGAAAATTCCTTCGTTTACTTTGGAAATAGGCGGAAAGCGCGCGCTTTCCAAGCCGCTTGAATGGTCGGCCTACAGCTCGGTCTGGCAAAAAAACAGTCTTGTGCCCGTACGGCTTGCAAAGCAGCTTCTGAAGCAGGCTCAGTTCAAAGGCGACAAAAAGACCGGTCTGATATACCAGAAATCTTTGGCCGTCCTGAAACAGAATATTATTAAATATAAAGGAATAGATTATATTTCCTTGGATGACGCCAAAGCACTGGGACAGGGCAAAATAACCGATTCGGATCTGGACGGCCTGCTTGAGTCTGTCATAATGTCGAAAAACGTCCTGTATGTGAGACTGGATTCCTTATGTGAGCTTTTGGGCATGACTTACAAATATGACGGCGGGGCAAATACCTACCGCATTGAGTAGGTAAACACCGGAAGACAGCGGTACAGGCATGTTTGAGCGCCGCAAGCCTTGATTTATATGACTTATAAGTAAATACAAATAGTTAACGTATATCTAATATTGTCTTAATCTCCCCCTTATACAATGGTATCAGGGGGAGGTGTCCATATGATAAAATTTTATACTTTAAAGAAATTTTTCATTGCCGGTATTGTTATGGCAGCTGTAATTCTGCTTATAACCGGCTGCAGTGATCCCAACACTATTCTCAGTGACGATTTCGATGAAGGGGCTTTTTTAGCCGCTCACAGCAGCACATCCTCCGTCTCGTCAGCCTCCGCAGGAAAGTAATTTTCAATCCGATTCTATTTCCGGTTTTATTGCCGGAGACCGGTTCCTGCCGTTTTTGATTCCGCTCGCTTCCGGGGGTTCATGCTTCATGACTGGCATCCCGTACCGCCGAATTTCTGTTCACCGGCTTTAAAAATATTCCCTTTCTCTGGTATTTATTTAGAAATCAATGGTAATACTATAAACAAACAGGGAACCTTAGTTCCTGGAGAAAGGAGATTTTTTATGGGAGATAAAGGCAGTACCAAAAAAGTACCCAAGATGACTAAGAAAGAGGCTAAAGCCGCAAAGATAGCAGCTCGGAACAGCAAACTGGCTGAAGAAGCCTGACAAAAAATTTCTATTTTCAGGTCTTTACTATTTATCTGATATTATAAATGAACAGGAGAACAGGCTAAGTACCTGACTGCCTCCTGTTCATTTTTTAATTTATAGAACTTAAGTCTCGTCTCAATTGTGTTTCCGGCTTTATTCTGTACTCCTGCCTTTCCGCCTTTATTCTGATTTCTGCTTTCTTCTGGCTACTGATTTCTGCCTCTACGCCTTTATTCTGAATCCTGCTTTCTGACTACTGGATTCTGATCCGCAAGCAACTCCGTCTTCTCTCCTACATGATAGATGCAGAGCTTGTGCAAGGGTCTTGTCATGGCCACGTACAGGAGCTTTATATCCAGTTCGTTGTCCTTGGAATAGTTCTCCCTGCTGGCATTTGCTATAAGCACCATATCAAATTCCAGACCCTTTGACAAATACGAAGGTACGATAACTATCCCGCTTTTGTATTCCTCTTCATTGCCTGTAATGAGGCTGATTTCCTTGTGATCCTTCTTCAGAAGAGGCAACATCCGCTGGCATTCCTCCATGGTTTTGCATATTACTGCGATGGTCTTGTGGCCCTGTTTTCCGGCAGCCTTGATCCTGTTTGAAATATCTGCCGCAGCCTCTTCAAAAGCCGCCTTCCTGATATACTCAACAGGGTCCCCATGCCTTATGACCGGCTTGCCCCTGAACATTGAAAGGCTCTCCAGTTTTCCCATAACGCCGTTGGCCGCCTCCATGATCTCCACGGTGGTTCTGTAGCTCTGCTCCAGAGTCAGAAATTCACACTTCTTGCCTTCAAAAACCTCTTCCACTATTTCCTCCCACTGGCGCACGCCCCTGTAGGAGTGTATCCCCTGGCACAAATCCCCCAGTATGGTAAATGAACTGTCCTTTACTATCTTTTTCAGAACATAAAACTGAAATGCGCTGAAGTCCTGGGCTTCATCTATGACTATATGCCTGACCGGAACTTTTTCATCCATACCGTATATCTTGTACTTCAAATATATTATGGGAGCCAGGTCCTCAAGCTCCAGCCTTTTGCTGCCGAGTATTTCAGAGGTGTACCGTCTGGTGAACTCACACACTTCCCGCGCGGCATATTTACCCGCTATACTGTCAAAAACTCCGTCCTCTTCCATCAGGTCCATATAATATTGATATGGGCTTAGCTTCGGCAGGCGCTCCACATATTCCTTCACCAGCGTCTTTGAGACCTTTTCAATTTTATCAAGGACCCTGTCCCTCTTTTCAAATGCCTCCAGGACCACCTTCTGCCGTTCCTTTTCATCGCGCATTGTCATTCTGGCCCTTGCGACCTTCCTGTCGCACTCGGCTTCAATCTGGGTTATAAATTGCTGTTTGCTGGTCTTGAGCCTGTTCGCAAGGCTTTTTTTGATCTCGTCCATACGCCTGGCTATGGGCCACATGCCGTACTGTGTCAAAAACAGGTTGTTTATTTCCTCATAGGAATATATCGTTTTTGTCCCCAGCACGAAATCCTCCTTTGGTATGAAATTCCGTTCAATTTTCTGAATATATTCGTCTATTATATCCTTAAAATGCATTGAGGTCTTCAACACGGAAGCTTCCTTGATTTTATCATTGTAGGAGGTTTGGGCCTCGGTCTTGTTGTAATTTACAAACATATTCAGCTTGTCGTTTGCATCGGTCAGCTTGAATTTCTTCCCTATGAGTTCCATAGCAAAGTCCTCAAAGGTGGTCTGCTTGACCCGCTCAACGCCCAGCTCCGGAAGCACCTCGGATATATAATTGAGGAACAGTCTGTTTGGAGCGATTATCATGAAATTTTCAGGTTCAAAGGTTTTTTCAAAGGTATAAATCAGATATGCTATTCTGTGAAGTGCTATTGTTGTCTTACCGCTGCCTGCCACTCCCTGCACTATAAGAGGCTTCCACATGGGAGCTCTCACAATTCTGTTCTGCTCCTCCTGAATGGTTGAAACAATTTCCTTGAGCCTGTTTTCCGCATTGGCTCCCAGATATGTCTGGAGGAATTCATCATTTGTAGTTATATCTATGTCAAATATCTCTTCCAGCTTCCCGTTATTTATAGCAAACTGTCTCTTTAAAAGCAGCTCGCCCTCTATGTTCCCTTCCGGGCAGATGTAGCCGGACTTTCCCAGCCTGCCTTCATAATAGAGGTTCGCAATGGGGGCCCTCCAGTCCACTATTATTATTTCCTGGTCTTCATCCCTGGCAAGGGACATTTTTCCTATATAGAGATTTTCAATTCTGTCGGATCCGTTTTCCTGAAAATCCACCCTGGCAAAATAAGGCTTGCCCCTGGCGGTGTACAGATTTCTGACTTTCAGCTCCAACGTGTCATGAATAATGGTATTTACCATGATACTGGTGTAATCGGCACTGCTGTCTCCGCTCATGTGTTTCTTTACGTTTTCAAGCTCCTGGCCGATTTTGGTTCTTTTCTCCAATGCTCGCTCCAGACTCTTCTCAACATAGTCCAGAGTGTATCTGCACCTTTCAAGCTCTTGCCTGTAGGCCGGATGGTTTGCAGCTGACATTTTAGCCTCCCTCTACGCGCCAATGGACCATATGAATACACATAATGGCCGGGTACGTTCACTGTTAAATTTTTTCCTGAATTTCAGGCAGACTTTTATTATATCTTTCTGGAGGGAGTAAATCAACTTTTGTAACAGAAATGGAATACTTTTGAAAAAAATTCTTCAAATTGATTAATTGTTCAGCCCCAGGTCTTCTTCCCTGCTGAATCTCCTGAAACGTCGCCCGATGTACAGCGATGCCAGGAAAAGTACGAATACGGCCGAATCCACAATTGCTCCCACCTTGAATACAAACAAAATCCCGTATTCGGATATCATGAGCCCTGTGACAAAATTTCCTATGATCCCGCTAAGTCCTCCGTATATGGCTGTAGCAACCGTCTGGGCTGTGGATTTGAGCTCCGCCGGCGCCAGCGAGTCTATATAGTATATGCTTCCCGACAAGAACAGCGCAAAAGACAGCCCCTGAAAGGCCTGTACAAAAATTATGATACCCGGCGACCAGGCTATGGAATATATGCACAATCTGAATATGTATACGAGCAGCCCCGCCAGCATCAGCGCCTGGGGCTTGAATCTCCTTATGAGCCGGCTTGAGATCAGAAGTATGGGTACCTCGGAAAAGGCGCTTACCGCCGTGGCGATTCCATACAGCTCATCATTTCCGCCCACCTGGTTCATAAGGGTGGGAAGAAAGCTGTAAAAGGATGAAAAGGTCATGTTCATAATGCAGGCCATGATGACAAAGGTCACATAGTGGTAATTGCCCAGCAGCCTTCCTATCCTCAATTCCCTGAGAGACAATGCTTTGATGGCCGAGCCGTCTTCCTGCCCCTTGTACTCGAATAATACCCCGCAGGTCAGCAGCATTATAAGGCTGAGAAGAAAATACACCGGAAAGATTATATTTACCGATGACATATTTATAAGCTTTCCCACTATTATCACTATAATGGAATATCCCAGGGAACCCCAGAGCCTGAAAGATCCGTAGGATCTTCCGCTGTTCTTTATGCTGAAAATCGTCCAGCTGTCCAGAAGCGGAGACAGGCAGCAAAAGAAGAATGTAATGGCAGGCAGCAGCACAAAAATGGCGTATTTATTTTTTACAAAGGGTGATATCATAATCAATACCGACGCAATAAATATACAGGCCAGATAGACCTTCTTGATGGATCTTATCTTGTCGCTGATCATTCCCCACAGGGGTTGGCCTATAAGCGTCGCCAGCGAATTCAGCATGAGGACCACACCGATCTGGGCGGTGCTGATATTATTATACATTAAAAAAATTACAATAAAAGGAGTGTACGCTCCCGCAGTGGCCCAGGATAACAGATGCAGGATCCTGAAATTTCCCGCTATGTGTTTAAGCATTTTATTTTCCATGTATTTAATGACAGTTCATGTCCTTCCCGTATGTAAATGCATATAGCCCGTCTTTTATTTTCTATCAGGAACCTTTTTCAGCTCAATTATATTGCTTCCAGGCCAATTATACCAGAAGACAATCCCTTATTAAACTTAATTTTTAAAATTTTTAGAAGGCAGTATATGTTTAACATAGAAAAAGCTTTTTATAAGTCAAGTATCATCACTTAGTCTGTGGTTGTCTATATAAAATGAGATAGTGGGACAAATCCCCCTATCTCATTTCATAAGAACACTTTTGATTATTTAATTACTTGTTCTCCGCAAGAAACTGGTCGGCCTGTTCCTTTATGGCAGCCATGATCTTGTCGGCTCCCGCCGCCTTCAATTTCTCATTCAGAGTAGGAATGCCTGTTTCCGGCTCCATAAAGCCTGTGATAATAGGAACCGCATATTGTGTAACCACGCTTGAAACTGCGGCAACCTCATTCTTCAGCTTGGAATCGTCAAAATTGAACGCCTGCAGTACATGTGAAATCTGGTTTTTCTTGGCTGTTTCAAAAATGGGATCATAGTTTGAATACACTCCCGTGGGGTTCAGCTGGAATTTGTCATTCCTGAAGAACCATGAAAGTCCGTCCGTATAATCCACCTTGGTATTTCCGCGGATGTACTTGACCTTGTCGTCGTCAACCAAAGTCCAGTGAGTGTCCTTTATACCATAGCTCAGCAGCAGGTTCAGATCCTTGTCCGTTCTGGCCATCTCTGCGAACATCAGCAAACGTTCGGCATTCTGAGAAGTGGCATGTATTCCGAGGCCTGAGCCTATATACGGCGTACCGATCTGCTTTTTGCCCATTGAGGAATCGTATACCTGTACTTCCCAGCCCGGATGCTGAGAAGGCCACTGTTCGGAGTAATTGGTAGCCTGAAGCGCATTGGTCAGCAGCGCCGCGGATTTTCCGTTTTCAAAGGATGTGGCATTTGGGGTCTTGTTGGAAATTGCGTTTTTGGACCAGTAGCCCGCCTGCTTCCACTGGTACATCTTTTTTGCAAAATCCATAAATTCCGGAGTCTCATAAACATTTACAATGGTAGCTCCCGGATCGGTTATCTTATATACAAAGTTGCGCTCCGCCACATTTCCCACAACAGCATATTCATTTTCAGTATTGAATACCTGCTGGAGGTCTGAGTAGTTGTTTGTTACGGAGAGATCAAGGGGAACCATGCTCTTTTCATTCTTTGCTATCGCGTCCAGAAATACTCCGAAGGAATCCAGATCGCTTATATCGGGAACATTATATTTCTTCTTCAGGTCTTCTCTTACAGTAAAGTGTACTGTCGGAAATTCATTGAAGGTTGTTGGGATCATATATATCTTACCGTTGATTTTGGCCTGGTCCCACGCCATTTCAGGCAAATCGGTCAGCAATTTCGGAGCATATTTCTGCAAATCCTCCATGGTGATTTCCCTGAAACCGTTTTTAGTGGCCTGAGCCTGATAATAAGCCCAGTTTGCGGTATATATGCCGTCAAATTCCTCACCTGACGCAAATACCAGCTGGTACTTGTTTGTCCAGTCCGACCAGGGTAAATATTCGGTACTTATTGTCGCATTTATTTTAGGCTCGATGACCTTGTTGACAGCATCTCTTACCATATTTGAGCCGTCACCCGGTGATGCGTCGCCCACACAGTAAAGCTTTAATTCTACCTTCTTGGAAATATCCAGCGCGGTGCTTCCGCTTGCCGTGCCCGAAGCCGTTGAAGCCGATGAGGTATCCCCTCCGGCCGCAGCGCCTCCGCAGCCGGCAAGAGCAGCGATCACCATTACCAGTGCCAGCACCAGACTGATTTGCTTTAAATATTTGGTCATACTATTCCTCCTTATACATCGTTTGAATCATGAGTCGGCTTATGTAAGGATACATCTCAAACCGCTACGCTAGCAAGGCTGATTTGAACGCATCCGTCAAAGACTCATGTATTTATGATAAACCGGTATACCGGATTTATCCCTTTACAGCGCCCACTGTCATACCCTGGATGAAATATTTCTGGACGAACGGATAGAGAAACAGGATAGGTCCTGTGGCCACAATGGTCATAGCCAGCTTGAAGGATTCCGCCGGGTACTGCTCCATTAAAATACCGGCGGATTTTGCATCGTTTGCCGCAAACTCCATTTGAGTCAGCATACTGTAGAGATAGAATTGCAGGCTGAACATTTTTTTGTCCGTGATGAACAGCATGGTAGCATACCAGTCATTCCAGTATCTCAGCGCGATAAACAGCCCTACTGTGGCCAGAGCCGGTTTTGACAGCGGCAGGAATATCTGAGCGAAAATCCTGAACTCCCCGGCCCCGTCTATTTTTGCCGACTCCGCCAGCGCTTCCGGAATGGATTTCATAAAGCTTCTCATGATGATGATGTCAAACACCGTCAGCATGGCTGGAAACAAAAGCGCCAGATAGTTATTCTTCAGGTGCAGATACCTTACCATCAGAATATACCAGGGCACCAGTCCTCCGCTGAACAGTGTCGTAAAGTAAAAGTACAGGGCAAAGGCATTTCTGTATTTAAATTGCGGCCTCTGCAGCGCATAGGCGGTCATGCATATGATAAACAGTCCCACAAGGGTGCCCACGGCAGTAACCGAGCCCGTCACCGCGTATGCCCGCAGGATATTGCCCGGCATTGCGAAAGCCACCCTGTATGCGTTCAGTGAAAAATGCTTTGGAATAAATCTGTACCCGTCTGTATGGATGGAACCCTCATCGGTAAACGATCCCGATATGACCAGCAGAAACGGTATTACGCACAGCAGCGTAAATATAATAATCACACTGTAGCTTATTATATTGAATAAGGTCTGTTCTTTGCCTCTTTGTATCCTCATTGTTTGCCTCCTCTAAAAAAGTGCATACTCGCTGTCCACGCGTTTTATAATTCCATTTGTTATCATAATGATCGCAAAGCAGAGCACAGACTGGTACAAGCCCGCCGCCGAAGCCATACCTACCTCCTGCGTTTTCATCAGGGACCTGAATACAAAAGTGTCGATAACATCGGTGGAATTAAAGAGCAGTCCGTTGTTTCCGATTATCTGGTAGAACATTGAAAAGTTGCCCCGGAATATGGAACCTACGCTGAGAAGGATCATGATAATGATTGTGGGCTTAATGCTGGGTATGGTTATCCTGCGTATCTGTTGGAATATATTCGCCCCGTCAAGCTCGGAAGCCTCGTACAGCTCTTTGTCTATTCCGGTGATTGCCGCCATGTACACGATGCTGCCGTAGCCCACGCCGTTCCAGGCATTGAAGAACACCAGTATATACTTCCAGGCTCCCACCGTTCCCATAACGTCCACAGACTCCATTCCGAAGGACTTCAGCAGGGTGTTGAGAGCTCCGAATTCATAGTTGAATATATTGTATATAAATGCTCCCACAACTACCCAGGAGATGAAATACGGCATCAGCATAAGTGTCTGGGTGCTCTTCTTTACATATTTGTTTCTCATTTCGGTTAAAAATATGGACACCATTATTTGCATGGACGTATTTACAATAATAAATACCAGATTATATAAGAATGTATTTTTTGTCACATTAAAGGCCTGGCCCGACATAAAGAAAAATTTGAAATTGTCGAAGCCCACCCAGTCGCTGCCGAATATGCCCGCCGCATAGTCCAGCCGTTTAAAGGCAATGACGATCCCGGCCATGGGAACATACATAAATATAAAATAATATAATACAGCCGGTATCAGCATGAATAAAACCACTTTATTTTTTCTGAAATCCTGAAATACGTCACGGATAAGTCTCATGATATTTCCTCCTGTTGCTGCTTAGATTGATGCATAGTCAGATTTGCTTCATACGTCTTTACATAATAAATTTAACATGGCTCCGGTTTCAAGCATACATGATAAATGTTTTATTTTTAGCAAATTTGTATTTAATAATCCAAATATCCGGCCGGCGACCTTCTCAAAGAAAATGAAAAATGTTATACTAAAATCCGGTTAATCCGTTTTTAGGACATTCAGTAGAACATTCAGATGGAGGGTTCAGGATGATTAGACTTCTGATCGCGGATGACGAAGGTTTTGTAAGAAGCGGCCTTATCAGAAATCTTGATTGGAAAAGCCTTGGTGTGGATTTGGTGGAGCAGTCGGCCGACGGCGTGTCCGCTTTTGAAAAAGCTTCGGAGATAAAGCCGGACATACTCCTTACGGATGTCCGGATGCCCCGTATGGACGGAATCGAGCTTGCTACAAAGCTGCGTGAGCTCCTTCCCCACTGCAAGGTCATTTTCATGAGCGGTTATTCCGACAAGGAATATCTAAAATCCGCCCTTCACCTTAAAGCCATGAGCTATATTGAGAAACCCATAAGCCTTGAAGAGGTTTCCCAGGTTATATCCGAGGCCGTGTCCATGTGTTCCCTGGAACAGGAGAAGCAGGCTCTTGACTTAAAAAAGGAGCTTACTCTGAAGGAAAGCCTGGACATGCTCAAGGTGAATCTGCCTCTTGAAATAATCCAGAACAACACGGACAGTTCTGTAATGGAAAAGTGGCTGAATATCGCCGGTATAAGCGTAACTTCCAAAACCAGATTTGCAGCCCTCATATTAAATTTCGGAATAAAGGACTGGGACTCGTTAAACGCAAAGGGAACCGGAAAAGCATATTTGCAGGAGCGCATACACCAGGCTTTTCTGGCAAAGGGAATCCAATCCTTTTCCAGCTTTAAAGATGCCAACACCATGATACTGATAGCTCTGGGCGGTCTGAATCCGGCTTCTCCCCTGACGGATTGGGTCCTGGACAGTTTATCTCTGCAGCTTCTGGAAAGCCTGAGGGAGAAATGCCGGCTCTTTATAGGCATAGGCAGTATCGAAGACTCTTTGCAGACCATATCCAGCTCCTACCAGGCTGCGGCCATTGCAAGCCAGCAGCTGTTTTTCAGCGGCTATGGCAGGTTTTCACGGTCCGATGTCAACCCGGCCAAGACCTTTGAGCTGAAGGAAGCCTTATTGAGCGATTTCAAAGGTCTCCTTCAAAGCAGGGACAATGATAAGGTACTGGCCTTTTTAAAAGATTTGGCCCGCTCTATAAAACCATACAATAATACATTGATACCAAATATAAAAAGCTTCTATTTCAAAATACTGCTCACCCTTTTAAACCATGCGGCAAGGCAAAAGATCGTTTTTTCGTCTGCCAGTTCGGAAAGTGCCCTGTGGGAGACGCTGTCGGAATTTGCCACCCTTGACGAGGTGGAATCCTTCATACTGAATTTTGTCATGGCCTATTTCACCGAATCGGCAAAGCATGAGGGTGTGAGCAGGTGTATTTCCCATGTGTATGAAATTATTGAAAAGAACTACGGCGATCCCGGCCTGTCCATAAAATTCATATGCGACAAGCTCTATTTAAGCCATTCCCACCTGTGCGTCCTTTTCAAAAAGGAAACAGGAAAGACCCTGAACCAGTACGTTACCGAGTTCCGCATTGAAAAGGCCAAGGAACTGCTGGAGGACAGCACCGTAAAGCTGTATTACGTGGCTTCAAAGGTGGGATATCCTGATCAGAATTATTTTACAAAGATTTTTAAAAAGATAACCAATATGACGCCCTCCGAATACAGGGAGATGAGACTATGAAAAAATTGATGTCTCCAAAACAGCTCATGCAGAAATTCTCCGGCTTGAAGCTGAAAAACAAACTGCTGATATCCTATCTGCTGCTTATAATAGTCCCCTTTGGAATTTTTGCCGTAATGTCAAATTTCAGGGTGTATTCAGCCATAGAGACACTTGTAAGCTATTCGGCCAGGCATTCCTTCGAACAGTCCGGCCTGTTTATATCATATAAGATCGACAAGATAATCAATACCATAGATGTGCTGCTTGTAGACAAAAAGATCAACGCCACTCTGGAGCAAGACCCCTCCAAGCTTGACATCCCGTCCCAGATGCTGGATATGCAGGACCTGTCCCGGTATCTGAGATCCTTCCAAAACCAGGATGAGGTTTTTAACGTAAAGCTCTATGTAAAGGATTACTTTCTGTACTCCACCGAAAAAGTAAATTTTCTGAGTTTCCAGGATGTCAGAGCCTCAGGCTGGTATGAGGACTTTGCCAGAGATCATAAAAAGGTCATCTGGGTAAAAACCACAGAGCAGGATTACGCGGCGAATCCGGACAATGCGGAGGACAGACGGGTTTCAGCCATCAGCGCCATTCTGGATAAAACCAACTATTTGAACTTTTTGGGCTTTGTCCGCATAGACATACTTGAGAAAAACCTCAACGATATATTAAAAAAGGCCTCCTCAACCAAAAATACGGTAACCTATATCCAGAATTCCAAAAATAATATAATCTCCTCCTCCACCGAGACTATCAATCCAAAATGGGTTATGGACAGCTCCGTGCTGGAGGACTATTGCAGGGATGGCATTTACTACAATGCCCAGGTGCTGGGGGGAGACCGGGTGCTGCTGGCCTGCCAGAAGCTGTCCAATTCGGATTGGACCCTGGTATCGGTCACTCCCTTCAGCGAGATCACCGCTGTGGGAAAAGGCATCCAGAATCAGATCCTGCTGCTTTTCCTGCTCATCAGCACGGCGGCCTATATATTGGCCTATGTGATCTCTTCATATATAACCAAAAATATTTCACTTCTCATTAAAAATATGAGACTTCTGAAAAAAGGTAATTTTGACATTGAGGTCACAACCAAGAGCACCGATGAAATAGGAGAGCTCATGGAAAACTTCAACAGCATGTCCGGCCGGCTGAAATTTCTGGTGGACGAGCAGTACAGGATAGGCCAGGAAGCAAAAAATGCAGAGCTGCTGGCCCTGCAGGCCCAGATAAATCCTCACTTTCTCTATAATACGCTGGATATGATAAACTGGTCTGCCATAAATAACAACGTGCCTGAGATAGCGGACACCGTCCAGACCCTGTCCAAGTTTTACAAGCTGAGCCTGAGCAAGGGCAGCAACATCATCCCCATAAGAAATGAGATAGAACATGTAAAAATGTATATGGACATACAGAACAGGCGGTTTGAGAATATATTCGATTTCCATGTTCAGGTGGACGAGGAAGTTTACCAGTTTACCACTTTAAAAATAATTCTCCAGCCCATAGTTGAAAATTCCGTTCTTCACGGTATCCTGCAAAAGGATGAAAGGAGAGGGCTCATCCTGATTTCCGGGTCCGTCCTGGAAGGCATAATAACCTTGCAGGTCCAGGACAACGGAGTGGGCATAGAGCCCGAAAAACTGGAGACTCTCCTGACCGAGGAATCCAACTCCAGCAGCACCCACGGCTATGGGGTCAGAAATATAAATGAGCGTATCAAGCTTTATTACGGCGAGCAATACGGCCTGGAGTACAAAAGCGTTCCCGGCAATGGCACTACCGTGACCATAAGGATTCCCGCAGGGATGGAAGCCGACGCCAAAAATAAAGGGAGTGCTGCAAAATAAAATGCATCCGATATATGTGAAACTCCAATTATAACCGGTCCTTCCCATTGAATAAGTTATCCCTGTGGATCAGTAAATAAGAACTCTTCACATATATCGAATTATTATTCTGCAACACCCCATTAATTTTTTTCAGGCTGTTTAATTGTTAGCGTATATTTTATATACCAGCACTGCGGCTTCGGCTCTTGTGGCGTTTGCCGACGGATTCAGCCTGCTGCCGCTTCCGGCTATATACCCCGACCTGACCAGAGCTGCGGCAGCTTCCCTGGCATATGCGGCCATTGCGTCGGCGTCAGAGAATTTTTCCAGTTCGGTGCCGGCTCCGGGCTCCAGGGCTTTCCCCGCTATTTTCAAAGCTTTCTCCCCGAGAACCATCATGTCCTGCCTTGATATTTCCTTCGCCGGATCAAATCTGCTGTTCCCGATGCCCGCAGTGATCCCAAGTGCCTTTGCCACTCCCACAGCTTTATAGTTCGCATCGGTTTCATCCATATCGCTGAAATTTGAATCAAACTCCGCCTTTAAATCCAGTGACTTTATTAGCCAATTCAGAAATTCTCCCCTGGATATGGCTGCTCCCGGGTTGAAGCTTTGCTCCGGCAAACTTGCTATTATCCCTTTTGCCGCCAGTATCCGGACAGGTTTTTCGGCCCACCCTGCCTGAGCTGTGTCGCTGAAGCTTTTTCTTACAAATGCCACTGCATACCTGCCCGGATGGGAAGCCCTGAATTCCATTACGCCGCCATCGGCTTTAAATCTGCCGTTTGACACCGGTGTGGACCTTCCCTCTCCATCAATGGACAGTATCACCAGATACTCCTGATCCTCAAGCTCTTCCGCCGAAGGTGCATAAGGTATCCTGACTGTCATGGCGGAATATGGATTGTCATACTCAATTGGCTTTCCGCCGGCATTGACGGTCACCTCTACCACCGGTTTTCTCTTATCTGCCGTGCCTTCGGTCACTGCCTTTATATTCAGCGCGATTTCGGAACCTTCCTGAATACCGGCCGAGGCCAGAAGGTTTGATGGGACTATAACCGTGCCGAACTCCGTTTGTATTTCCAGCCTGAGTATATTCTCCTTTAAAATAAGAGCCTGCGCCGGTATACTGACGGAGTATCCTTCGGCGCCCTCCACACCGGACACTTTCAGCTTGATTGTTTCCTGACTGCCATTGTCCAGCGCTTCCTTTATATCCTTTATAAAGCTGTCGTCTCTTATACTCACTATTCCCTTGCTTCCCCCTGAAGACACGGGCTGAGTTCCTGTGGACGGGCTTCCGCCTGACGGTCCCCCCGCTGCCGCAGGTGTCAGCTTGTATAGCTTTGCGCCCCCTGCATTAATTTTAGTTTCAAGGGTTGCGGTTACTCCCTGTATTTTTGTCCCGCTCCAGAGTTCCTGCGCATCATATCTGGCAGAGCCATTCAGGCCGGCCCTGGCAAGGTTAAGGGATTTTACCGCATTACTGCCGCCGTAATTGAACAGTGCTATATAAAAAGCATTTCCGTCCTTCAATACGAATGTGTCTGCGGCATTCCGCCCGGAATTGGTTTCCACCGGAACAAAGGGCTTTCCTATTTTCGCAACCTCATTTACCCGGCTGTTGGTCAGATACTGCTTTGCTTTCTCCCGCCCCGCCTGGCCGGTCAGGTCGTCACCATTGAGAAATACGGTGCCCGCCGCTACCCCTGAGGTTATCCTGCTCATGTTTTCATCAGCCGAATGCCCTTCCAGCACCATATGGTCCGGGTCGTTATATTCGTACAATATCCCGCTCATCCACCAGCCGTAGGATACCGAGTTCATGGTATACTCCGTCTCGGATGCCGAACCGTAGGAATCGCATGCGACACGTCTGGCGTTGGCATACTGGTATGGAAATACCGGAGATATGGCAAGACTTATGAACATCTGCCCGCCTATCTTTTTATTTACATATGCCATGCCCTGATTATATGCCTGTATGCCCGTATGGACATTTGTATCATAGTGGACTCCATTATTGGCTCCGCCCTCGATTGACGCATGTGTCAGGAAGTCCAGCTTTATATATTCAAACCCCGCCTGTTTGAACCTGTTTATAAAATAATCTATTCTGGCTTTTGTACCCGGATGAGTGGGGTCCAGAGCATAGGCCCCGTCAAGCTCTATGGGATTTCCCTTTGAGTCTTTCAGCCAGATATCCTTATATGTGTAGCTTGAGCCTTCAACCTGCCTGGACTGGTTCTTGCCCCAGTCCACAAACGGAGCCCAGTAAATACCGGCCTTCTGGCCGTTGTTTTTGCAAACCTTTACAAAATCCGCCAGCTGCCCGTCATTCATATTATCCCAGTAGGAATCCAGGTTTATATATACCGTATTGTCATTACTGAAGCCGTAGTTTTGCAGCTCATCATGTACAAAATTTGATACTGCGGCCGCTTTTTCAAAATTGATGGAACTCTGTATCTTTCCCCAGCTGTTCCAGCCAAAGGGAACGCTTCCTTTCCAATCCTGCTTTGGCACCACGTAAGCATTGGCCGCCGCGTATTCTTCCATTCCGTTTCTCCAATCCTGACTGTAGCCCACAAATATCCTGGGAGATGAGATAACATTCCCTGTGATGCTTCCATGATAGCCGGCATCACGGGTGAATGCGGAAGCCGCCCCTCCGAAAGCATATAACTTATCCAGCCTGTTATCCGTTCCCCTGAAATAGACACCGGTCTTCCAGGTGTCATGGTCTACGGACCCTATTACCAGCCCGTTCCTGTTGCTGTTATTGTAGAATGCTCCGACTTCATAGCTCAGATCCTCCCTGTTTATGGTGCCGGCATCGTACCTGACCCAGGCATCGTTGTCAAAGGGAACGAACAGCGCCCTGTTGTCGTCATAGCTTCCGATATCCACGCTTCCCGCTCCATCGGTCATAACAGGGCTCATCCAGTTTGACGAAAGACCTGCGCCCTCCAGTGTCACCTGCACCAGAAAGTGGTCGTTTCCATCCAGTATAAATTTCTGCTTCATGGTGGGATATCCCGCTTTTGCGCTGGTGATCACCGTCTCGTTTCCCGTGGTCACGGCATTGCGGGAAGTATAGTCCTTACTGGTTATAAATGTGTTTTCAGGCCCATTGGTCTCAATAGCGCTGTAAAATCCGGATACTTTTTTGACACCTTTATAGTAAAAATCTGCGGCGCCCTTATTCAAATCATATTCTATTCTCACATTCCCGTTTGTCATTACAGTCACATCCGCCTCTTTTACCGGGTTTACCACATCTGTGGCAATTTCAATCCTGTCCAGATTTGGAGCGTACCAGCCCTCCTTGCTGAATTTAATGGTATTTTCCCCTTCGAGCAGGTTTACAGTGACTTCAGCGGCAGCGGATTCCGACCAGTCATCATCCGATTTTGGGCATGGAATGTTGACCGCCCCGGCTCCGTTGACACTTATGTCAAAGGACCTGTCGTCAGAGCCTGAAATATAGTAGAACGTCATTTTGTATGCACCTGCCCTGTTTACATTCACATGATCGAACCTGACAAAACCGTCTCCAAGGCCGCCTGCATGTTTGCCTCCCGAATCCTTCGGATTGCTGTCGATGCTTGCGCCGTTGCCCAGGGTGTTGGAAGGATCTTCGGCTTCATAGGACTGAGGCCACTGGCTTATTTCGATCCTGTCAAGGTTGGGCGCATAGTAATCCGAATTGAACTTTATAGTGTTGACGCCCTCTCTCAGAGGTATAAGAGTCTCAATTTTTCCTACCGAGGACCATCCGCCTGAATTGGGGCAGTTTAGCCTTACTTCAGGGCTGTTGTTCACGGATACTTTGAAATACCGGTCATCCGAACCCGAAATATAGTATCCGGTCAGTTTATATATGCCTTCCTCAGGCACATGGATATTGTTGAACTGAACCGAACCATAATCAGGCCCTCCGCCTCCCAGGTTTCCCACATGTCTTCTTCCCGAATCCTCGGGGCTGTCACCGCTTACGGCTGCGCCCCCAGCCAGTGTGTTCCGCCGGTCTTCCGCTTCATAGGAGTATATCCCCTTGGTTATGGATATCCTATCCAGATTGGGAGAATAGCCCGATTTGTTGTCGAATTTGACAGTGTTCATACCTTTGGTCAGAGGTATTGCCATATACACGGAACCTATGGTTTCCCAGTCGTCATTTATTACCGCAGGACAATCCAGACGAAGGGCAGGCAGTTCATTTACGCTCACGTCAAAAGCTCTGTCGGAGCCGGAAGAATAATCCACCTTCATCAGGTAATCCCCGCTTTGATTTACATAAATGCCCGCAAATTTAAGCGAGCCGTTCTGGTCTCCTCCCAGATTGCCTATCTGAACACCGGAGGAAGCTTTGCTGTTAAGGGAAAGGCCGGCATTGCCTCCCAGAATATTTTGGGAAGCCTCTGCTTCATAGACCGCAGGTACATCGTCTATCATAATTCTGTCCAGATTTGGGGCATACCAGGAAGCATTGTCAAATCTGACAGTATTTTTGCCCGCATTTAATACAACCTCCATATCCAGTCTGCCAACCGTGGCCCAGTCATCGCCGGACTTTGGGCAGGCAAGCCTTACAGGTGCTTCACCGTTTACACTCACGTCGAAGGCTCTGTCGCCGGAACCCGAAACGTAATAAACTGACATGGTATAGCTTCCGGTTATTTCAGCGGATACATTGTCAAACAGCACAAATCCATTTCGGGATGGACTGCCTATGTTGCCTGCCTGCTCTGAGCCGGAGGCCTTGCTGTTTCCCTGGATTTCGGCGCCATTGCCCAGAACGGCGCTCTCAGCTTCATATGTATCTCCTGCCGCTGCCTCCGGCGGAGCCGATGCTCCGGGAGCAACCGCTATGGCGTCCAGATTGGGAGCCCAGCCTGTAACTGCGTTGTCAAACTTCAATTTGTTGCTTCCCGCTTTGAGGCTTACCACAGTCTCAGCCTTGCCAATCTTATCCCAGAACTGGGTGGACGGTGTGGAAATCTTAATTGGGGCGCCGTCGTTTACCGACAAATTGAAGCTTCTCGTATTGTCTCCAACCGAGTATAATACCGCCACCTTGTAATAGCCATCCTGTTCCACGGCTATATTGCTGAAGGTGAGCGATTTATTCCCCAGGTTTACGACATATTTTCCTCCGGATGCATAGATATTGTCTTTAACATCGCCCTCTATGATATTGCCCCCGGCTTCAGCCTCATACAGCGTTCCCTCATATGCGGGATACGGCGGCAGGTCCTGCTGTGCATTGGTATTTAAAGCTATCCTGTCTAAATTGGGGCCGTAATCATAGCTGAAAATTGAAATGGTGTTTTTTCCTTTATCCAGGTTTACCGTTACTTCGTAAGCGCCCACTGTATCCCAGTTGTCCGGCGATGTGGAGGGACAATCTACCCGGATGGGCTCTCCGTTATTTATTATCAGCTTGAAGTTTCTCGGATCCTTTGTGGAATAGTAAAGCGTCAAAATATATTTTCCCGTATGTTCAATATTGATATTTTCAAAATTGACGCCTCCGCTTTGGCTGATGTTATTGACCTGCTTACCGCCCGATGCGTTGGAATTATCCGAGGTCCCTGCTCCGCCCAGAAGGCTGTTGGAAGGGGATTCCGCTTCAAATGAGGAAGTCTGCTCCTCCAGAACTATTTTGTCCAGTATGACCGTTCCCGCCTGGGCAGTGAGCTGTATTGTATTATTTCCCTCCGTGAGGCTTACTGGAACAGCCACGGAACTCTGCTGCCCTTCCCATGGCGCTGCCGCTCCTATGGCTCCGCTTGTGGTGGAAGCGAATTCAACTGTTCCGGCCCCGGCGGAGTTTACCTGAATACCGGCTGTCACCGTCTCAGCCGCGGCATAATAAATAATCAATGAATAACCGCCTGAAGCGGCGGCATTGATATTGTTTATTTTTACCGAACCGCCGTCCGCCGCTGAAAGTGATACGGCGCTGCTTTCCGAAGCTCCTGCAATTCCGGTAATTGCTGCGCCTCCGCCCAGCTCATTTCCGCTGTCCTCGGCCTCGTATGCAGCAAGTGCCGAAAACCCTGACAGATTGAGGTTACCGCCGTCAGCTTCAGCGCCCACTGTCAGCCCTAAACCGGAAAAAGCGGTAAGCATAAGCGCCAGCATCACTACCCACGTAATTGTTTTCCTACACATTTGTTAGCCTCCTTATTAAATTTTTATTTTGCCTTAGTATTTTGCAGAGACATATTAAAATTTAAGGGCAATTGCTCCCTGCAATGAATAAAAGGGGCCTACCAAGCCGTAGACCCCCATTTTAGATTGCTGCCGGCTTTCAAGCCCATAGCAATTGACTTAAAACTATTTCCACAATTCCATTCTCTTGTTGTAGCTATCTGTTATAATCTTTTCCACCTTTTCAGCGCCTGCGGCATTTGCGTCTGCTATGAACTTATTGAAAAGTGCAACGGCCTCCGCTTCGGTTTTTGCATATACGCATTTGGGGATCGCCTGCTTATACATGTCGTCTATTTTCTGGTAGATCAGAGCTTCGGCAGTCCCGCCGGCAGGAGTCAATCCGTCGTACGGAGCCGAATCCCATACGGTATCACTGAGATTTTTTATGGCAACCTGATCTTCGATTGCCCTGTCATACTTGGCTGCCAGGTCATAAGGCGTTCCGTCCGAGCCGGGGCCGTTCTTGACAAACCAGGTCCACTTTCTGATACCTGTTTTATCCCTGATCCCATTGAAGTCTGTTTTAAACCCGTCTACGATTTCCTGCTTTGGCACATGCTTTCCGTTTTCCATTGTCCAGGACTGGCCTTCAACGCCCCACATCAGCAAGTACTGGCCCTCTTCGCTTGCCAGGAAGTTCATGAACTGCATGGTTCTTTCGGGATTTTTATTGGATTTGGTAATACCTATGGCATCCCAGCCCAGACCGCTGCGGGGACCCAGAGTGGTTTTGGTAGGATCAACCCCAGGAGCCACTACCTTGTATGAATAGAATTCATTGTCCTCAGACTCCTGTTTCAGTACCTTGTTGGCTTCCCCAAGATCCCAGTATGCTCCCATTGTTGAGAAAACATAGCCGGCTGACAGCTTTTGCAGCCACAGCTGCTGTTTGTTTACGGCCCATTCCTTTTCGAGCAGGCCTTCTGTGTAGAGCTTATTCCAGAACTTGATTATATCCACGAATTTTGGGTCTTTAAATTCATACTGGAGTGTCCCATTATTTTCATAATAGGTTTTCATACCCCAGGAGCCCTTTAATGTGCCTATCTGGGCGCTCCAGTTTTCAGTCCACATGGTCACCGGAATCGTGTTATGTCCGTTGAGCTGAGGGTGCTTTTCCCTGACCTTCTTCAGAATATCGATATATTCGTCGGTGGTTATGGCTTTGCCTCCCTCGGCAACATCCGGCGCCACCTCGGCCAGCAGATTTTTTCTCATGAGGAAGCCGAATACCGGATCCGTATCTAATCCGTACCAGTTGCTTAAATAATAGTTTTTGCCATCCTCACTTCTTGTCTGAGTCAGCATATCCCCGTACATTGTTTTGACGTCGGAGCCATATTTGTCAATCAGATCATTCAGCGGTATGAAGGACTTTGTGGAAATGTACTTGTTGGTTACGTCTCCGGTCCTGTCCATAAGTATTATGTCGGGCAGTTCGCCGCTTGCCAGCAGGAGATTCAATTTTTCCTTCGCATCGCCGGTGGGCTGCTGCATTTCAAGTGAAACTCCCGTCCTCCTGGTTATTTCCTTGGACACATCGTCATTTCCAAAGGCGTCTCCGGTGTTTTTATCAAAGAAAGTCAATGTAATAGGCTCAAGGGGCTTGGTGCCGCTGTCAGAGCCCTGGCTTGCGCTTGCACTGCCGTTTGCCGCCGTACCCGAACCGGCAGCACTCTCCTGTCCTCCGCAGCCGGCCAACAGAGTGACTGTCATTATCGCTGCCAGCGCTGAACTGATAATTCTTTTTGAAATTCTGGCCATTTTTTAAATTCCTCCTTAATTTTGTTTGAATTCTGTTAGTCTAGTAGTGAAGCTGAAGAATATCCTACTGTCACCTCCATACATGAATGGATTTGATTAAAGCAGGTATTGACATGGCTTAAGCCTTTATGGCCCCTACCATGATTCCCTTGACAAAATATTTCTGCAAAAACGGGTATACAAATAAAATAGGCAAGGTCGCAAGCATTGTGGCTGTCATTCTTATGCTGTCCGCATTTACGGCTCCTTTGTTGGCCGCCGCCGACATTCTGGCGGAGAAGGAATTCTCGAGGGATTGGGTGTCATACTGGGTCAGTATCAGCACCAGTACGGCCTGCAGGGTTTTCAGGCTGCGCTTGTTTGTAAAGGCGAAGGAATCAAACCAGGAATTCCACTGGTTGATGGAATTAAAAAGTATAATTGTAGCCAGTATTGGCATGCACAGCGGGATTACAATCCTGAAAAATATTATGAGGTCATTTGCGCCGTCAATTTTGGCCGATTCCTCCAGCTCGGCCGGAAGCGACTCTATATATGTGATAATGAGTATCATATAAAAGACATTAATTATGTTCGGAAATATATAGACGTTAAAATTGTCTATGAGATGCATGGACTTTAGTATCATGTAGTAGGGTATCAGCCCGCCTCCGAAATACATGGTGAATATGAAGGCCAGTTTTATGGGCCTTCTCCCCACCAGATCGCGCTTGCTCAGCGTATATGCGGCCATGGCCGTACAGAGCACCGCAATCGGGGCTCCGATTATGGTCCTCAGCACCGTTATGCCTATGGACCCTGTAAAATTCTCGTCAAGCAGAAGCGTTATATAGCTCTGGATGGAAAACTTCCTGGGGAAGAGGTACAGTCCGCCCTTTACGGTATCTACCGCATCGTTGACCGACATGATGAATACCTGCCAGAAAGGATAAAATGTTACAATAAACAACACTATCAAAATCGTGTAAATAACAATGTTGAAAGACAACTCCGATTTCCTTCCGATTTTTGATGTTTTCATTCTTTCAACCCCTTATTTTAGAATAATGACTGGTCACTGTATTTTTTTGAAAGATTATTTACTATGACTACAAGTATGAACGAAATAACGGATTTAAAAAGGCCCACTGCCGCTCCGTATGAATACATGCCCTGACCGAGGCCGTATCTGTATGAATAATAATCGATTACATCCGCATATTCCTTTACAACATCATTCTGCATAAGGAATTGCTGCTCGAAGCCGCCGTTTAACAAGTAGCCCACCGATATAATGAGCAGAACGATTATTGTGGGTTTGAGCAGCGGCAATGTGATCCTGAAGGTCTGCTGCCACCTGCTGGCTCCGTCCACTATGGCGGATTCGTACAATTCAGGATTGATGGCTGAAATTGCCGCAAGATACATTATTGCGTTATACCCCATGTTCTTCCACAGGTTTGCTATGGCGATTATCCACCAGAACAGTTTCGGCTGCTGGAAAAACAAGATAGGCTCATTTACTATTCCCAGAGTGGTCAGAATCTTGTTTACAACCCCGTCCGAGGTCAGAAGCGCCAGAAATATATTAGCCGTTATGACCCAGGAAATAAAATAAGGCAGGTATGAAACAGTCTGCACTACTTTTGTAAATATACCCTTCCTGGCTTCATTCAGCGCGATGGCTATAACGATGGGGATCGGAAATCCGAAAATCAGGGTGAGTATGCTGGTTCCCAGGGTATTTCGCATCACCCGGTAAAAATCACCGCTTTGTATAATAAAATATTTAAACCACTGCAATCCCACAAATTCACTGCTGAAAAAAGATGCAAAGAACGGCTTGCCGTCGGGAATGTAATTTATAAATGCCATGTACAGCCCGAACATAGGTGCATAGCAGATGGTAACCAGCCAGATCAGAGCAGGGAGGAGCATAAGGTACAAATATTTATGCTCCGCTATTTTTGCAAATGTTTTTTTCCGTTTAGTATTGGTCTGTCTCACAATTTGTATGTCCGCTTGCTGAATATCCATTTACATACCTCGTTCCCGTATTTAGATAGAATCAATGTCCAAGGAGCTCTTGTTCCATGGTTCAATTCTAAATCCGTACAAATAAAATTTCCATATAACAATCTTCAAAAACATACTCCGATTTAATGTTTTTGACGGGCAATAACAGGTCTGTTTTTACAGAAATAATAAAAATCTATCATCCCGGGAGCCAGATCGGATGAAAATTATATTAAAATATTCAGATTGATACTCCAAACCTACACTCTTATTTTATTTATCATCTTATGTCTACCGTAAGTTTGACATGGCCGCAAATGCGGTGATATATTAAGCGTATAACAAGACGGCTGCTGATGCGTTATAAACTTCCAAAAGGGTGATTTTTAAATGTATACCATTCTGCTTGTGGATGACGAGAAGTTGGAGTTAGAGGCACTTAGAAACCATATTAACTGGAATTCCATGGGTATCAAGGTGGTGGGAACTGCCAAAAACGGCAGAGAAGCATTAAGGTTTGTGGAAGAATTTCATCCGGATATTGTTTTGACAGATGTAAAGATGCCTGTAATGGATGGGCTTGAATTTTCCAGACTGGCGCGGGATATTGACAAAAGACTGAAAATAGTCTTTTTAAGCGGGTATGACGACTTCAAATTTATAAAGGCGGCTATGATGGTGGATGCGGTGGATTATTTATTGAAGCCGGTCAATATCGATGAGCTTTCCCAGCTAATTGACAAAATCAGCTCCAAGTTTGAAAAGGAAAGACTCGCTTCCCAATCTATAAGGATCAACATTGAAAAATGTCTCAAAGGGCTCATTCTGGAAACCAACATATCTATCAAAAAACAGTTTATAAGCAAACTGGAAACCTTCTTTTCAGATTCCGGAAGGACGTTTTCAGGCTCCTACTCCCTATTTTCCGTTAATATAGACGAACTGACGGAATATTCCATGAAAAACGGCGAATACAACGCTCAGCTGCTGTGCTCCAATATTTATGAATTCCTGGCTGAAGCTTTGAATGCTTACATTAACGGCGGCATTATAATCAACATGAAATCCGGGCAGTACTGCATCCTGTATGATGAGCTTCAGGAAAAGGAAGGCCTGCATTACTTTTTCAGATATATCCAGTCCAATCTGCGCTCTTCCTTTGGCGTATCGGTAACAATCTGCGTCAGTGACAAATTTGACGGGATCTTCTCCCTGGGGGATATTTATCAGGATCTGGACAATATATACAATTTAAAATTCTACATGGGCAACGGGAAGATATTGTCTCTCAATGACTGCGCGGAAAATAACTTTGAAAATATCAGCTATCCCCTGCCGGCCATAAAGGACAAATTGTGCGGCGCTATTTTTTCCATGGATATGGAAGCGGCCAAAGACACTGTTGACAGCTTTGTAAACCAGATAGTCAGGGATAAGCCCCCAAAACAGCCCGTATGCAAGTATATCTTTGATACTGCAAATTATATTTTTGAGAATTTTGTGAAAAATGACAGCACTCTCGGCACCTTATTTGATATAGACAACCTGTACAATAACCTGATGCTTTACAAGGATACACTGGAAGGCCTGAAAAATTATGCTTTGAACAGGCTGGAAATGATTATCAGCCATATGGAGGAAAAGAACAGGGATTCAAAACAGCAAATAGTAAATAATATCATAGCCATAATAGAAAAAAACTACCATAAGCCCCTGACCGTTGAAGATGTCTCCAAGCAGGTGTATCTTACCCCGAATTATCTGAGGACTATTTTCAAGGAGAAAACCGGTGAAACGATCCTGGACTATATTACCAGATACAGGCTTGCAAAAGCCACTGACCTGCTGCATGACAAGTCTTTGAAGATCCATGAAATATCCCTGATGGTGGGCTATGAGAACATATCCTACTTTTGTTCGCTTTTCAGCAAATATAAAGGCGTCACTCCCAACGAATTCAGGAAAAAAATATTATAATACGGGCGGGGTCATATGAATAGATCAGAAAATATTTTCTCGAAGGCAATCAATTTTTTCAGATACCATTTTGCAAATATGAAATTCCGTAATAAATTATTCTGGCTGTATTTTCTGGCTGCGGTCATCCCTTTTTTCATTTCGCAGGTCTATTCCTACAACACGCTGAAAAATCAACTGATTTCACAGACCAAGCAAAATGTGTACAGCTCTGTCAACCAGATAAATATAAATATTGAAAATAAGCTGGACAAGATACTCCAGATATCTTCCATATTGTATTCCGACCAGGTCCTGAAGGGCTATTTAAGCAAGGACTACTCCAACAATGTGGATTTTGTCGACGCCTACTATGGGTATATAAACAAGTATTTTCCCCAGATACTTGTGCTAAATACCAGCATAGACTTTCTCCGGGTGTATACGCCCAACTCCACCCTTCCTTCGGATGGTTATTTCATATTCCCCTTAAATACCGATCCATACGCCGCGAAAACATACGACGAAAGCGTTCCGCTGCAAAAAAACATTTACTACGAAAATTTAAGGCAGAAAACCGAGAACAGGTATGTCTTCACCATGTACAGGCTGCTGGACTACCAGAGCCTGAATTACCCCTACGGTGTGCTTGCCATAGATATCCAGGAAAATGAATTATATACCTTGATCGAAAAAGAGAGCTCAAAAAATAATATTTACATTGTAAATGAGTCGGGCGTCATTTTTTCCTGCAAGGATAAAAATTTGCTCAATAAAAATATCTCCCAGGTTTTAAATACCAGCATAGCCGGTTTTAAAAATTCCGGCAGCTTTGATATGACCATTAACGGGGAGAAATCTCTGGTGGTTTACACCTCCATGCAAAACAAATGGAGAATAATATCGACAGTGCCCTATGGCAGCTTTCTGGAAACCGCCCAGGTCTCTTCAACCAGATTGCTGGTCCTGACGCTGTTCATTCTCATACTGTCCATAATATTGGTCTACCTGACCTCCAAGCTGATAACAAAGAGGATAACCTATCTGTCCTCGCAGGTCAAAAAGCTCGAATCCGGAAATTTCGACATCAAATTGAAGTATGCCAGCGAAGACGAGCTGGGCCAACTCTCAAAGGCTTTCCACAGGATGGCGACAAATCTGAAGATACTGATAAAGGAAGTCTATGAAAAAGAAATACTGAAGCGCAACGCTGAAATGGATACCCTGCAGTCCCAGATAAATCCACATTTCCTGTACAACACGCTGTCCTCCATATCGGCGCTGGCAGTGCAGCAAAACGATTACAGGGTAAATGAAATGGTAAATTACCTGTCCAGGTTTTACAGGATCTCTCTGAACAATGGCAAAAAAATCGTGACGGTCCGGGAAGAAATAGAGCTGACTAAAAACTATATTTCGATTCAGCAGATAAGATTTCAGGACTTATTGCATATAACCTACGATATAGATGAATCCTTGTTTGAAAAGAAGACAATTAAGCTGATACTGCAGCCCATGATCGAAAACAGCATAAACCACGGGCTGTGGAATGATGAAAGCGGAATAAATATCATTATAAGGCTGTATAAATCCGATTCCGGCATGATCTTTGAGGTGATAGACGACGGGGTTGGCATAAGCCCGGATAAGCAAAAAAACCTTTTTACCAACCAGGTAAAGCAGTCTACCGGCTACAGCATGAAAAACGTAAATGAAAGGATCAAGCTGTACTTCGGAGAAGACTACGGTGTGACCATTTTCAGCCGGCCAGGCATTGGGACCTATGTAAAAATCAGCACCCCCAACACAGTGGAGGCGCCGCCGGAGTATCAGCCCGTCCCTGTGCCGGAGCAGCAGTGAGTCTATGTTAACATAGGATCACTTCAGCTCCAGCTTCAGGTCAAAGCTGAGAGAAGTTCCGGCTTTAAGCATATAAAGTGAGTTGTTATTACGGGCCGTTTCAATGGAGTCATAAAACCCGTTGGCAGGCTCCATAGCGCAGTTGTAGTCCCCTCTGAAGCCGCCCTCCGTGAGCCAGAAGCCCAGATACGGAAGCTTACTGCTGTCAAAGTACACCCTGTAGGTCACATCCTTGCCGGGGTAATAAGCTCCGCACACCCCATGGGCAATCTCTCCCTCCACATAGTACTTCTCGTATTTTGCGGCGGACTCAGGAAATATCCTGTCCAGTCTGTATTCTTTTCCGTCTGCAGAGGTGGTTGCCGGATACGTATGGATTTTATCCGCCTCTCCCAGGTATCCGCTTTTAAGAACATTCCTCACTCTGTTGGTTCCTTCGGGAAAAATCAGCTGCATATCCTCTTCACACCTGATAAGGCAGTGCATTGCCCACAGGCATGGGATATCCGACTCTCCGCCGTTTGCTATATTGTAGTCGATTATAAGCTTGTGCCCCTGCAGGCTCAAAGTCTTTGTGTAGCTATAGGACAGTATTGCGCTCTCGCCCTTAAGCGTGAGCTTTTCGCCTGCTATCTCATATTTGAAGCCCATGCTCCAGATCTCGCCGTGGTCAGGATATCTCACCATGTTTTTCCCTACGGTGACAATCCCTTCATCAATTGAAGGAAACGCATCGTCAAAGCCGGAGGCGTCATATTCTCCAAAATCACTGTATATGCCTGCTTTTTTATAAACCTCTTCCTTATTTTGAAACAGCAGCTCAAAATCCTTTGTTTTATTATAAACCGAAGCAATTTTGCCGCCGAGCTCAGGCAGAACTATAACCTTCAGGCTGTCATTTTCAAGTATTACCGCCTTCGTGTCTTTAAAAAAATGTTCCTTTATCATTTCTTTCTCCCTTCAGTCTTTTATATGAATTACCAAAGTCGATTACGGTTGAAAGCCTTCGCCTTCCGGGCGAATATTGCTTTTAAGCCGGCCTCTCTGCCGTTACCCCTTCATAACCTTTCTGTAAGAGGTGGGGGATTGCTGCATTATCTTGTAAAAAGCCCGTGAAAAATAATACGGGTCGTTGAAACCCAGCAGCTGGGATATTTCATTTACTTTTAACCCGGTGGTGTCAAGGTACTGGCACGCGCTCTGAATCTTCAGGCGCAAAAAGTAATCTATGGGCGAATATCCCGTCCTTTTCCTGAACAGATAGCTGTAATGGGTGGGCGATAAATTTGCCTGATCGGCCAGCGCTTTCAAGGTAAAATTGTTCTTTAAGTTCATAGTCATAAAGAAAATGGATTCCTCTATGCGGGAAGCCGTTTCCTTTGGGCTGTCCAGCAGATTCGAGGTCTGGAACAGCAGTGTTCCCAGAATATTTGCCACCACCTGGGACGAGTAGATCATGGCTTCCTGTGTAAAACCCTTTTCCAATACCCTGAATATGTCCTCAAACAGAAGTCTCACCTTTGAGGATTTCTCCATTGAATAATGGATAATAGGATTTTCAATACTTATATTTCTAAGATAATTCCCGGCATTGCTTCCCTGGAAATGAAGCCAGTATATGCTCCAGGGATTTGTTTTGCTGGCGCCGTATACATGAGGGTTCCCCTCCGGTATTAATAAAAGCGTGTCCTTCTCTATCCGGTGCCTCCTGTCTCCCAGCAGTATAAAGCCCTCTCCCCCCACACAATAGATCAGTATGTTCTGCTCACTTCCCCGTGGGCGCTCTCTATAGTGATATTGTGCATGGGGATAAAATCCGATATCCGTAGGATATATGGGGGCCACCAGAGGGTCCTTGCACGCCGAGTTCAAAAAAAGCCTCGGAAAAACTATTGATTTTTCGTCCTTAAAGCCTTGAATCTTTCTAATCTGTCCCACATAGCCCTCCATTTGCTTTCTGCCCGGAAGTAACCTGTTCATAACTAAAACCCGCTGATTACATTTTATTATACACTTTTATGAAAATCAAATTATAAAAGTAATATAATCCATCTCTATCGTTTTTTATTCCATTTGATTGAGCATTTTGCGGTGTTAAGATAAAGGTATACAAGGCGGAAGGGATCCTTCGCCTCTAATAAGCGGATAACAATTATAAAATTAAACGAGTGGCGGGGCAATAAATTCAATTGTATCCCCTGCCGGAAATGGAGATAATCATGGCGGATTCAAAAGGTAAAGTATTAATGTGGGAAGAAGACATTGAGCTCCCGACGTATCCCATAGGAAAACCGGACAAAAACCCTATGTTCCTGGAAAAGAGAGTATACCAGGGAAGCTCCGGAAAGGTCTATCCATTGCCTGTGATCGATAAGATATATGACGACAAGGTAATGCAGAAATACCGGGTGGTATTTCTGGAAAACGACTATGTTCAGATCTGGATCATCCCGGAATTGGGCGGCAGGATCCAGAGAGCCCTGGACAAAACCAACAACTATGATTTTGTCTACTATAACCAGGTTGTAAAGCCTGCTCTGGTGGGGCTGGCAGGCCCGTGGATATCCGGCGGCATTGAATTCAACTGGCCCCAGCACCACAGGCCCAGCACTTATCTGCCTGTAGAGTATACTCTGAAGGAAAATGAAGACGGCAGCAAAACCGTATGGATAGGCGAAATCGACCGTATGTGCGGCACAAAGGTCACCGCCGGCTTTACACTCCATCCCGGCAAGGCGTATCTTGAAATAAATGCACAGCTGTACAACAGGACCAGCGAGCCCCAGACCTTTCTCTGGTGGGCCAACCCTGCCGTGGCAGTAAACGACCACACCCAGTCGGTATTTCCCCCTGACGTCACAGCGGTTTTTGACCATGGCAAAAGAGATGTTTCCACCTTCCCGATAGCCACAGGCACTTATTATAAGGTAGACTATTCAGCAGGTGTGGATATATCAAAATATAAAAATATTCCCGTACCCACTTCCTATATGGCCTATAAATCCGACTACAATTTTGTGGGCGGATATGACCACGGAAAGCATGCCGGACTTTTGCATGTGGCGGACCACCACGTTTCTCCCGGCAAAAAACAGTGGACCTGGGGAAACGGCGACTTCGGCCAGGCATGGGACAGAAATTTGACGGAAGTGGACGGCCCGTATATTGAGCTGATGACAGGCGTATATACGGATAACCAGCCAGATTTTACCTGGCTGAACCCTTACGAGGAAAAAACCTTTACCCAGTATTTTATGCCGTACAAAAATATAGGCATGGTAAAGAACGCCACAATTGATGCCGCTGTCAACCTTGAAGTGGAAGGGGGCCGTATAAAGGTAAACGCATATGCCACCTCTGTTTTTGAAAATGCTATGATTGAACTTAGAGGTAAGAAATCTTCATACTTGAAGGAGAAAATCACCCTGTCACCCGTAAATACTTTCAGCGGCGAGTACGTTCTGGAAAGCGGAGATACCGAGACAGACCTGACACTTGCCATATTTGACAGCGCAGGAAAGGAGCTCGTCTCTTATACGCCTAAAATTACGGAGCAGGATCTGGTGCCAAACGCCGCAAAGGCGATCCCACAGCCTTCTGAGGTTAAGAATGCCGAAGCTCTGTATCTTGCGGGACTTCACCTGGAGCAGTACAGGCACGCCACCTATGAGCCTGAAAATTACTATGAGGAAGGCCTGCGCCGTGATCCGGAGGATATCCGTTTAAACAACGCATACGGCACTTTACTGTTCAGAAGGGGACAGTTCGCAAAAAGCGAGCAGTATTTCAGAGCTGCTGTCAAAACTTCAACCAGGCACAATCCCAACCCCTATGACAGCGAACCCTACTATAATCTCGGGCTCTCCCTTAAAATGCAGGGTAGGCTGGATGAAGCCTACGACGCTTTCTATAAAGCCTGCTGGAGCGTGGCAATGCAGGACTGCGGCTATTTCTCAGTTGCCGGAATAAATGCCGCCAGGCAGGAATATAAGCTGGCTCTTGAACATATTGAAAAATCCATCGTGAGAAATTATCACAATTACAAGGCTAGAAATCTTAAAACCGCTTTACTTCGCAAATTGAAGCTGTTTGAAAAAGCCGGAAGCTTTGCAATGGAGACAATAGATATCGATATTATGGATTTCGGCGCCAGAAATGAGCTGTATCTGATCGCCAGAGAAGCCGGAGATCAGGAAAAGGCCATAAAAATACTGGCTGAGCTCAAAAAACTTATGAGAGACGATCTGAAAAATTTTATAGAGCTTTCACTTGATTACTCCGACTGCGGCATGTATGAAGAAGCAGCCGAAGTCCTTGAAAGACTGCTATCCGTCAGCAAAGCCCCGGATGTAAGCCCCATGCTCTACTATTATATAGGCTGGAACCTGTCGAAGATGGGACAGGAAGCGGCTGCCCGGGAATACTTTGTCAAAGGCGCACATGCATGCCCTGACTATTGCTTCCCCAACCGTTTGGAGGATATACTTGTTCTGCAAACCGTTCAGAATATGAATCCTTCCGACTCAAAGGCATTTTATTATCTGGGAAATCTCTGGTACGATAAAAAGCAGTACACAGAAGCCATTGCCTGCTGGGAAAAATCAAGAGAGCTGGACAACAGCTATCCCACAGTTCACAGGAACCTGTCACTGGCCTATTACAACAAGCTGCACGATGGCTTGAAAGCCAAGGAATCCCTTGAAAAGGCCTTCAGCTTGAATCCCCAGGATTCAAGAGTATTTCTGGAGCTGGACCAACTGTACAAAAAGCTGGGCGTATCCCCTGATGAAAGACTGCACAACTTTGAAAAATACATTCATCTGGTGGATATCAGGGATGATCTCTACGTTGAATATATTACTTTAATAAATATCAGCGGCAATTTCGAGAAGGCCAGGGAGCTCATAGCCAAAAGGAAATTCCATCCCTGGGAGGGCGGAGAAGGAAAAATAACCAAGCAGTATGTCAATTCCAATATTGAGCTGGGAAAGAAATATATATCGGAAAACAAATTTGAAGCAGCCATGGCCGTGCTGAAGGAGGCTGAAACCTATCCCCACAATCTGGGCGAAGGCAAGCTTTTCGGCGCGCAGGAAAACAACCTCAACTACTATCTGGGCTGTGCATATGAAGGCCTAAAAGATCAAGCCAAGGCAAAGGAACACTTCACCCTGGCTTCCATAGGACTTGACGAGCCCACCAGCGCCATGTTCTATAATGACCAGCCGCCTGAAATGATTTTTTACCAGGGTCTGGCACATATCAAACTGGGTGATGCCGGCAGGGCAAAAGCCGTATTTGACAAGCTGATCAACTACGGTAAGGCACACCTGGATGACCATGTGACTATAGATTATTTTGCAGTTTCCCTGCCCGATTTCCTCATATTTGACGAGGATCTGGACAGGAGGAATGTCATCCACTGCAGATACCTTATGGGCCTTGGAAATCTGGGGCTGAGCTTCTTAGGGCAAAATACCCGCGCCCAGGCGGAAGAACAGTTTAAAAAAGCCCTTGAGCTGGATGTGGGCAATATGGGAGTGATAATTCACAAGTCAATTACTACCGGCTGAAAGCCGATAGTTCGGGTTTGGGGCTGAAGCCTTCTGAAATATAAAAAATCTTGCAAGCCCAAACTGCGTTGAAAGCCCGCTTAAAATCAATATTCACCTGGAAGGCAAAGGCTTTCAACCGCAATTTACTTTGGTAAGCTTTAAGTCTGTAAAGCAGAGACAGGGGGGAATTCCCCCCTGTTTTCTACTTTCTGGAGACAAATACAGCGCCATTACTTTTTTCATAAACAATATCAGTTATAGAAAAACCTGCTTTTTTATATAGCCTCTTTTGTGTTTTTACCGAGAAAGGAATATCAATATGATACATCTCTCCTTCTTTCAATACGCCTGATTTCTGAATCTTTGCATACCTGTCCAGTCTTTCTTTTTCTTCCTGCTCATCTACAATATAATCCGCTTCAATATACAAGCCACCGGATTTTAGAGAATTCCGTATTTTCCTGTATAACTGAACCTTGATATCCGGCAGCCAGTGGTGCATTGTTTGAACCGCTACAACATAATCAAATTTATTTTCTGGAAGCGGCAATTCCAGGTAGGACCCGACAATTATATTCAATTGTTGAAAATATGCTGAATATTTTTTTCCAAGTTCATCAAGCATACCCGCCGCTATGTCAATACAGGATATTTGTGCATTGGGCGCTTTTTCAAAAATACCTTGAATCTCAAGTCCGGTACCGGTACCAAGGTCAAGTATTTCGACTATTTCATCAGTACTCGATATTCCTGATGGTACCATACGATAAAAATCATCAGAGTTATCAAGTCTTTTCATATGAGCTTCATATTCATCAACACGTTTATTAAAGAAATCGTCCATTTGTTCGGGTATATAATTATCTGTACTCATATTGTTACCTCCTATTCTTTTTTGCCACAGCCAGCAAATTATCTTTTCCAAGTCCCACTACAGAAGGCTGCCTGTCAAATTCATAGCAAACATTGAGGAATTCCTCTCTGTGCCTTTCATTATTCATAATTTTGACCAAAACTTCATTCGGAATTGACCTTGAAAATGCTCCCGGACCTGCCATACTCATTACCGCTGCTCCATTGGACTCCAGTATTGCTTTTAATTCTTCAGGCATAAACAGATATGTTACCGGCCATGGCGTATTGCCCTCAAGATATGACCCCTTTACTTTATCAATGTTCTCTAACAGGCCGGTTTCAAATATTTCCGCAATCGGTCGCATATCTATTTCATATTCATCATAATTTACCCTTGAGTGCTCAATGTACCACTTTACCAGAGGATCCTCCGAATTCTTATCCAAAAGGTACTGCATTTTACTTGCCGGGCTCAAATAATACGGCAAATGACCCAATCTACTCGATACACTGATTAATAATTTGTCTTTTACAATTCTTATAAGGTTTTTAATAACATCTTCATGATTGGGATATGTATAGGATATTGGCGAATCAAAAGAAATTGCCATGTCATATGATGAGTCGGAAAAATCACTTAAATCCCCCAGTCTGCCCTTAATGAACTGAATTTTATCAAATACCCCTTCACGTTTTGCATACTCCTTTGCCATATTGATCTGGGAATCCGAAATATCAAAATGTGTAACAGAAATGCCCATCTTCGCCAACAACACGGAAAACCTGCCCGCTCCCGCACCGCCGTCAAAAACCGTTTTAACGCCCGATAAATTATTCAGAATCTCCCTTTCAGTATGAGATTTCAATATAATGTCATCAATAAAATTACTTTCACGGTTGTATTCCTCAAGACCCTTCTGAGGCAAATTCCAAAACCGTTCCGCTATATCTTCATAATTAAACATAATACTCCTCTTTTCTCTTTTCTCTTTTCTCTTTTCTCTTTTCTCTTTTAACCATATTAACTGCACTCCAATGGTATATCCATCATTTATCTTTTATAATTTCTGATAATTAATTGGCATACAGTCACCCCCATAAAAATAAAAAGGCCGCAAATGAATAACATTCATCTACAGCCTTCAGTAAACTCTATTAGCACATTAAAAGGAAATACAGGACTTATACAGTCTCTCTATCTTCTTAATTGATGCCGGACATAATACCGTGCGGCTAAGGCACGGTAAACTCTGCTTATAAAAGGTTATATTTGTACCGTTATTCCAAACTATTTCTTTAACTTAAAAGAAGAAACACAAAATATACCTGCTGTCATACAGGTTTTGAAATACCTTCCTTTAAGATTGAGATATTTTAAAGATTTTAGTTCAGAATAACTATCATACCGGAACCTCCCTTTAGCATTTTGCCATACTATGCCTATAATTTTATATGTAAATCACTTACATTACAACAGAAAAAATTATTATAATTGAATATTATAGCTGTCTACATAGAACTCATTTTTTCACAACATAAAACAAAGCTTTAAGCGTTTCCGCTTAAAGCTTTGATATAAATCTGGCAGAGACTTACTTTCCCGGGCCGTTTCCAGCCAAGTATTATCAGCACTGAGATGCTTAACTGCCGTGTTCGGT
>JAEWSZ010000151.1 GCA_023397905.1 Bacillota bacterium | reverse complement strand
AAACGACCCTTTTGCAAACAGCCAGATTTGCTGCCCAATCGAGGAAGTCACTCAGAGGACTTAAACTTCAAAATGACGACCTGGAGAAGAAGATCCAGGACAGGAAGATCATAGAGAAGGCCAAATGGATCCTTGTGGATAAGATGAATATGACGGAGCCTCAGGCTCACCGGTATATTCAGAAAAGAGCAATGGACACCAGAGTTTCTCAGATTAAAGTGGCGGAAGAGATCATTTCAAGTTTCTGATAAAAATACTTGATATTGTTAAAACCTCGTGATATAATTACTGCATATTTTTAAATCTTAATAAACTTTCAGCAATGAGGCTGCTTGTAAATCATTATTCTATGATGATTTATTGGTGGTCTTTTTATTTTTTATATTCGGTTTTTCTATTATTTTAAATTATAAAATTTTGTAATAATTCTTTCTCACAATGGTGCGTTAAAAGATAGGGCCTTTGGGTTTTTATATTTGTTAACAGATCTTGAATTTGCAAAATTTTACAATATATATATTTTATTTTTTGATTCAAGAAAAATTTTACATGGAGGGGTTAATTATGGACGCTATTAACACAGGGGATACAGCTTTTATACTGATCTCCGCAGCACTGGTATTTTTTATGACACCTGGTCTGGCATTATTTTATGGGGGTATGGTAAAACGCAAAAATGTGCTTAGTACTATTATGGCATCGTTTTTCGTATGCGGATTGGCATCCGTACTCTGGGTGGCTATAGGGTATTCACTTTCCTTTGGTGAGGACGTAGCCGGTTTGGTAGGCAATTTTCAGTGGGCATTTTTCAATGGTGTAGGAGGCGACCCGGGCAGTTATGCGGGAACAATACCTCATACTCTGTTTGCGGCTTTTCAGATGATGTTTGCGATCATCACGGCTGCAATCATTACAGGTTCATTGGTTGAAAGAATGAAATTTTCGGCATTATTCTTCTTTATAGCATTATGGTCAATTATTGTTTATTATCCTTTGGCTCATATGGTATGGGGAGCAGGCGGTTTCATAAGCGGACTTGGCGCTATCGATTTTGCAGGCGGTAACGTTGTCCACATCAGCTCCGGTGTATCAGGACTTGTAGCTTGTATTATTCTCGGAAAGAGAAAAGGATATGGGGTAACTTCAAGTCAGCCCCACAATATTCCGCTGGTATTTCTGGGCGCAGGTATCCTCTGGATAGGCTGGTTCGGTTTTAATGCGGGAAGCGCTTTGTCAAGCGGTGCGCTGGCTGCTCACGCGCTGGTTACCACAAATACATCGGCTGCAATGGCACTGCTTTCATGGATGCTTGTTGAAAAGATTACCAGAGGCAAGCCTACTTTGCTGGGTGCGGCTACAGGAGCTATCGTAGGTCTGGTGGCAATCACTCCGGGTGCAGGTTTTGTGCCTATATGGGCTTCCTTTATAATAGGAGCGCTGGTAAGTCCCATATGCTATTTTGCAATGAGCGTTATCAAGCCCAAGTTCGGATACGACGATGCATTGGACGCATTTGGATGCCACGGTATCGGCGGTATCTGGGGCGGTATTGCAACAGGCTTGTTTGCAAGCAATAAGGTAAATGAAGTAGTTGCAAATAACGGATTGGTATTTGGTGAAACAAAATTAATAGTCGCACAGATTTTAGCTATATTGATAACTATTGTATTGGCAACTGTGGGAACTACCATTATAATGTTTGTTCTTAAGGCATTCATGAAGGATCTGAGAGTCACTCCGAGAGAAGAATCAGAAGGACTTGACATTGCACAGCATGGAGAATCCGCTTATCCTTCATTTACAGGAATGGATTAATTGTAATTGTATTTTAAAGAGAATTGGAGGATAATGGATTATGAAGAAAATAGAAGCAATAATCAGACCGTCCAAACTTGAAGAATTGAAAGAAGCGCTGCTTGCGGCAGGAATGGATGGCATTACCATAACCCAGGTAATGGGAGCAGGAAAACAGATGGGCTGGAAGGAATTCTACAGGGGTAATGAGATTTCCCTGAATGTGCTTCCAAAAGTAAAGCTGGAATTGGTTGTAGTGGACGACAAGGTTGAAGCAATTGCCGAAACTATTATAAAATATTCGCAGACCGGGGAAGTGGGAGACGGTAAAATATTCATTTCCGATATCCAGGACTGTATAAGGATACGTACCAGAGAAAGAGGAAATGCGGCCATATAGCCGGCTAAAATGTCAATTTTAATGCATTTAACAAATGCACTAATAAAATAATAAAAAAAGATATAGAGATAAGCTTATAATAATAGGGATTTATTAGCTTTAAAATGTATTTAAATGTATTTTTGGAAGAGCTGTTTTCCGGCAATCAATCCGGCAGAACAGCTCTTTTTTTGACTACTTAAAGGTAGTATACTATAATTGTTAAAAGTATATGATTTATTTAAAAAGGTAAACCTAGCACCAGAGTGCATGAATTTATATAATATATTACTGAAAAACAGCTGCGGTTGAGAGCCGGGAGGGCGGAAATATGGCGTATGTACCTGAAATTGAAGGAAATCTGAGAAAACACATGGTGAAAATTCCTGAAATCATAAACAGCGTCAGCGGTATCAATATATTTGGGAAGAACATAAAATCTCTTATCTTCACCACGGACGTCGCAATAATAAAGAATTGCAACGCCAATGCCGTAATAGCGGTATACCCCTTTACACCCCAGCCCATAATCACCCACTCCATAATAAGCGCTTCGGATATCCCCGTATTCTGCGGAGTTGGGGGAGGGACTACCACGGGAAAAAGGGTCATAAATATAGCCATGGATGCGGAGTTTCAGGGCGCGATAGGGGTAGTTGTAAACGCACCCACCAAAAATGAGCTGATAAAGTCATTATATGCTAAAATAGATATTCCAATAGTGGTTACTGTAGCTGCGGAAAATACTGATATCCAGGGAAGGCTTGAGGCCGGGGCGGAAATATTGAATGTATCCTGCGCGGCAAAGACGCCTGAAGTGGTAAGGGCCATCCGTGAAAAATATCCAACGGTCCCCATTATTGCCACCGGAGGTCCCACGGATGAGAGCATTCGCGATACCATTGGGGCAGGCGCAAACACCATTACATATACGCCGCCCACAAGCGCCGAACTTTTCAGAAAATTGATGGACAAGTACAGGGAGTCGGAAAAATAACACGGTTTTGGGGGACAGATGATTAAAGAGGTAATTTTTGATCTGGATGGGACACTGGTTGATTCACTGGACACATTTATCAAAATAGGGAATGAAATGGCCGAAAAATATGGTTATAAGCCCATAAGCCAGGAAAAAATAAAAGAACTGCTGAAGCTGCCTATGAGAAAGAGGATAGAAGCTCTCGAAATACCCATCTACAAGCTTCCTAAAATGGGTATTGAGCTTTTGAACAATTTCAACTCCTACGCCGCGGTTGTGAAACCTGTGAAAGGCGTGGGAGAAGTGCTTGAAAGCCTGAGCAGGGGAGGATATGGCCTGAATATTGTTTCGTCAAATTCGGAGCACAACATCCGGGCCTTTCTGGAGGCAAATAATATGAACCTGTTTGAGAACATCCAGTCCTCAAGGAGCCTCTTCGGGAAGCATGTCACCATCGGGAAGCTGATTTCAAAGCTTGGAGTGGAAAAGGATGAGGTCATCTATATAGGGGATGAGCAGCGGGATGTGGAGGCAAGCAAAAAAACGGGCATAAGGGTAATTTCTGTCTTATGGGGCATGGATACCCGTGAACTGATAGAGGACGCCGGGCCGGATTTTATTGCGGCCAGTCCGGAAGAAATAGTGGATATAATTACGGCAATAAAGTAATTTGGAACAATCAAATAATGTAATTGGAATGATGAATTGGATTTAAAGGATTTTATGGCCGCGGCTGGCGGCATATCCATAAACAATCGGGAGGATCAGATGTTACTGGCAGATGAATGGAAGGATTATGAACTGATAGAGACCGGAGACGGTGAAAAACTGGAGCGCTGGGGAGATATAATACTCAGAAGGCCGGATCCGCAAATAATATGGCCTATTAAGAGTAAAAAGATATGGGAGAGGGCCGACGCCCACTATCACAGGAGCCAAAGCGGAGGAGGGCAGTGGGAATACAATAGTAAACTTCCAAAGCGCTGGACAGTGGAGTTCGAAGAGCTGAAATTCTATATAGAACCCACAGGCTTCAAGCACACAGGGCTTTTTCCCGAGCAGGCGGTAAACTGGAAATGGATGATAAACAACATTCAGAAGGCTAAAAGGCCCATAAGAGTCCTCAACCTTTTTGCTTATACTGGCGGAGCAACTGTTGCGGCCGCATATGCGGGAGCTGAGGTCTGTCATGTGGATGCCGCCAAGGGGATGGTAAGCTGGGCAAAAGAGAATCTTGCCCTGTCAGGACTGGCGGACAGGCCTGTGAGATTCATAACGGATGATTGCTTGAAATTTGTCCAGAGGGAGATCCGCAGAGGAAGAAAGTACGACGGAGTCATAATGGACCCTCCTTCCTATGGGAGAGGCCCAAACGGCGAAATATGGAAGATCGAGGATTCGCTCTATGATTTTGTGGACCAGTGCATGGGAGTGCTGTCAGACGATCCGCTGTTCTTTCTTATTAATTCCTACACCACCGGGTTTTCACCGGAGGTGCTGAGCAATATTCTAAAGCAGACGGTGGGCAGCCGCTTCAAAGGCGTTTACAGCTGCGGTGAAGTAGGCCTGCCCGTGAGCCGGTCGGGACTTGTTCTCCCCTGCGGCATATACGGAAGGTGGGAAAATCCGTGATCCCGCATATTATATATGAAGACAATCATTTGCTGGTGGTGGAAAAGCCAGTGAATATTCCGGTCCAGGCCGACGGCACCGGGGACCCGGATCTGCTGACCATGCTGAAGCAATACATAAAAGACAGGTATAGCAAGCCCGGAGAAGTGTATCTGGGCCTGGTGCACAGGCTGGACAGGCCCGTAGGAGGGGTAATGGTGTTTGCCAGGACCTCAAAGGCGGCTGCCAGGCTGTCCGAGCAGATAAGGACCAGAACCTTCAAAAAAACCTACCTTGCCGTGGTCAGAGGCATACCTCCCAAAAAGGCCTGTACTCTGAGAGATTTTCTTCTCAAAAATGAAAAAACCAACATGGTCTCAGCGGTAATGGAAGGCACAGAAGGCGCAAAGGAAGCGGTCCTTGACTATGAAGTGCTTGAGTCCCGGGATGGATTGAGCCTGCTGGACATAAAACTTCATACGGGAAGACCTCACCAGATAAGAGTGCAACTCTCACATGCGGGCTATATATTATACGGTGACCAGCGCTACGGACCAAAAGTGAACAAGCCGGGACAGCAGATAGCTCTATGGGCCCATTCTGTGATTTTTGAGCATCCCACAAAAAAAGAGTCCCTTGCATTCAGCTGCAGTACGCCGGATACCCAGCCATGGACACAGTTTGCCGGGAATACTATACCGGGAAGGGAATGAATATTTGCTTCCGGTTGCCGCTGTTAACTCTTTATGATATACTTTAAGTAAATAACTAAAGAGAGGGGCATCAACTTTGAAAAAACACAAAAAGCTTATTTCAATACTGATACTTTTTTGTCTGGTTTTTCAATTGATTCCCTTTACCACACACTCTGAAGTCGACCTGCATATTGATCAGAGCCAGCGCCTGATGCCTGCGGGCACACATATTATTGATATTCTTTACGTCGGTAAAGAACATCAAAAGCCTTTTCACCAGCAGTTACAAAACAACAACTTTCCGGTGGCAGCTCCGGCATATTCCTCAGAACTGTCATCAGCAAACATTCTGTTACTGAAAATATCTTTTGACTATCGCAAAATCATAAGGCAATCCATTCCGGATTATTTCAACGGGAGTAAGTATAAGGACCACAGTTTCGTTAGCTAAATCTGAGCTATCGGAGGTGAAACTGTGGATGCTACGTTAATCGTTGTTATTATTTTCATTGTGGTATTTTGCATTGGAGGGCCCATTCTTGGGCACTATGCTTCAGTAAAAAGTCACAAATCAGACAGGGCTGATGAATATAATAGCAAAGAAAAATAAAAGTACTTTTCATGGGTAATAGGCTTTTGCAATGATGCACAATGCCTATTGCCTATCCCTAAAATTGTTCCAATATAATTTAATTGTGAGGTGATTTGATGACGAAAAAAAACCAAATGATCAGAGGAATCTACAGGTATTCATTCCTTTTCCTTGGATCCATATTGGCGGCGGGCGGATTGGAAATATTTCTGATACCAAACAGGATAATTGACGGCGGAGTTGTGGGCATATCCATAATTGCAAGCTATTTGTCCAATCTTCCCCTCAGCCTGTTCATTATGCTTTTGAACCTGCCCTTCCTGTTTCTTGGCTACAAGCAAATAGGGAAAACCTTCGTATTTTCCTCTTTGTTCTCAATGGCGTCATTGTCCGTATGGGTATCGGTTTTTCATCCCGTGCCGGGTTTTACAAATGATGTGCTGCTTGCCGCGGTATTCGGAGGAATTATACTGGGAATCGGCGTAGGTCTTATTATCAGATATGGGGGCTCTCTGGACGGGACGGAGATGGTTGCCATAATTATTAACAAGCGGACTGCTTTTTCTGTGGGCCAGGTGGTAATGTTTTTTAACATTTTCATTTTAAGCAGCGCCGGGCTTGTGTTTGGCTGGGACAGGGCAATGTATTCCCTTATAGCCTATTTTATCGCTTTCAAGGTCATAGATGTTACCATAGAGGGTCTTGATGAAGCCAAAGCCGCAATAATCATATCTGAAAAGGGTGAAGAAATAGCGGAGGCCATAACAGCGCGTCTGGGAAGAGGAGTCACATTCCTGGCAGGCTGCGGAGGTTTCTCCAGAAGCCAGAAAACAATACTGTATTCGGTTGTTACACGTATTGAGATTTCAAAGCTGAAATCCATAATATATGATAAGGATGAAAATGCCTTTGTCACAATAAATGATGTTTCAGATGTGATGGGTGGAAAACACAAGAAACGTGCAATTCATTAAAATGGATTGAATTTTATCCGCGAGCCGCAATAAATTACTTATCGATATTGACATATACTGGAAAATAAAATAATTTAGAACTGGTTGGAAAGTTTGGAAATTAAGAACTCATGGAGGCCCATAATGAGAAGTCTTATAAAAACGGCGGAAAAACTGGTTTTAATACTAATAATTGTTTCAGTAATGCTTTTACAAAACGTTAATGCGCATGACGAGCGTCCCTGCATTAATGCTTTAACCGGTAATAAAAGAACGGCAGGCCCTTATACTACGGATAAATACCCTGCATTTATCATGGAAAATGTGGATTATTATTTTACAATGGATAATCCGGAGAATATTGACTGGTATTATGTTGATGTTGATGAAACAGTCAATATGGAAATTACTCTGAATTGTGTTATCGGATTTCTGAATCTGAATTTAGAGGTTTATGATGAAAATGGACACCTGGTGGAGGGAGCATATGGTCTTACCGATGCTTCATGGAAAACAAAGATGTTGATCCGGCACCCGGGCAGGTATTATCTGAAAATATTTAATAGTAGTCAGGACAGTAGTCAGGACGATTCAGACCATGTCAGGAGCATTTATGAAGATGAAATCAAAAGCGCTCCTTCCAATGAATATAATGGAGAAGTAGTTCCCGTCCCGGCCTATGAATTGAAGACGGATTTTTCTCCTTGAATTAAAATGGAATTGAAGGCAATCGGTAAGTAAATAGCAGTGCGGCCGTGAACATAAGGACGGTTCTGAATTTAAAATCGGAACCGTCTTTATTGTTATTAATCCTGCGTAAGGTTATAATAGTAATGTTTATTTAAATAATAAAACGTTATTTTCCTGATTACAGGGAAAAATTGAAAGGTAGACAGACAAAATAGATGAACAAATTTGAACTGATAGCCACCTCGGCCTTCGGCATCGAGGCAATTACGGCAAGGGAACTGAAAAAACTTGGTTATTTTGAACAGAAGGTTGAAAACGGCAGGGTGACATTTACCGGAGATGAGTCGGCCATATGCAGGGCCAATTTATGGCTCAGGACCGCAGACAGGGTGCTGCTGAAAATGGGGGAATTTACGGCCCTGAGCTTTGAAGAGCTTTTTGAAAGGACAAAGGCGCTGCCCTGGGATGAGATAATTCCGGCTGACGCGGAGTTCCCTGTGGAAGGCAAGTCCATTGATTCAAAGCTGTTCAGCGTCCCGGACTGCCAGGCCATAGTCAAAAAAGCCATAGTGGAGAAATTGAAGCAGCGTCACAAATGCGAATGGTTTGAAGAAACAGGGCCCAGATACAGGATAGAAGTGGCCCTGCTCAGGGACACGGCTACCTTGACCATTGACACCAGCGGAGCGGGGCTCCACAAAAGAGGCTACAGAAAGCTGGTGGGCGGAGCGCCATTAAAGGAGACGCTGGCATGCGCCATGATCCTTATAAGCCACTGGAATAAAGACAGGGTCCTGCTGGATCCCTTCTGCGGAAGCGGAACCATTCCCATCGAAGCGGCCCTGATCGGAAAAAATATAGCGCCCGGCCTGGGCAGGGAATTCGATGCCGAAAAGTGGAACATCATTTCTCCGGACTCGTGGGATAAAGCCAGAGATGAGGCCTATGACACCATGGTTGAGGACCGGGAGCTCAGAATACACGGTTCGGATATAGACGAGGAGGCAATGAGCCTGGCCAGGTATCATGCCAAAAAGGCGGGGGTGGAGGACGCTATACACCTGCAGAGGCTGCCGGTGTCGGACATAAGCTCAAGATATAAATACGGGATAATAATCTGCAATCCGCCCTATGGGGAAAGGCTCGGAGAAAAAGAAGATGTTGAAAAGCTTTACAGGGAAATGGGCGGCGTATTTAAAAAGCTTGACTCCTGGTCTTACTACGTCATAACCTCGGATCTGGAGTTTGAAAAGCTGTTTGGCAGAAGGGCGGATAAAAAGCGAAAGCTGTACAACGGCAGGCTGCTTTGCAACTATTTTCAATATTTTGGACCGCCGCCACCGAAACACTCCGCAATAGAGGCGGACAGTGAGCAGTGATGCCCGCAGCAAAGAGTGCGCCTGACTTTTTGACTGCAAAAATGGATAAAACAGGCAAAAAAATTGACTAGGATATGCTATTTATAATAACATAAGTATGTAGAATTGTAATATGGTAGGTGACAGAATATGATGTTAAGGGTTTCACACTCAGAAGTTTCGGGGAAAATAGCCATCCCCGGTTCAAAATCGCATACAATAAGATCCATGTTTTTTGCGGGACTTGCAAAGGGGAAGAGTATAGTAAAAGATCCTCTGATTTCAAGCGATTCAATATCGGCTGTAAATCTATGCAAGTCATTTGGGGCAGTCTATGATCTGGAAGGAAGTACATATACTGTAGAAGGGCTGGACGGAAGGCCCCGGGTCCCGGAAAATATCATAGATGTGGGGAATTCAGGGACAAGCCTCAGAATAGGCCTCATGACTGCGGCATTGGTCCAGGGATGTTCGGTGTTTACCGGGGATTATCAAATAAGAAGGAGACAGATTGGCCCACTTGTCCAGGCAATCAATAATCTGGGCGGGGAGGCGTTTACTACCAGGGGAAACGATTCTGCTCCGGTAGTAATAAAGGGAAGGGCAAAGGGCGGCTTTACAAAATTGGACGCGGTTACTTCCCAGTATTTATCTTCAATTCTGATAAATGCGCCTCTCATGGAAAACGATACCCATGTTGAACTGACAAGACTGAATGAGATTCCGTATGTGGAGATCACACTGTGGTGGCTGGACAAATTCGGAATCAAATACACCAATAACGCAATGAAGGAATTTTACATACCCGGCAGGCAGAAATACGGAGCCTTTGAGTGTACCATACCGGGGGATTTTTCTTCGGCCACATTTTTTATGGTGCAGGCAGCCATATCCGGACAGGAGATGGTACTGACAAACCTTGATATGACAGATCCCCA
>JAEWSZ010000209.1 GCA_023397905.1 Bacillota bacterium | reverse complement strand
CTTTTAATTGGGAAAGGCTTTTCCACACATCCCGTCGTGCTTTAGCGTCCAAGCCGGCGGTTAGCTCGTCCAAGAATACGACTTCAGGATTTGGAATCAGAGCCAATACGATGAAAAGCCGCTGCTTCTGACCTCCGGATAGCTCGCTGACAAGGCTTTTCAGCTTGTCAGAAAGCCCGAAGTGTTTTAGAAGAGTTCTGTAATCCAGAGAGGTTTTGTAAAGCGAAGCCGTGACCTCACAAAGTTCAGTTACCCTAATTTTATCTTGATAATTAGCTTCTTGAAATTGAACTCCAATCCTCTCAAACAAATTTCTTCGCTCTTTCTGCGGATTCATTCCCAGAATGGATACTGTTCCGCTGTCTGCTTTCTTTGTTCCCAAAATACATTCAATGGTGGTGCTTTTACCCGCACCGTTTGCGCCTAACAAACCAAATACTTCTCCGCGGCAAATGGAGATATTGACATTTTCTACCGCTTTGATATGGTCGTAGGATTTGCATAGTTTTTTTACTTCAATCGTTGTTTCCATGCAGTTAAATCCCTCCTTTTCTTTTCATAAAAAGAATAACACCAGAACAAAGTCTGGTGTTAAAGTGTAGGGTTGGCCTGAAATTGTTTTTTCATTTTTTCAAGATGAACAAGCATAACTTTTGCGTTTTGTTCAGCGCAGTGTAATGACGTCAGAAGATTATCACATACAGAAATAATATCATCACTTTCCTTTGGGGTGTCAATCACTTGCCGGATGTCCGCTTCGGGATTTTTGGATAGAGTATTCAGCATTCGTAAAATTGCTGAAAGAGAGTAATTTGCACAACGCAAGGAACGTATGATTTTCAACCGCCGAATATCTTCATCGGTATAAACACGATAGCCATTTTGTTTTCGTTTTACAGTAAGCAATCCGTTCATTTCCCAATTTCTTAAAGCATCTATTGAGATTTGCAGATAATCAGCTGCTTCTTTTCTGGTTAAAAATGCAGTACCTGTTTCCTGGCTGCCGCCAGTTAACAGCTTTTCGGTAATTGCTATGGCTTCTTCCGCATTTTTTTGCTCATTTCTGATCTGTTGCAGATATTGTTCCGACAAAAAAATTGCCTTGCTGAAATTTCCAAGTGCCGAGGTCTTAATAATAAAAATCGCTTGCTTTCTCAGACCATTTTGAAGAACCTCGACCTTTAGTGCAATTCTCGCAAATTTAATCTGCTCCATATGAAAATCTGTAAAGACACGATAACCGTTTTCTTTACGCTCTGGTTTAGGAATCAGTTCAAGGTCTTCATAAAGCCGTACCGTATTGGGATGGATTCCAATGTGATGTGCGACCTCAGATGTCTTGTAAGTGGTCATTTCATCACCACCCTTCTTATTGTACATAATAATACCATAACAAAGTCTGGTGTTATAGTGGAGGGTTTAGAACTCCGGATAGTATTTTCCAATAATCCGATAAAAAATACTTGACTGTGAACAGACTTCATAGTTTATTATGGAGACAGTAAAGTATGGAGGCGGATGCTATGACGATAAAAGAGATTGAAACGTTGTCGGGGATGGAGCGGGCCAATATAAGATTTTATGAACGGGAGAGGCTTATATCCCCAATGCGTATGAATAACGGATACAGGGATTATTCTGAGGACGATCTGCGAATTTTGCTCCGCATTAAACTGCTTCGAAGCCTCCATATCCCATTGGATGAAATCAAGGCGCTCAAACAAGGAAGCAAAGAGTTGGCGGATACGCTTTCGAGGCAGATTGAAAAGCTGGAGCAGGAACAGCAGGATGTTTCTTATGCGCAGGATTTGTGCCGAACCATGCAGGGAGACAGAGTGACTTTTCAGGATCTGAACGCGAAGAAATATCTGGACGGCATCGGCCGCGCAATAGAAAAAACCGGCAGCTCGTATTTCTCTGTCGAAAGCGATACGCTTCCCCAGGTATTTTACCCATGGCGCAGATATCTGGCCAGAATGCTGGACATCTTTATGTACGACGTGCTTTGGTCGGCCTTTCTTGCATTCGCCTTTCATGTGAATTTGGCGGCCAGAAGCAATCCGGGAAGCCTGTTCGATTCCTTCATAGCGATTGCCGTAATGCTGTTTTTGGAACCGCTCTGGCTACATCTGCTCGGGACTACGCCGGGAAAGGCAGTCTTTGGTCTCAAACTGGAAACTTCCGACGGCAGGCGCCTTTCCTACGGCGAGGGTTTGGTTCGGACGTGGAGCGTTATAGGCGCAGGACTGGGATACAACATTCCGATCTATAACCTTGTCCGACTTTGGAAAAGCTACAGGCTGTGCAGCGAGAACGAAACGCAGCCGTGGGATGAAGCACTCTCCTACACCCTCAAGGATACGAAATGGTACAGAGGTGCGGCCTATACCGGCGGACTTGCGGCCTTAGGCGCCGTTCTGGCAATGATCATGTCCGCGCAGCAGCTTCCACCCAACCGCGGCGACCTGACGGTAGCGGAATTTGTCGAGAACCATAACTACTATGCAGAGCTTCTTGGTATCAGCTTCGGCAACAAATACCTGGATGAAACCGGAAAATGGGCGGAGAAGGACTTTGACGGGACGGCTTATGCTGAAGTCGGCAATACTGAAAAGCCGGAGTATGTTTTCAAAATGGAAAACGGATATGTGACGGGCATCTCGCTTGCAGTTGAAATCAAGAATAACGAAGAATGGATCAGTTCGTATGACACGCAAATGTTTCTTGCCTCCATGGCTTTTGCAGGGGCGCAGAACGAAATGGGCCTGTTTTCAAAAATTCCGGGCCGAATAGAAGAACAAATCAGCAACAACACCTTTAAGGATTTCGAGTTCACGGAGGCCAATACCGCATTTGCCTGCGATATAGAGTACTCCGGCTATGAGGATATGCAATCCGGCTTGCTGCTGCCGGAAGAAAACGCGGCGGAAACCTATTTCAGCCTGAAATTTTCCATGAACAGAATAAAATGATATTCAGGAGATGGGGCAAAAATCCGCTCTGCTATTGTTCCATAAAGACATATATTCCACCAAAGGGAAGGGGCTCCGCAAGGTGGACTGATTACTATCGCTATAATTTAATATTACGATTTTGTAACTTCACATTAAGGTATTAAATTATATAATTATAGAATAGGAGAGCATTTTAGCCTGAAAAATGTGAAACTATCTCTATATTATGTTGTGCGGCAAAAAGTCAATTATAATCGGCTGAAAGGCGAAGGCTTTCAACCATAATTGACCTTGGTAATTTATTATCTTGAGGAGAAAAAATGAAAATTATCAGAGAATTATTGTTTTTGGTAGTCTTTACTTTTATTTTGACTTCCTGCAATGCTGTTTCCTCCGATCATTCACTGAGTTCACAGCCATTATCTCCGGTAAAGTCAAATAATGAGGTGCTATCCCCGTTTATTCAGTTTGAAAACCTTAAAAAGGGGGAAGATTTGGGTATTGATAGAGAACAAGTTGACAATATTTTACGGTCATATGGCATTTATGATAAAGTACTCGCAAAAGTACATAAAGAAGATTATACAAATTTAAATAACCTGGATGTCAGAATTGACGGTTATAATATTGGAAACAAAAAAGTTGCCTTACTGGGGATAAGCAAGGGGCATATATATATTTACGTCCTGTTATCAAATAACAGTGATAAATGGTTAGTAAACGGTTTTGTGTGCCAGAATGAAAGGTATAAACCGGAATACAGGGTTGAACAATCTATCGATAAAACGAAATATTGGCTGGTTGTCAGGCACGAGGCAAATCATGGTACGGGATTGCAAATTTTTGATGAAATCTGGTATAATCCGGATGGTTCTGTTGCCGGGGAATATCCTGTTGAAGGCAGTACTTTATTCTTTCCGCAGATAGTTGAACCTGAGGCGAATACTTATTTTTCTGCATCTGCCGCAGATTATGATGGTGATTATAAGATAAATTTATCCTACTCAATAAGTTTTGAATATGGCTACAAGGACAATTCCCAGGACTTAAACCGGTATAGATTTCAAAGTAAATACAGTCCTGCAATAGAATACTGGGAATATGACCTGAAAACGCGGCAGCTTAAATTTATATCGTGCGATCCGGCTTTGCCGCAAAGCTTTACCGCAATGAAGCATTCGGCCTCATCTGAATATGCTATTCTGCAGGGATATATCGACTTTTACGGAACCAGGCTGGGGGATAAGAAGATTACGACATTGGAAGAATGGGAAAAATTTATGGGGTTGGATTAGAATTTCTTTGATATGGGAAAGTATGGTATGATGGATATAAAGGATATGTTCCTGTATGAACCGGCAGGAGTATCAGACAACCCAGATTTATATTTGCACTGTTGGAGGTGTGAGAGTTGCATAAGGATACAAAGTGGGCAAAAGGGATAATCGCATTGCAGGAGAAGGATGGCAAATGGGGATGGTTTCATTCGCTCTCCCAATTTTATAATTCCCATGTAACAACGGAGCAGGCTCTCAGGAGGCTGCTCTATTTAGGCTATACAATAGAGGATGATTGCATAAAAAAGGCGGTTTCATATATGGATGACTGCCTGACCGGAAGGCTTATTGATTTTGTCAATTTTTATCCGGTTTCACTTTTGGCTGGTTGCCTGGATGAAAAAACAGAAGCGGCTTTTCTTGAATATATACTTAACAATGAAACCGGTATTTA
>JAEWSZ010000039.1 GCA_023397905.1 Bacillota bacterium | reverse complement strand
GGTCAACACCTATATGGACCGGTATCTCGCCGACAATAACAACATTTCGGCCAAAGCGAAAGCCGAAAAATATGCCAAGATCATCGCCAAGACCATCATCAACGCCGATGATGAAAATTACGGGCAGAATCAGTTTTTCTATGACGCCGCGGAGGGCTTGCTCACGGCGGTGATTCTGCTGGTGGCCGAGTACCTGCTGCCCACGATGATCGACGGGAAGAAAATGGACTGCCGCCATATCGTCAGCGTGTTCAAGCTGGTGCAGGATCTGATGGCCCCGAGCCGAGTCAAGGGAAAAAGTCAGTTTCAATTGCTCATGGACAAGCTCCCCGGCGATCACAAGGCCCGCTGGTTTGCGGGCGCTGCCCTGAACTCTGCGGAACAAGCCATGGCGTCGGTGCTCTCAACTGTCCTCTCCCGGCTCAATGCTTTTCTGGACAGTGAGATGGAACAGATTCTCTGCTTCGACACTGCCATCGATGCGGAAAAATTCTGCAATGAAAAGTCGGCCCTGTTTATTGTTCTGCCCGAGGAAGATCTGACCAAGTATTTCATGGTCAGCCTGATGATCCAGCAGCTCTACCGTGAAATCCTTGCCGTGGCGGATGAAAACGGCGGCAAGCTCCAAAACCGCGTGATGTTTTACGCTGATGAGCTCGGGACGCTTCCTGCTATAAAATCGCTTGAACTAATTTTCAGCGCATCGAGATCGCGGCGCCTGTCCATGGTACCGATTATACAAAGTCTAGGTCAGCTCCAGAAAAACTATGGAAAAGAAGGAGCGGAAATCATTGTGGACAACTGCCAGGATACCATTTTTGGCGGTTTCGCTCCCAACAGTCAGACCGCCGAGGTGCTGTCCAAAGCGCTGGGCAGCCGTACCGTCATGAGCGGCAGTATCAGCCGGGGCAAAAATGACCCGTCTCAGAGTCTGCAAATGATCGAGCGTGCGCTCATGACGCCTGATGAGTTGAAGTCCCTGCCGAAGGGCCGGTTTGTTGTAATGAAAACCGGAACCCATCCCATGAAAACCCGGCTGCGGCTCTTCTTCGATTGGGGCATTACCTTCGGCGCGCCATATACCATTGAGGAAAAGGCCCAAAGAAAGGTGATCTACGCCGACAAGCAGACGTTGGAGGAAAACATTGTCCGCAAACACATGGCCTGTCTTGCCATATCAATCGACGATGTTACGGAGGAACCGCCGGAAGCCTCCAACGGCGCCGGTACGCTCCACACCCCAGTGGAGGAAGCACCTGAAAATACGCCGCGGCGTCGATCCATACTCAGAACGTAAGGAGAAAATCCATGAGTTATTTCAGTGCCATTTATGCCGCCCCGCCCGATGAGCTTCCACATCGGGCGAGGGCTGTTTATATGTACCTCAAAGACCGCGCCGGAAAAGGCACGGATTGCTGGCCAGCGGTGAACACTATTGCCTCAGACCTGCAACTCTCCCGCAGCACCGTCAAGCGCGCCCTACATGATTTGGTCAAGGCCGGGCTGATTGCTAAGGAACCCCGTTATCGCGAGAACGGGAGCCACACGTCCAACCGGCTTGTTATAAAAGGCGAATGAGCAGACAGATAAAAACTGAAACTCCCGCCAAGGGGATACTATACCTTTTCACTGAACCGAGTGTCGGTTCAGGGTGAACCCCCAAGAACCACTCACTCTAAAAAATTTTATGACAGAAAAAGAACAAATGTAGCCTGTTGGTTTCGTATGTATTATTTTGGGTACTATTGGCAAAACTAAAAGGCGTGTAAACTTGTAGCATACAAAAGAGAAATATAGGCTACAAGGAGATGGTTTTCATGGAGACGTGCAGTTTAAGTAAACAAATCAATCAGCAGCGCAAGGACAAAGGGCTCACCTCAGAGCAGCTTGCTGATATTTGCGATGTTAATCCGGTGCATATCCGCAAGATCGAGAGCGGTGCCAGCCTGCCGAGTATTGCGTTGTTCATTAAGCTGTGCAATGCCCTTAAAACGTCGGCGGATCTCGTCTTGGGAGATTTGCTTGATAAACCGGTTGTACCGGACTGCGTGGAGCAGCTCGGCAAGCGGCTTAATTCTCTAACGCCGGGACAGCTTGAAGTGATCGGCAAAATAGTAGCTGTCATGATCAGGTATTCTACACAGATGGTTCTCATAGACAAGAATACGTTAGGTAGGCGTATCAGTCAGTTGCGTGCGTTTAAAGGTCTTACTTCCTCTCAGTTGGCGGAGCGATGTGATGTTAGTCCGGCGCATATCCGTCAAATTGAGAGTGACGGCGGACTGCCAAGCTTCATTCTGTTTGTGAAGATTTGCAATGCGCTGGAAACATCGGCTGATTTCCTTTTAGGAGATTTACTTGATAATCCGGCTATGCCCGACTGCGTGGAGCAGCTTGGCAATCAGTTCAAACACCTGACCCCTGTTCAGATCGGGATGATCGGCGAGATGGCGGAGATCATGATCGAGCATATCACGAAGGAATCAGACGAAAACAAGTAACCGCATCATTCCGGTAAATGCATAGTGCAATGAGAGCCTCCAAAACGGGGCTCTTTTTCTTGTTTGCGGGTATAATTGTTTTTCTTGCTCTATAAAGAAATGTAGTTTATAATAATACAAAAATAACCATATGGCTACACAGAAAGGTCGAGGATTATATGACAAATCAAGAAAAAGCAATGCTGGTTAAGCAGGCAAAAGAACTCTGCAAGCTCGGCCTTGCTGTGGAACGGCACCGGGAACGGCTGCGCCGACTGGTTGATGAAAAAGTACCATACAATTCGCCGCAAATGTGGAATGCCCTTCTGGAATTCCAGGCGGCGGATGATGAGTGGAAGCGGCTGGAGCAAGAGCATCTGCGATACAAGGCGCAGCTCGGAATGGAAAGCAACATATTGCGTTAACCCCGTATAACATATCGCAGCGATGGCGGGAAGTTATATTCAATAGAGCGGAGGACTTGTAGGAAATTACAAGCCCTCCGCTGTTTTACTTAAATCAGCCCATTCAGCCTCGCTATCTTTATAGCTGAAACCTTTCCGCTTGCTTCGAGTTTTATGTATATATGCTCCAAATGGACTTTTACGGTACCCAAGGATACATTTAAACGTGTGGCGATTTCCTCTCTTTTAAGACCTTCCGCAGTAAGCGAGAGCACTTCGATTTCCCTCGGAGACAATTTGATCTTACCCGGATAGCCGTTTTTCAGTCCTTCCAAATACTGTTCACAGTAGGAAACTACCTTCTGGAGATATTCATTTCTCGAATCCCTGTTAGCTGCTATTCTCAGCATATCTATGATGTGAGGGGCATTTTCCACAAAGGGCAGGAGGATATCATCCGCCTGAGCTTTTGCCAGAGCCTGCTCCAGCTCAGCCACTCCTTTGTCCATCCCATACAGGCGATACTTTGCCACGGCACTGAAAATATGGTTATGAATAAAGCCCAGCTGGTTGCTGAACAGGTTGAACTGCTCCTCCAAATCCTCGGTGAGAACCTCAAGAGCCGCATAATTCCTGGAGAGCATCACTGCCTTGCCATAGACAATGTAATTGAAAGCGATTCCATGGTATAAAAGGTCAGCCGTTGTCATATCCCCCGTCTGGAGCCAGAGGGGGATTTTCTCATGCTGATCGAGGCAGGCGTAGATATATCCCTTGCACATGTCAATGGTGGTATTGTAGATGGAATTGTTGAGGGAGGAAATATCCTCCTCCAGCTGCTTTAGCATATCAACGGCTTCCAAAACCTTGCCCTGCAATATGTTAAGTCTGATTAATGCGAAATTGGCACAGATGATAATGCTGGTCTGTGCCTTTGGTCTTGCTTTGTAGATGGCTTTAAGGCTGTTCAGCTCGGCGGCCTCCCAATCTCCGGTTTCTAGCGCATACTCGGCCTGGATCAAATACTCGGAGCCGGTTCCGCAGCCATTGGCAAAGCCGGCATATGCCTTAAACCTTTCAATGGCAAGCTGTGAAAGTTGCTTGAATGTCCCTTTGTCCCTGAAATAAACGTAAAGCAGATGGGGCGACCCCATGGTAAACTCGTTTTCTCGGTGCATGATGTAGGACTGCTGACCGTTCAGCAGCCGCAGGATTTCTGCATTGTGTTCGTCGGAGGGATTAATAATATTGAAGGAAGTAAATCGCTTGAAGATCAAAATCTCCGCCAAAATATGATTTCTATATTCCTCGTCAATATTTTCCATGCTCTCGTATGCTTTTTTCAAGCTGTCCAGCCGTTTCGAGCAGTCTGCTATCGTCTCTGCGTTTCCCCGCACAATGGAAAGCAGGATATGCTGCAAATAGGCCAGCGGATATTGATAAAGCAATTCCCGGGGAGCTTTATTAAACATTTCAAAGGAACCTTCAAAACCCGTCAGCTCGTTGCGGATATTGGCAGGATCATTGAGATGGACAAGAATCCTCTCTACGTCCCCAGCCTTATAAAAGTAACCATAAGCGGTAATGAAATTATTGCAGGAAAGCTCCCACTCACCCAGCCGAAGATATAATTCCCGGAGTGCTTCCTGATTGAAGTGCCGCTTCATACGGAGAAAATCAAGCAGAATGTTGTGGATCTTATAGGTCTGTGAGGCCTGATCATAATACACAAAGGCATTTTCCTTCCGGAGTTTTTTCAGAAGCTCCGCAGCCTTTTCGTCCCCAGTGACAAACTGGGCCTGCTTGGCAGAAAAGACATCCATAAAAGAGAGCTTCAGCAAAAAGCTTCGGATCTGCTCGTCATAGGGCTTGAAAAGAGTCTTTTCCACAAGCTCGTCTATGGAATCATTCATCCCGACAGGGACGCCGTTTTCAAGGGCAAGCAGTATCATATAAATCAGGGAAATCCACCCGTCCGAATATTCGCTTATTTTTTTGATTTTTGCTTCGGAAATCCCATCAACCATCATCCGGCAATAGGTGTGAACCTCATCATCGCTAAATTTTAATTGCTGTTGAGAAATAATGTAGCAAAGACCTTTAGAAAAAAGCTCCGAAAAGTCGAGGTGCGTCGTATCTCGCGTGATGATCACGATATGCAGATTATCCATCTGCTCCATGATAATTCGCAGAAGAAACCGGCTGATGCTGATGTCCGGTGAGAGATGAAAGTCGTCAATCACCAGTACCGTTTTTGCAGGAAAGGCGATACTGTTCAGCAGGGATAATACCTTTTCCACCTGCGGAATATCCGTCGGGACTCCAAGCGCCTTTAATTTGGCCGATACCGTTTCATCCAGCCTGCTTAATTGAGCTGTAAAATTACTCCAAGGGAGGGTGGAATCGCCCGTGTTCAAAAAGGTAATCCAGAGCGGGGTATTCCTCTCCGCTTTTAAAAACCCCCTGACGGCTGTGGTTTTGCCAAAGCCGATAGGAGCCTCTATGATCGTGAGAGGATAATCGTATATTGCCGACAGGACTCTATCTAAATGTTTTCTTCTTAACAGTTCGGTTTTCTTCACTTTCTCCATAAATGATCCCTTTACATGCAAAGCGTTTATAAGGCATAAGCTTCCAAAATTCATGGTTTACGAATGCAAACATTATACAAAAAAATGTAAAATAAAACAACCTAATCAATAAAAATATGCCGTTCGGCATATATCGCAAAAATAAAACGTCCTTTATAATTTGCAATGTCTATATATTTTGCCCTGTAATGTCTCGTAAGGGAGGGATTAAAAATAAGCAGGATTATCAATGTGATACCTAATGACGACTATACGCTGCTGATCGAATTTGAACATGGCAATCAGGTACTGTTTAACATGGGACAGATGGTAAAGAAAATGCCGTATTATGCTTTAAGTGATCTGGAACTTTTTAAAAAAGTACAGATGGAGGATAAGGCGGTTTATTGGGATACGCAGGAGCCAACGCTGATCCCGCTCCGGCTTACCGTGGATAATATCCTTTTTACGATCCGGGGGTAAACAGGAAAGCGTATTCGTGGAGGTAATGAAAAATTTATTTTGGAGGTATAGAGATACATATGAAAGCGAAAAAAATACTATCGCTCTTTCTGGCGTTGTTGCTGGTAGTGGGTTCGCTACCCTTTACCGCACTGACAGCCTATGCGGCGTCAGGCGGCACAGGTACGGCGGCTGACCCGTATCAGATTACAACAGTCGAAGATTTGAAGGCAATACGAAATGATTTGAATGCTTATTACATACTTATGGCTGACCTTAACTTAGTAGGAGATACAGAGGACTGGGCGCCTCTGGGTGATGAGGCGAATCCGTTTCAGGGGCGGCTTAACGGCAATGGGCATATCATATCCTCGATAAAGCTGGGAAGTGCTGCGGCGCCCAGCCAGGACTACAGCTACTATGGGTTCTTTGGTTGTATCGGTGCCTACGGTGTCGTCCATGACCTTACTGTAAATGGAAGCATCTACAACGGCAGCGGTGCTGCCAGCGGTATCCTGGCAGGAAAAAGCGCTGGCTATATCGTGAACTGCTCGACTTCCGGCAGCGTGGTATCCTTCGGCGAGGACTGCAATACAGGAGGAATCGTTGGCATCAACGCGGGGAATCTGGTGAACAGCTACAGCTTAACCGATGTGACAGGCGGCAGCAAGGGTAGCGCCGCCTATGTGGGCGTCGGCGGTCTTGTGGGGCTGAACACCGGGGACAACGGTGTTACCAACTGCTACTATGCGGGCAATTTCAGCGGAGGTGGAATAGATACCTACTCTGGTGCTGTTGTGGGCTATACCACGGGAGGCCTGGTCATTAACTGCTACTGGGATATTACCAGCGGCGGAGGAGGAAAGACAGCAGGCTATAAACCAGGAGACTTGACGGTTGGCACAGCTATTGTAAGGGGCTTGCCTAAGGCAGCTATGCAGGGGGGAGCCTTTTCAAACGGTTTTGTATTCGACACGTCGGGAAGGATTGCGCTCGGAACAAGCTTCCTTGATATCATGAACCGGGGCCGCGGAGCCATTGATACCGATCAACTGCCCAGCGGAGTGAAAGCCAGCGCCTGGGGGGCGGACAGCACCGGCTGGAATTACTACTATCCGGTGTTTACCTCCCCATTATCCTCCGGATTCAGCGGCGGCTCCGGCATTAAGACTGACCCTTACATTATTACTACGGCAGAGCAATTCAGCAAGATAGGGGATTATAATGTTCAGTTCTATACAATGAGCAGTAACATTCCTTATTCGCCCGCTTATTATACTAATTACTTCACGGCGTACAGTAATTCACACGTAGGTTATTATAAACTCGGGAATGATCTTGATTTTTCAGCCTATGGCACATGGACTCCAATTATTCCTAGCTCTTATGCCGGCTTTTCCGGTTATTTGGATGGAGATGGATATGCCATAAGGCATTATCATGCGGATAACCCCCTCTTTTTTACCTTAGGAAGTAATACTACAGTTTTGCCAGACACATATAATGGTTTTCGTGATAATGGCGTTGTCCGCAATCTGGGCATTGACTGCGAAAATGCAACCTGTGAATTCGTTATAGCGGAAAACAATTATGGATTGATTTCAAACTGCCATATAACCGGTACATTTGTAGGAGTAGTACCGTTTTGTTCTAGGAATTATGGATCCATACTGAATAGTTATTCCAGTGTAGATGGAACTAGCGCTGCATTATCAGGAGAGGCTTATGGATTTGTTGCAATAAATATGCCCACTCTCGGTAATGTCTGTGCCAATAATGCTGCAACCGGAACAGTACGAGGGGATTATGTGGCAGGGTTTACTGCTGGATTCAGCGGTCAGGGTACGAGGCTTGCCAACTGTTATGCTGCCTGCCAGCTTGTTTCGAGTGAAACCGTCTACGGATGGAGCCAGAGCAGTAACATTGATACAGAAACGGTAAATTGCTATTGGAACGCTGATACAGCAACGGCCGCAATGCGTTCCTTCGGTGGAGGTTCCTATAACTCAACGAACACGTTGCTGAAACCGACCGGACTGTCTACGGCAGTCATGAAAGGGACGACGACCGGGACGATTCGATACTATAACACAACAAATGATACGGCATACGTTACAGCCAACAGCTTTTTAGATGCCCTGAATGACGGGAGAAAGGCTGCGGCATCAAGCTTTTCCTATATACCTATCAATAGTGCTGTTTTTGGAACGATCACTACCCAAATGAACAGCTCCGAGGAGCTGTACCAGTGGGTCTACATCCATAGTGCGGACGGCGGCACAACCCCGGACGTGAACAACGGCTACCCCATCCCGTATAAGCCCTATGTCCCAGAGATTACGGAGCAGACAGCCGGCAAAACGGTCAGCTCCGGGGACACGGCGACCTTTAAAACCGCCGCAACCGTCCGATTGGATACACAGGACGGCTCTGTGGGCAACGGCAGCCTGTCCTACCAGTGGCAGAAATCCACAGATGGCTCCACCTGGAGCAATGTGTCCGGCGCAAATACCGCCACCTATACCACAGGAGCTCTCAGCTCCGCTGACAACAGGAGCCTGTACCGCTGCCTCATTACCAATACCAGCTACGGCTTAACCTCCACAGCGACAACGGATGTGGCGGTTGTCACGGTAAGACCTACCATATATCCGTTAACCACGACCGTGACGGCAGGTAGTGCGGTAACTTTTGTGACCGATGGTGCTGGTACTTATCAGTGGCAGAAATCCACCGATACAGGCAGTACCTGGACAAATATCACGGGCGCCAATTTAGTCTATTATAACACTGGAGCCCTTGCGGCCGGCGACAGCGGGACACAGTACCGCTGCCTTATAAACGGTACAGCCACAGATGCCGCTACAGTTACGGTAACCGGTTCGGCCCCTGTGGCAACAGTGACCAGTATCAAAATGATTCCTGAAAATATATCCATCCAGAAGGGTGATTCCTATACCTTTGCGGCCCTCGTAAAAGGAACCAACAATCCCTCCCAGGATGTGACGTGGAGTGTAACCAATAAAACCAGCGCAAGTACAACCATAAACAGTACAACAGGCGTACTTACTGTGGCTTCCGACGAGGCGGCATCGACTCTGAACGTACATGCAACCTCTGTCCAGGACAATACTGTATCAGGCACTTCGATTGTTACCGTAACCAATGTACCGGCGACGGTAAGCAAGGTTACCATCACGCCGAAGCCGGTCTCTGCCACAACAGGCAGCGCGGTTACTTTTAGTGCGTCAGTTACAGGCACGAACAGCCCCTCTCAGTCTGTAACCTGGGGAGTATATGGAAATATCAGCTCCAGTACATCCATCAGTAGTTTGGGTGTATTGACCATCGCCGGGGATGAGACGGCAACAGCATTGTCTGTTACAGCAGTTTCGGATCTCGACAACAGCAAATTTGATACGGCGACAGTGACCATAACGCCCACGACACCTCCGGCAGCAACGGTGTCCTATGTAACCATAACGCCAGACAACGCTACAGTTACAAAAGGAACCGCCTTTACCTTTAGTGCCGCTGTTACGGGAACAAATAGCCCGTCACAGACCGTAACCTGGAGTGTTTACGATAATAACAGTACCAGCACGATCATCAACAGCTCCGGTGTTCTTGCAGTAGCGGCAAACGAAACGGCAACCACACTGACGGTGAAAGCCACCTCAGTAGCGGATAATACAAAATTTGATACGACTACCGTAACCGTTGCGGCCCCATCGTCTCCAACGGTGGATGCCGTTACCATCAGCCCGCCCACAGTCAGTGTAATAAAGGGCAATACAACGACCTTTACAGCGACGGTATCGGGCAGCAACAGCCCCGGACAAGCAGTAGATTGGAGTATAACAGGCAATAACAGCTCCAGTACAGCCATAAGCAATACAGGCGTATTGTCGGTTGCTGCCGATGAGACTGCAACGACACTAAGTGTGAAAGCGGTCTCTGCCGTTGACAGCACACGGTTTGATAAAGCAACCGTTGTAGTAACCAATGTCCCGGTGCCGGTAGCCACCGTGACCAATGTGCTAATAACACCAACCTCGGCCACCGTAGCAAAGGGCGGCACCTACACCTTCAGCGCCGCCGTGTCGGGGACAAACAGCCCATCACAGGCAGTAAGCTGGAATGTGACCGATAACAATAAAGCAGGCACCATTATAAATAGCTCGGGTGTGCTTGCGGTAGCGGCAAATGAAACTGCAACCACACTGACTGTTACAGCCACCTCCGTGGCAGATAATACAAAATCCAAATCGGTCACGGTAACTGTATCTGATACGGCAACAACCGATCCGACAGTGGATGCTGTATCAATCACTCCGCCGACAGCCGATGTAGCCAAAGGCAGTACAAAATCCTTTAGTGCGGTGGTTTCGGGCAGTAACAGCCCCGCCCAAACCGTAAGCTGGGAGGTATACAATAATATCAGCTCAGGTACGTCCATAAGCACCAGCGGATTGCTTACCGTGGGCTCGGACGAGACGGCAGGAACACTGACAGTAAAAGCTATCTCCACTGTGGACAACTCAAAATCCGGCACGGCAACAGTTACGGTGACGAGTACCTCAACGCCGGCGCCGACCGTAACGGTTGTAACAGTAATCTCCAGCAGCAGCAGCGTCCTGCCCGGAGGAACCTTGACCTTTACCGCAGGTGTAGCGGGAACCAACAGTCCTTCTCAGGATGTAACCTGGAGCGTAAGCGGTGGCAATAGTGCCGACACCAAAATCAGCAATACAGGCGTACTTACCGTGGGAGCCGGCGAGACAGCAGCCTCCCTTACAATAAGGGCCGTTTCCGTTGAGGATAATTCCAAATATGGTACTGCATCCATCACTGTAACCCACAGCGACAACACCGGCGGCGGTGGAGGCGGTGGTGGTGGAGGTGGCGGAGGCGGCGGCAGCGCAGCCACGACCACCAGCTATAACGCAAGCGTATCAGGAACCGATGCGTCAGGAAAAGAAATACCAAAAGCAGCGGTGGACATCACTGTCAGCTCTGAAAACGCATCCATGAAAATCAGTTCGGAACAGAGTGCCGGTATTACAGCCGGAGGAAAAGTGGTAGTCACCGTCCCCTCCATACCCAATGTTACGGCGTATAACATAGGGATACCGACTGAAAGTCTCTCCAAAACAGGAGGACAAGGAAACCTTACCGTTCAGACCAATACTGGTAGTGTGGTGCTTCCTGCGGATATGCTGGCAGGTGTTTCAGGAGCGTCGGGCACAAACGCAGAGCTTTCAATTAGCGCAGGAGATAAATCCGCCCTGCCGGAGGCTGTAAAAGCGGCAATAGGAAGCAGGCCCCTGCTGCAGCTCACTCTGTCCATCGATGGCAAGCAGACCAACTGGAGCAATTCGGATGCGCCGGTGACGGTGTCCATCCCCTACACGCCGACAGCGGACGAGCTTGCAAACCCTGAGAGCATTGTCATTTGGTACATAGACGGCAGCGGGAATGCGGTTTCAGTGCCTAACGGACATTATGACTCTGCTACCGGTACCGTGACCTTTGCTACCACCCATTTTAGTAATTATGCAGTGGCCTATAACAAGGTCAGCTTTAAGGATGTGTTGGCAAGCGACTGGTTCAGTAAGGCTGTAGGCTTTATTGCAGCAAGGAAGATTACCACAGGTACAGGTAACGGAAATTACAGCCCTGATGCGAAGCTGACGAGAGGCGAATTTATCGTCATGCTGATGAAAGCCTATGATATTGCCCCTGACACAAATCCGAAGGATAACTTTGCAGATAGCGGCAGCACCTATTACACCAACTACCTGTCGGCAGCCAAAAGACTTGGGATATCCGAGGGCGTGGGCAATAACATGTTTGCGCCGGGTAAGGAGATCACCCGTCAGGAAATGTTCACCCTGCTGTACAATGCCCTGAAGATAATAGGGCAATTGCCGGAGGGTACAGAGGGCAAATCCCTGTCAGGCTTTAACGATGCAGGCGACATAGCTTCATGGGCGAAGGATTCCATGACGCTCCTTGTGAAAACGGGAACCGTCGGCGGCAGCGGCGGAAAGCTCTCTCCGACAGCCACCACCACAAGGGCGGAAATGGCCCAGGTGCTGTATAACCTGCTGGGGAAATAAAAGTGATATATCACAGAAAGTAAAGAAAGCAATCACCAAGTATTTATACAAACAGAATAAAGCCAAGGGCAAACCCATCTAAAGATGGGGACGCAAAGCCATAGGGTCTAAGACACTCGTCGAGTGTTATGATAGCCTGGCTGCCGGAAGTCGCAGAAGCCTGCCCTGTTTCATCAGGGCAGGCTTTTGGTCTTATTTTGACGATTTCTGACGGATATTTGGGGTATCGGAGCAGGCATTTGCGTCGCTTAGCGGCGGAAAGGGCTCCACATGGCATATAGTTTCGAGCTCTTCAGGGGGCGGAAATAAAGACGGCACTGGCCGGTTGTGTACATATTCCCCTTTTAAATATCATTTTCTTTTTAAGTCAGCACTTAGCCTGAACGGGCAAAGCGCTGACTTTTTTCATTCGACTTATTTTGATTCATTTCGACCAGACATGACACCACGTTGCCGCTCTCCTCCGCTTCTGACATTTTGATTCACCATCAAAATTTCAGAAAACGGAGGACAAGCCTTATGGCTCATCTTGAAAAAAAGTCTGATTATCGCAAGAAATACCCCGAGTTAAGCGATGAAATCATCAAGGTACTGGAACAGAGCGACCGAAAGATGGAATATCAGCAATATGACCTGAAAACAGAACGCTTTCGCGTTCATTATGCGACGCAGACCGTTATTTGCGTCCCGAGCCGTGAAGATTCCTACGACCGGCTTCTAGAGGAAGATCGGCAGTTCGCTTCCGAGGATGAGAGCGTAGAGGACAGCGCAGTTAAAACAGTAATGATCGAAAAAATGCTGGAGTGCCTGACAATGCTGACCTTAACGGAACAGGAGCTGGTTACAGCGCTTTTCTTTGAAGGTAAAAGTGAACGTCAACTGGCAAAGCAAACGGGAGTCCCGCAGAAAACCATTAATGACAGAAAGGCAAAAATACTCGTCAAATTAATAAAACTTATGGAAAAGTAAAAATTTTTCCGCTCAACCCCCTCACTCAACGTGGAAGTAAGTGAGGGGGTTTTTTACATCCTCTCTGCTCTTTGAAAAATTCATATCCAACGACCTGAATACCTTAGCTGACGGACCCCAAAAGGGAAAGCGACTACGGAGGATGCGCCAGGACCACCTGTAAAAGAGCGGAAGAAACACGAAGTCACGAGTTGTTGTTCGTTCCTTCTTCTCCTTCCTTTTATAAAAGACGGCCAAATAAGGTGCAAAGCGGTACCCATCCGTCCGAAAAACAGCCGATGGCAAGCTGTCTCGCAATAACCCCGTCAGCCTACAATGATACTTCTGTCCAGTCACAGCCCCCCTTGACCGGGGGAACAAGCAATGAGGGCAGCCGGCAGAGATCCTGGCGGGGGTGAGATTCCCATGATGCGATGAAGCTATCCGCAGTTCAGGCCGTTGCCCTGTGAGAGCCCGGTAAATCCGAGGCTCCGGTGCTTGGGAAGTAGTGTCGAATAAAGCACAGAAGCAAAAAACTTAATGTCAGAAGCCATGGGGATCGTCCTGCCCACAGATACGTGTGCGGCAAAGCCGCTATGCGGGACGGTCCCCATTTTTGTGCCATTAAGCTCAAATCAAGGGAGGTGCGAAATTTGAACACAGAAATCCGAGCAATCCGCCGCGGCGATGTTTTCTACGCAGATTTAAATCCCGTGGTCGGCTCCGAACAGGGCGGCATCCGTCCTGTCCTTATTTTACAGAACAATATCGGAAACCGTTACAGCCCCACCGTGATCGTTGCCGCCATCACCGGTAGACCTAAAAAGTTGCTCCCTACTCATGTATTCATCGGCTGCGTGGGCGGCCTCTACAAAGGCTCGTTTGTTCTGCTGGAACAGATCCGCACCCTCGACCGGAGACGCCTCGGGGATTACGCCGGCAGAATCAGTGAACAGAAGATGGCGGAAATCAATGAAGCATTATCAATCAGCGTCGGGCTTGCCCCGGCAATTTTTTAATTTGAGGGAGGTTTTCGTGATGACAAAAACACAGGTAGTGGACAATCTTATATTTGTCGCAGCGCTACAGCAGCTCACACGCATCGCCGCCGCCATCGGCATGACGGACAGTGAGCTGGAAGGAGCAAAAAAAGACCTGGAACGCAGGCTTCGTCCCACGATTATTACCCCTTTCTGATCTGTATTTTATTTTCCTTTTTTTCTCAAATATTCAATAGCTATATGTCCCGAGGTGTGGTAGTGTGTGTCGTTGAAAGGAGGTAAAAAAGATGTCAAAAGCAAGCATAGCAGTGTCGGCACCGCCGAAAATAACGGTCATAGAAGCCAGAAAGTCGGAGGTCAACAAGCTCCGCGTGGCACCATACGCCCGTGTCAGCAGTGACTCGGACGATCAGCAGAACTCCTACATCGCACAGATTGACTACTACACAAAGCATATCGCCGCCCATGAGAATTGGGAGATGGTGGACATTTATGCCGATGAGGGGATTACCGGTCTCGCGGTAAGCAAGCGCGACGATTTCAACCGCATGATAAAGGACTGCCGGGACGGAAAAATCGACCGTATCCTCGTAAAGTCCATCTCCCGGTTTGCCCGGAACACCAAGGAATACATCCAGTATGTACGGGAGCTCCTGCGGCTGGGGATCTCCATCCACTTTGAAAAGGAGAACATCGACACCGGGAAGATGACCTCGGAGCAGATCGCCACCATTTATGGAGCTTTTTCACAGATGGAGTCCACCAACCACTCCAGCAACATGCGCATCAGCGTCCGCATCCGCATGGAAAAAGGTGATTTCGTATCCCCGCAAGCTCCGTATGGATATCGACTCAAAAATCGTGTCCTGGAGGTCGTTCCCGAGGAAGCCGATATAGTGAGGTACATTTACAGTGCCTACCTCGGCGGACAGGGCAAAGTGGATATCGCAAAAGAGCTCAATGAGCTGGGCATCTCCCGCCCCAAAGGACGGGAGCGCTGGTACCACAGTACCATAGACTATATCCTGACAAATATCTCCTACACCGGGAATATGATCTGGCAAAAAAGTTTTGCCACCGATGACATCCCGTTCCGCCAAGTGCGCAACAATGGGCAGAAACCAAAGTATTTCGTGGAGGACTGCCATGAGCCGATTATATCGGCTGAAGATTACGAGCGGGTTCAGGCCTTGCTCCAGAGCCGAGGGACAAAAGGCAGCTCTAGCGGAGCGATAGATACGCCCCTGCTGGCAAAGAAAATCCTCTGCGGCAGCTGCGGCACAGTTTTCCGCAGAAAAATCGACAACGGAAAAGCCTACTGGATGTGCCGCAAACGTGACCAGCAAAAGGATTACTGCCCGATACCGCAGATTCCGGAAGCACAGGTCATGGAAGCCATTCTCCGGCTTTACCACAAGCTCCGAAAGCATCACCGAAAAATCCTCAAGCCGCTTCTGGAGCAGCTCAAGGAGCTTCGGGAAAAAGAGCTTCGCTCCAACCGGAAAATCCACGACATTGACAAAGAAATAGCCCAGCTCACAGAGCAGAATCTCGTCCTTGTTCGACTTAAGTCGAAGGGATACGTAGATTCTGCTCTTTATTTATCCCAAGTGGGCGAAATCGACTTCAAACTGCGGGAACTGCGCGGACAGCGCCGCCGCATTCTGGAAGCCTCCGGTGAGGATAGGCAGATCAAAGCCACCGAGGCCATGCTGGATTATCTGGAGGATAGCCCGGAGTATTTAGAAGCTGTCACGGAGGATATCCTTGAAGTCCTGATAGATAAAATCATCGTAGTGTCTGCGGAGCAACTGAAAATACGGCTTCATAACGGCTTGGAGCTGATAGAAACAATTGAAAGGACGGTGCGCTAAATGGCATGGCAAAGAAAAATACCCTTCGGATATGTGATGAAAAACGGCGAAATTGAATGCGACTCCACGGAAGCCGCGGTGGTCAGAGATATTTTCGATCTCTATCTTGCGGGCGCCTCCTACAATAAGATCGCCGACGAGATGATGCGCCGCAGTATCTCCTACCACAAGCATACCGCCGAGTGGAACAAGCATATGGTCAAACGGATGCTTGAAAACGAGCGGTACCTTGGGGAGAATGGCTACCCCGCCATCGTAAAAGCTGAAACCTTTATGAAAGCACAGCTTGTGCGGGGCGGGAAAACGGATTATACCCCTTGTCCCGGTTACATCAAGCCCATCCGCGAAAAGGCGGTCTGCGGCGTCTGTGGGGCAAAAATGCTCCGGGACACCAGAGCAGCCGGTAAGGTGCGCTGGTACTGCGAAAGCAAAGACTGCGGTAACCGCCGATACATAGAGGATGAGGATATCCGAGCCGACCTAACGGAAAGACTGGTCACACTGGCGCAAACCCCATCTTTGATTGACTGGCCCAACCAGCGGCATGACGGTATTCTTACAATGGAGGCCGCCCGGATTCAAAATGAGGTGATCCGTGAGTTGAATAAAGCGGAGCCAAGCGCCGAATACACCAAAAAGCTGATTCTGGCCTGCGCCGCCGAAAAATACAGCGAACTGCCCGACTGTACCCTGCATGATAAAATAGAAAAACTGATAAATCAACTTGGAAAGCTCCCCGTGGATGAAATAATCTGCGGGGAGTTTTTTCAAGCCGCGGTAGATGAAATCGGCTTTGAAAGCAATGGACAGCTCAGCCTGCGGCTGGTAAACGGAAAAGTCCTCGAAGCCATCGGAAAGGAGAAATGAAAATGCCTGCAACTGCTCAGAAAAAAGTAACGGTCATTCCAGCCAATCCGCAGATGACTCAGAAGGATTTTCGTAAAAAGCATCTGCGTGTGGCCCCTTACTGCCGAGTGTCCACCGACTCGGAGGAACAGCTCGGAAGCTACGAGGCACAGATCGATTATTATACTGAAAAAATTCGCTCCCAACCGGAGTGGACCATGGTGGATATGTTTGCCGACGAAGGAATAACCGGAACCTCCACCAAAAAGCGCAAAGACTTCAACAGGATGATCAAAGCCTGTGAGAAAGGCAAGATTGATCTTATCATCACCAAATCGGTGTCCCGATTCTGCCGCAACACACTGGACGGGCTGGACTATGTCAGACGGCTCAAGAGGCTGGGCGTAGGCGTTTACTTTGAAAAGGAAAATGTCAACACCCTCTACATGGACAATGAGATGATCCTCACCTTCATGATGAGTCAGGCACAGGCTGAAAGCGAGTCCCTGAGCGGCAACGTTAAATGGGGTCACCGCAAGAATTTCAAGGACGGAAAGGTCTACTACCACTATTCCGGATTCCTCGGTTACCGCCAGGGTGAAGATGGACTGCCTGAAATCGACCCCGACGAAGCGGAAATTGTCCGCAGGATATTTTCACGGTATCTGGTGGGACATGGTGTGGCGAAAATCATCAAGGATCTCGAAGCCGATGGTATTAAAACCGCCCGAGGCAATGACAAATGGAACGACGGCGTCATACGGAATATGCTCCAAAATGAAAAATATATCGGGGATGCCCTGCTCCAAAAGACCTACATTGCCGACCTTTTCACCCGGCAGTCCAAGAAAAACACCGGCGAACTGCCCCAATACTACGTCCACGACTGCCATCCCGCCATTATCGACCGTATAACCTTCCAACGGGTGCAGGAGGAAATGGCTCGGCGTGCAAGCCTTAAAAAAGTGACCGCCTCCGCTAAGACAGAGCTGGCGAAATACAGCGGCAAATATGTGCTGACCGAGCTTCTGGTCTGCGGTGACTGCGGGGCGCCATACCGCCGTGTTACCTGGACCCGCCCCGAGGGAAAGAAAATCGTGTGGCGCTGCATCAGCCGCCTGGATCACGGCAAAAAATTCTGCAAGGATTCACCCACGCTGATGGAAAGCGACATTCACACCGCCGTAGTCTCCGCCATGAACGAGATGTTCAGCCTCAAAACCATGAAAGAACTGCTGATGGACAGCATCGTGGCAGCCATCGGCAACAGCAGTGGCGAAATGAACATTCCTGCCATCGACAGCCGGATCAAGGAGTTGCGGGAGCGCCAATACGATCTGCTGCAGCTTGCCGTAGGGCAAGGAGTGGAATGTACAGCCTATGACGAGGAAATGAACAAGGTCAGCATGGAGTTTTCCGCACTCCTCGCCAAACGGGCCGAACTGGAAAAGATACAAAAGGATACCGAGAACGCGGATCTGAGGATGGAGCAGATCGCGGCTGAGCTGGAGTCGGTCGATAAAGGCATAACCACCTTCGATGATCTGACAGTGCGACAGCTGGTCAGCGCCATTAAGGTCATGAGCAAAGAAAAGCTGCTCATCCGTTTCAATGATGGAACGGAGATCGAGCAGATTATATAACGGAGGATGCGGCATGATTCACATTACCGGCGATACCCATGGAAACTTCCTGCGGTTCGGCAGCCGATATTTCCCCGCCGCCCGGACGATGAGCCGCGAGGATTACGTCATCATCTGCGGCGACTTCGGGATATGGGACGAATCAAAGGAGTCCAACTACTGGCTGGACTGGCTTGACAGAAAACCGTTCACCACACTGTTTATCGATGGGAATCACGAAAACTTCGACCTCCTGAACGGATATCACGTCAGGCAGTGGCAAGGCGGCAGCGTCCATCAGATCAGGGAGCATATCCTGCACCTGATGCGTGGACAGGTCTTTGAAATAGATGGGCTGATCTTTTTCACGATGGGCGGCGCTGCCTCCCATGACGTCAGCTCCGGGATACTGGAACCGGATGATCCCGAATTGAAGCAAAAAAAGCGGATGCTGGACAAAAGCAAGGCTCTGTACCGCATCAACCACGTTTCGTGGTGGCGCGAAGAACTGCCCAGCGAGGTTGAATATGATGCGGCAATCCGCAGTCTCGAAAAGGTAGGCTGGAGAGTAGACTGCATCCTTTCCCATTGCGCCCCGGACAGTATCGCGTCGAGGATTTATCCGGGTTATATGCCGGACCGCTTAACCGGTTTCTTAGAGGTGGTCAAAAACAAATGCACCTTTGATTACTGGTTTTTCGGTCACTACCATGACAACCGCATCATCGACGAGCGATTTATTCTGCAATGGGAGCAGATGGTGCAGCTTGCTTTCTGACACAAGACACCTTGAAATGCCTAAAGCGTTCAGGATCACCTGAAACATAAAAACATGAAAACAGCCCCGCGGGGCTGATATCACAATCAGGCAGAGCCGGACAACGGCCCTGCCTTAATTTTTGCAGAAAAGAGGGATGAACATGGAGATGGAGGTATTTGAAAACACCGAATTCGGCGCAATTAGAACCATCGTGGATGAAAACGGAAATGTGCTGTTTTGCGGAAGCGACGCCGCTAAAGCTCTTGGCTACCAAAGACCGCAGAATGCGATTCGGACGCACTGCAAGCGGTATGCCCTGAAACGGGGCATACCCCATCCGCAGAACCCTGATAAAACCATCGAAATGCTTTTTATTTCAGAACCCGACCTATACCGGCTGATTGCCCATAGCCAGCTCCCTGCTGCTCAGCTATTTGAAGCGTGGATCTATGAAACCGTATTGCCGAGCATACGAAAGCACGGGGCATATATTACTCCGCAGACACTTGATCAGCTCATTGCCACCCCCAGCAGCGCCGCCCGTCTATTTCATGAACTGAAACAGATGCAGACCTCCGTCGCTGAAATGGCGCCGAAAGCGGCATATTTTGACGCACTTGTGGACACGAACGTACTGAGCGGTATCCGTCAGACGGCAAAGGAGCTGAATCTGCCGGAAAAACTGTTTACTTATCTGCTGGTGGAAATGGGCTTTGCCTACCGGACCCCCAAAAAGCTGTTGATGCCCTATGCCTTTATGGTCACCAGCGGCTTTGCAGAGCTCAAGGAATACACCCGCAATGGTCACGGCGGCGTTTATATGCTTTTCACACCCAAGGGTAGGCTTTATTTGGCGCGAAGAATAGAAAAGCGGCTTGCTCTAAAAAACACGGAATAGCCTGAAACCAGCATTATGCCTCTAAAAGGAATCTACATCGGAAGGAGCGAAATAAATTGAACTTTTTTGAGAAAGAACTCCAGAAAATCGTGAGCCTCGGTGTCCCTATTAGCGACTCGAAATATGTTGGCAGCGCCTGTTATGGCAGACTGGATGATGCCCTTAGAGTCAAGCTCCAGTTTACTACCCTTGGCATTTCCGGCCATTACGAGGCAATCAAGGCCACAGTAATCAACCGAAACGACGGTCCGGTTGACAGCGCAATCTTCCGATTCTCGGATGTGCTCGGAAGAAAGCAGGTGGACAATCCCAATTTCAAAAATGGCATTATGCCTTATGCCTGGGCATACGACGGAAAAACCGAGTGGTATGTCTATCATCCCACAGAGCAGGATTACAAAAAACTCTGTGCGGAAGTGAGCAACTACTGCGATATTTTTCAGTTCCAAAAGCTGACTGACCATGGCATGCAAATGAGCCAGCAGCTTTGAACGGAAAGCGGCGGTATATCATTCAGGAATACCTGTATCTGGACGATTATGAGTTCGCCGAACAGATAGAGAAAACTGACTCGCCTGTGGAACACGAACCCACGATGAGTCTATAGCGACTTAATTTTTATATACAGAAACCCATGGTATTATTGATACGACGCTATTACACAGATTTCTAACATCTTATTTGCATAGCTATGTTTATGGCAAAATAAAAGTTGTGCAAATGGCGCCCAAAAGTTTAGCAGATGACGTGATGTAAAAGGACCGTTGTCAGCACCTGAATAAACCATTACCCTTGAAATGCCTGCATTTTAAGGGGGTAGAAAGAAAGGTGTTGAAAATGGCTCAAATACAATACATCAAGCATCTTTATGAGAATAAAGAAAAGTCATTACGCGAGATCGCCCGGCTCACGGAAATGAGCTTTCAGACGGTTCAGAAGTATGCCAGCCGGGATGACTGGAGTGCCGAACCACTGCCGAATACGGATGCCGAAAACTATCCTGTGCTGGGGAAATACATACCAATCATCGATACGATCCTTGAAGACGACAGACGAGCGCCCAGAAAACAACGCCACACGGCACAGCGCATATACACGCGGCTTCGGGAAGAGCATAAGTACAGCGGCAGCTACAGCAGCGTTAAAGAATACGTTCGAAAGAAGAAAACGCTAGCAACCAATGATTCTGACGGATATCTCCCGCTGGGACAACCCCAGGCTCACGCTCAGGTAGACTTTGGCGAATTCCATTACAACGACATGACCGGGGCAGACAAGCTTGGGTATGCTCTAACGCTGACGTTTCCTTACTCCAATATGGGCTTTACGCAGGTATTTCCTTCACAGAATCAGGAGTGCCTGCTTGAAGGGTTAAAGCGGATATTTCTCCATATCGGCGGCGTTCCCATCAGAATCAGGGCTGACAACATGACGACCGCCGTGGCTCACGTTCTCAAGGGAACAGAACGCGAGCTGACAGATGGTTTTACCAGGTTCATGCTGCATTATCGTTTTCAGGCGGATTTTTGCAATCCCGCCTCCGGCAACGAAAAAGGCAACGTTGAGAACAAGGTCGGCTACAGCCGGAGAAATTACTTCGTTCCTGTGCCTACCATTACGGACTTCAACTGCTTCAACGAAGAATTATGGACTCGCTGCGAAGCAGACGGAAAACGTTTGCACTACAAGCGAAAGGTACCTCTTGCAGAACTCTGGGAAGAGGAACGCCAGAAACTGCTGTTCTTACCCGAATATGAATACCAGGTATTCCGATACGAATCCGTGCGCGTTAACAATTACGGCTTCGTGACCGTAGAGACCAACAGCTATGGGCTCTCGCCGACGTTTGCCGGTCAGACGGCGCAAGCAAAGATATTCTTTGATCGCATTGATCTGTACTACGACCATTTACTGCTGAAGACATACCCGCGCAGCTACGAAAGAAACACCGAAGTCCTGGACTGGACACAGTACCTTGGGGTGCTTTGCAAGAAACCTGGCGCAGTCGAGCATACACGGTTCTTCAATCAGCTCCCGAAGCTCTGGAGGGATCACCTGTTATCGGTGCATGGGAAGGAACGTAAGAATGCGTTGATGCTCCTTAAAGAAATTGTGGACGACGGCAACACCAAACTCTGTGATGAAACTATCACTTTCGCCGGTAAATGCGGTCGGACAGACGAGGCCAGCATCCGCCAGTGTTACTACATGCTTTCCAAGAAGGAATATCACCCGCAGCCACTGCTGATCACAGTCGCCGCGCCGCTCCTGAACTACAATCCCGATCTTGTGGCCTATGACAGCCTGACGGGAGGTGGCGCGAATGGATAGACTGCTTGAAACGCGGATGAGAAAGCTGAAGTTGGGCGGGCTCGCCAAAGACTGGCGCTCTGTTCAATTCCGTGATCCTGAACAGTATCTGAGCGATCTGCTCGATCTGGAGCTTAAAGAGCGAGATGCCAACCGCATCAACAGGATGGTTAAATTGGCGGGCTACAGTGTCGTTAAAACACTGGACGATTTCGTCTGGGACAACGGCATTGTAGAACTCCCGAACGGCCTGACACAGGCATATATGACGGAGCTGTCTTTTCTTCAGCGGAAGGAAAACCTCATTTTCATGGGCGCTGTCGGCACCGGTAAAACACATCTGGCGACAGCCATTGCGATGAAAGCCTGTCAGGTTGGAAAGAAAGTCAAGTTTTTTACCGCCGCCTCGCTTGCTAATATACTGCTGGAGAAAAACCAGAAAGGCACACTCAATTCCTATCTGAACTATTTCAAGGGCGTCGAGCTTATGGTCATCGATGAGATTGGCTTTGTTCCGCTGCACAAGGACGCCGCCGAGCTGCTGTTTCAGGTCATATCCGACTGTTATGAGCGCAAGAGCCTCATCATCACATCCAATCTCGAATTCAGCGGCTGGAATACAGTGTTCGGAGACAACAGACTGACCGCCGCTCTCATCGATCGTCTCGTTCACCATTCTCACATTGTCATCTTCTCCGGCCAGAGTTACCGTTTGACGCAGTCAATGATACGTCAGAACGCTGCGAAGGGGGTGAATGCATGACGCTGACCAAGAAAAAGCTTGATAAGTTGCTTGCGAGCATGTGGCTTCTAAACGTTACGAAGGATCAGTACAGTGCCATCCTCAAACGGTTCAGTGAAGAACCTGGTGACGGCTACGTCTGGAGCGAAGAGGATATCTGTATGCAGATCAAAAACATCGTCTCCGGAAGACCTCCCATTTCCTGATGCATTATGGGCGTCGGTTGTTTAACATTCGGCGCCCGGTCCTTTCGCATCTGGCGCCCAAAAGTTGTGCAGTCGGCGTCGCAAATGACAGCGGTAGTTGCGCATTCGTCGCTGAACCGACTGACGATGCTTTCTAGTTTTTTTCGATCGTTTCTATTATTTTGAATTTATGGTGCTGGCTAGTGCACAACTTTTTGGGCGCCAAACGCTAAACTTTTAAATTGACAAACACAATAGCTACAATAATGGTTCTTGCATTGTTTGGGTAATATATTTTAAAATGCAATTAATCCATAATTTGATATACTCAATAATGAGTCATCATATGAAATCGGGAAATTCTGATTTGCTGCGCAGATAATTTCTGAAGGAGGCGACCGAAGAATAAACATGAAGAACAGAACTTATATTTCAATCGATTTAAAGTCCTTCTACGCTTCGGTCGAGTGTATCGAACGGGGGCTTGATCCGCTGACCACAAACCTCGTTGTCGCTGACGCAAGCCGCACCGAAAAAACCATCTGTCTCGCCGTCTCTCCCTCTCTCAAAGCATACGGCATTCCCGGTAGAGCGAGGCTGTTTGAGGTCGTGCAGAAGGTCAAGGAAGCAAATGCGGTACGGCTGCGCAAAGCGCCAGGACAATCCTTTTCCGGCGCTTCCTGCAACGATACTGAATTGAAAGTTTCACCGGGTCTCTCGCTGGACTACATTGTTGCTCCACCGAGGATGGCGCATTATATAGAGTATAGCACGCATATTTATAACATCTACTTGAAGTACATCGCACCGGAAGATATTCATGTCTACTCCATCGACGAGGTATTGATTGATGCTACTGATTATCTAAACACCTACAATCATTCAGGCCGTGAGCTTGCCATGAAAATGATTCTGGATGTACTCAAAACAACCGGCATTACAGCAACGGCGGGAATTGGCACAAACCTATACCTTAGCAAGATCGCTATGGATATTCAGGCAAAGCACATACCTGCTGATAACAACGGTATGCGGATCGCCGAACTGGACGAAATGAGCTACCGTCACCTGCTGTGGTCCCATCGGCCTCTAACAGACTTTTGGCGTGTTGGAAAAGGATATGCCAAAAAGCTGGAGGAACATAGGCTCTTTACGATGGGCGATATTGCTAGATGCTCTCTTGGTAAACCTACCGATTACTACAACGAGGATTTGCTATATAAGCTGTTCGGCATCAACGCCGAGCTGCTGATAGACCATGCGTGGGGCTGGGAGCCATGCACGATTGCCGATATTAAAGCGTATAAGCCAAGCACGAACAGTATTGGATCGGGGCAAGTGCTGCACTGTGCCTATACTTTCGAGAAAGCAAAGCTGATCGTGCGGGAAATGACCGATTTGCTGGTACTTGATCTGGTAGATAAACGGCTTGTGACCGACCAGCTTGTTTTGACGGTCGGTTATGATATTGATAACCTCACAAACCCGGAGATAAAGAAATCATATCACGGGGCAATTACCACTGACCATTATGGGCGAGCCGTTCCAAAATCTGCGCATGGTACGGCAAACCTTGGCAGACAGACCTCCTCTACAAAACTGATTCTGGAGGCTGTCACAGATCTTTTCGAGCGCATCGTTGACGAAAACCTTCTGGTCAGGAGAGTCAACATTACAGCAAATCATGTTGTTGATGAGGCAGCGGTTCAAAAGACGGACGGCAATGAACAGCTTGATCTCTTTACAGATTATGATGCTGTGCGGGCGAAAAAAGAGGCTGAAGAAGCCGAGCTTGCAAGAGAAAAAAAGGTGCAGATAGCAATGCTGGAGATAAAAAAGAAACACGGAAAAAACGCAATTTTGAAGGGTATGAATCTGGAGGAAGGTGCAACCACAGTAGACCGGAACAGACAGATAGGGGGACATAAAGAATGAAAACTGCATATGACGATATCATCCATCTGCCGCACCATATTTCTGCGACCCGTCCTCACATGTCAGCGATTGACCGGGCAGCTCAATTTTCTCCCTTCGCCGCATTGACTGGCTATGATGCCGCCGTCAAAGAAACCGCAAGACTGACTGACAGGAGAGTGGAATTGGACGAATATCTAAAGGATGCTCTGAGTGATAGGCTGCAAATCATAGCAGATCGGATTCAAGAGCATCCCGAAATCGCAATCACCTACTTTCAGCCGGATGCGAAGAAAAATGGCGGTGCCTATGTTACTGCTGCCGGCACCGCTAAAAAGATTGATGAATATGAACGGGTTGTCGTTATGACCGATGGCACAGCGATCCCCATAGTCGAAATAATCAGCATAGATGGACAGATATTTGAAAACATGGTATTTTATTCGTGTGAGAGTGAATAACGGGAAACAGGAATTTGTCGGGAGGTTTAAACTGTGTCATAATTCGAAGGAGGGATAAAGATGCGCGATTGGACATCCATACTTAAAGCAGATACTACTGATTGGCTGTTAGAAGATGAAAATCCTTCGGTACGGTATTTTACGTTGAAGCATATTTTAGACAAACACGAAGATGACCCAGAAGTACAGCAGGCAAAGCAAAAAATTATGCAATCCGGCATTGTTCCAGATATTCTTCAGAAACAGAAGGAGCCCGCATATCTCCAATCCTATCCCAAGTTTTACACTTATAAATATAAAGGGCTTGTGTGGGCGCTGATTATGCTCGCAGAGTTGGGGGCTGATGCCTCAGCGCAGATTAAAGAGCAATGCGAATATATATTGAAGTATTCTCAGGAAACGCAGGCCGGAGGTTTTTCGCAGAACACCGCCGTAAAAACAGGCGGTGGCAGAATCAATGAGGTCATACCCTGTCTTACGGGGAATATGGTATGGAGCCTCATACGTTTCGGTTATATTGATGATCCGAGGCTGCAAAAGGGTATTGATTGGCTCGCCCGATATATGCGCTTTAATGATGGCACAGAAGATGAACCGCAAGTTCCACCATACAACCACTATGAAATGTGCTGGGGTAAACATACCTGCCATATGGGTGTGGTGAAGGCGCTTAAAGCGTTCAGCGCCATACCGGAAGAGCGCAGAACGCAGGCGATAAAAGATACAATAGACAAGGCTGTAGAGTTTATGCTAATCCATCATATCTATAAATGCAGCCATAATCTCAATCGGACCTCAAAACCCGGCTGGTGCAAATTCAGTTTTCCCTTGATGTATCAGACCGATGTGCTGGAAATACTCGACATTTTGAGTGAACTTGGTGTTAGAGACAGCCGCATGAATGAGGCCCTAAACCTCGTCATATCCAAACAGGACGATATGGGTAGATGGAGAATTGAGAATACCTACAACAGTGACCGACTTCTTATTCCAATCGGGAAAACTGACGAGCAAAGCAAATGGATTACACTTAGAGCGATAAGAGTATTAAAACGATATAACGCAGATGGATGTTGATATTTTACATAGCTTTGTTGACAATATTACTCTCCAAAGCCCTATGCTTACCGGTCTATATCGGCAGATTGAATTTAATCCTCCAAGTTGTCAGTATGATAAATTTAGAATTTGAAGTGTAGGTTATTTATATTGTTTAGGATGGACGTGGATAGATGTTTAACGAAATTTGTATTTATGAAGCTAAAATTGAAAAGCAAGATGAGATTGAGACTCTTATGAAAGAAGTTGCAGAATTTTATATGCAGCAAGAGGGGGTAATTGACGTTAAATATATTAAGCGCACACATCGTCAAACTGATTTTAATGCTGTAAAACAAGGGGAATTACCAATTACTCTCACAAGATATGTTGGTAAGGTGACCTATGTCTTACATTGGACTGTCCGTGATGAAGAAACACACGCAAGAGTATCAAAATTAGGGCTTGAACAATTTTATAAGCGATGGAATAGATGTTTAACTACTATGCCTAAAATTATTTTAGGTGAAAATATTGTGTAAAAAATGAGCATCAAGAGAAACTCACAAATTTCAATTTATCGCTTACTTGGCTGGTGCGCTTGGCCTAGTTGCATAAATTTTTTTTGCATCATTGCTCCAATAAGAACCGCTTGGCTGTAGATATACAGCGAGCGGTATTTTTATTTAATTTTTTTCAGGACACCGCTTTGGACACTATATTTTTAAAACTATGCCATTTAAACAAGTTAAATGTTTTTATTTAGATAAAAATAAACTCCTCCGGAATCCTGGAGGAGCTGCTTTGTTTTTCTGCCTGAGTAGCGTTCAAGTCAATCAGGTATTCATGTACAAACATTTCCTGCTTTGCTGTTAATTTAGCCATTCAGGCTCACATCCTTTCTTTGGATATTAAAAAAGAGCCCGGAGGCTCAAGTGCTGGTACATATATGATGTGCAGCTCTAATCTCAATCTCGTTTCTGTTGTCCTCGTTATAGGCTTCTTTTGCCTCTTGGAGTATACACTTAATCTGTTCAAGTGTTAAGCTGTCATCTACCACCGCTGCAAAGTCGTAATATAAGAAATCACCCTCAAATTCGCCTTGTGGATTATCATTTTTTATAATATCACCGATAATATTTATTCCCGAATACCTAAATTGATCTTTTACACTAAACTCAAATTCTTGTGTATTAAAATTTGCAGGTCTTTTAATTGAAAATTGAAATTGTTTTTTCATACATACCCTCCTTCTACTTCCATAATTCTACAGAAAGTGAGGATACTCCTGCAATTAAAACTTATTTTTAACACACTTCGGAAACAAGCACACCCTTTTGCCTTCTCGGAACATGCCCCATATACGTAGAGCACATCGCATTTTATATCCCTTACCCATGATCACATCCTTTCAAGGGCATTAGAAAAGAGCCCGGAGGCTCTTATTTTACTTCATATTTATCTCTTTCATTGTGCCATATTTAGCTTTGCTTTTTCTTTATCAAGTATTTCTATACACATTTTGTAAATAACTTTTTTTCTTCTGTCTTGTTGTTGTGTCATTGAAGAAATATCCATTGAACATAATAAAAATACTACACCGCAACAAAATAATATATAAATAAACATTGCGTTTATCCCACTTTCCATCATAGCTATTAAAAGGAATAATAAAGCTAATCCACAAATAATGGTTGATTTTATTCCCGTAGTTTTGTTTATGGAATTACTCGCCTCTAAATTTTCCACTTCAGATGATAGAGTAATTTTTAACTTGTTATGGTCGTCCGCTTCAATTCTATGAGTATACGTGAATAACTGTAATTTCACCATAACCCTATCATACAAATATGATAAATCATTTATATTTTCCCCACTTAAAGCTTCAAGAGAAGTTTTTAATTCAGAATAACAACTTGTTAAATCCATACTGAACTCCATATGTTAAATTATGCCACAATGATATTATCGGAGCTATTATAAGAATAATTAATGTTTTTATCAAAATCTATTTTAAGCAGCAAAAAGGGAGATAGTGTACAGCTATCTCCCTGACACGCTATGCAACAAGGCATTTGACTGCTTTCGTGTACTGTTAATATAGTCCCTATGAATATTAAATTTTATTGAGAGTAAAAAATACCCCCTATATATAAAGGGAGCATCAAATTATAGAATGACATGTAATTTCTTTAGTTCATCTGTCATTGTGTATATCATTCCCGTATATCACTATTATTTGTGATAGGGTGAAATTATCCCAGATTAAAGACAAAAATTTCAAAAAAATGGTTTACTTTTAAATTTATTGGTATATAATATAGTATAATAAAAGAAAGGGGATTTACCCCCTTCCTTTATCGGTGATTTGAACGTCTCTTTTGGGCGTTCTTTCTTTTTGTTCTCTGGATTACTATAGGAGTAACAATCGGCGATAAAGCCACTGCTATCTGCGCTATGTATCCTAGAGCCTTTATGAAAGTATCATCCATAAGCACTTACCTCCTTTCCCAGGCACTTGCCCGCCTTCTTTCAGGCTTAAACACGGGAAACGAAGTATGTCCAATCACCTTTGCTATATTCTATCACTAAAGCAATATGTAATTCAATAATATTCCAAAATTATAGTTCTCACTTATCTGTAAGGGCTTATTTAATTCCTAAAGCTTTTTTTCTTTCATAGGAATATCCCAAATTAGGATCTTGAAAAATTTCAAGCTTATAATTTTTATATTTTAAAGTCATATTATAGTCATCCGTAGCTAAATTTATTACAATAGTTCCTCCGGATTCTATGTATTCAGTAGTGCTTTTTAAAATATTTATAGGTTTTTTATTATCATCATACAAAGTCGCTTGTACATATATATTGTTATCCAAGGTATCTTCGTTTTTAACCGTGCAAGCTATTTTATAATAATATGAATTGTCCGAAGTATCACCCATAACTTTTACTTTGGAAATATCACCCAATGCTATTTTATCATCTGCTTCAAAGCCTTTAGCGGTAATTTTATCATTTTTAATTGTGTTTTTAGCTGTTGTTGAAGTGCTAGGAGAATTTAAATTTTTATCTGAGATATTATTTATATTTTTCCATCCATCATTATATAAAACCTGTGTTTCGCCTGTGAATCTATTTATTTTGACCGGTAAATTTTGATTTAATTTATCGTATTTATAAATACCAGGATAAATAAATATTCCAAATACTATGATAACTACAATGGCCATTCCAAAACTAATTAATCTATATTTCATAACTTTTCCTCCATATTTATTCCATAATATAACAGGATATATAAGATGTAAATAAAAAAACGACTTGGATATATTGACTACTAAAATTATAAATAGTAGTCAATAAATTTAAAGAGTTATAGAATTTTTTTATAATAAAATCCAGTAATTTCAAGGGTTATAACGACATATAAAACAGTTGCCAAAAACAGTAAACCCCTTTCCTAAACCGCAGGTCACACGTTCGAATCGTGTCGGGCGTACCAGAAAAGGCAATCCTGTCTGCTTTTTGTTTGCATTTTCATTTCATGAAGATCCGCTCAAATGGCTATAAGCTGCTATAAACATGCATATGGCCGACTTTAAGGGTTCTGGCAGCCCTTGGAGCGCATTTGAGTTTCATCTGGCGTTAGCATGACACCCGAGTTTATCCAGAAGGAGTGCCCGGTGCTGAGGCTATAAAAATGGTGAATTTTCTGATACAATAAAACTAGCCCATAGGTGGAGGCGCCGGATAAGAACTCATTGCTCCGCTGAACAAGATTTTTGCATGAAGTATGGCAATATGGAATGTAAGTGCTGAAATGAAGAAATGGAGCCAGGGTATTGATACTCACATTGTTTTTCTTCTTGCGCACCTCTTTGGCATGTTTTGTTTTATTCACAATATTGGATTGCTCAAATCATATTTTGAAGCCATAATATTCCGTATTGGTATAAGATTGAGAGTGAGGTGAAGACATGAGCCATATTTTGCTGGTGGAGGACGAAGAAGCCTCCGTGATCCTGATTCGGCAGCATATAGCGGAGCTGTCGTCAGAGCACATTTTGGCGGTGTTTTCAAAAGCCTCCGAAGCTCTCCACTATGCAAGCAAAAACCGGGTTGATTTATTCATTCTGGATATTCAGCTTCTGGACTATAGAGGAACCAAGCTTGCAAAACAATTGCGGTCCATGCCGGAATATCATTTTACACCTATCCTTTTTACTACTGCGCTGGCTGGCGAAGAACTGGCGGCCTACCGGGAGATCAAGTGTTATGCTTTTCTTGTAAAGCCGTTTAACAAAGCAGAATTTCAGGACGCCTTCCGGGAGGCCCTCGCAATGGGCTCACAAATGCAGGGTGTTGCCGCTACCCTCCGCATTGAACAAAAACAATTCATTTTTGAATATGAGATAAAGGACATTCTCTATATCGAATCCTTCGGAAAAAAGATTGTCATTCATACAATGCGAACCCCAAATACAGAGGGGACGGACAGCATATCCGGCTACTCGCTGGCCAAACTGCTGACACTGATGGGTCCGGATATGCTAATTCAATGTCATAAAAGCTTTCTGGTCAATCCGGACTGGATTTGGAAAATAGATAAGGGGTCCCGTCTGGTTTACCTAAAACATTGTGAGACGGAGATTCCCATTGGAGAGAAGTACCAGCAAAATTTACTGGGGCGGAAAAAATCATGATAGCCGAACTATTCATTCAAAGTGTATTGGACGGGTTTCTTCTATCTCTCTGCTGCCTTGGCCTTTTGGGACGAGAGAGGGGAAGGCTGGACCTACTGTTGCCATTGCTGCTCTCCGGCGTTTGCTTAGTAGCCCGCCAGGGATTTGGGTATAGCCGAGCAGACCTCGCTTTCACTGTGCTGCCGGTGGATTCAATCGTCTTTTTCTTGTTCCTTTTTCTGGCTGTGCTGCTGATAAACAGCCTATGGTTCCATAGGGCGGAAGGGCATGCTTTCTTTGGAACCTTAGCTGCGTTCGCCCTTTTCCTTCTTCTGCGTGAGCTTTGTTTGGTGGCGCTCTATCTGTCCGGTGTGGAGGAAGCGGCGTGGTATCTCTATGTAAGCCGGGTGCTTTCACTTCTGCTCTGGCTGGTGCTTTGGGCTGTCGGCGTGCTTCGCTGGCTGAGAGAGCAATTAGCCGAGGGGGATATACCTGTTCGCTTTTTAGTCGGCAACACAGTGATTTTTCTCCTCTTGCTTCTCTCGGTGTTTCGCTTTGACCTCTCCTTAATGTTCCGCAGACTGCCTGTGACGGCAGGAGTGCTGGCTCTGTTGGTGCTCGGGGATGGCGTGGTCATTTTGATTGAGCAGCGCCACATTCAAGCACAGCGGAGAGCCCGGCTTCTGGAGCAATATCTCCCTCTCGTGGAGGAATTAATTGAACAGGTACGGGCCCGGCAGCACGAATTCAACAACCAGATGATGGCTGTTTTGGCGGCGTTAGCTACCGCGAATAATCTGGAAGAAGCCAGGGCAAGCGTGGCCTCTCTGTTACAGAACGCTGAACTGGCTGGGATAGACCGGGAGCTTTTGAAATGTGACAGCAAGGTCATTTGCGGGATGCTTTTTGGAAAAGTCAAGCAGGCTGAACTTAAACATATACGGCTGGACGTATTGATAGCGGGCGCCTTCCTCCATCGCGCCCTTCCCGAAGCTGATTGGTTGGAAATCATAGGCGTTCTTATGGACAATGCCATAGACGCCTCCTCATCCGGAGACGTGCTCTATGCGAAAGCCGTTGAGGAAAATGGCGGCCTCCTGTTTACTGTGTCAAACCCTCATCATGCCTTGTCAAATGTGGAGTTTGTGCAGATGTTCCGACGGGGCTGGACAACAAAAGGTACGGGCGGCCACGGTTATGGACTGTTTAATGTCCGCAGCGTGGTGGAGCGGTGCGGCGGAAAGATTATCGCCCGCAACGAAGCCATTGAAGGAACACAGTATATTACCGTAGGGGTAATCATTTTGTAGAGTAAATTGTATATTTAAACGCAGGGGTTTTATGGGACAAAGCTGTTTTGTTCCCGTAAAGCCCCTGTTCATTCCCACATCATTGCTTTTGCAGGAAAGAATATTATACTGGAATTAGAAAGGATGTGCGGATATGTTACGGAATATCTCTTTGGAGGGAAAAAAATTAGCAGGGCCGGTGCTGACCACTCTTGGAGTGCTGACGGTGCTGACCGCGGTGCTCTCCTGTACACTCTATCGGAGCTATACGCTCTATTATGATATCGACGCCTGGGAGATTGGCACGGAGTTTTTGGGGCTCCTGTTTCCACTTTTTGTCGCTATCCCGGTCTGCTGGGAACTCTACTATGAACGGAAGGGCCATTTCCTGGTCTATACGCTCCCTCGTATGGATAAGCGGCATTATCTGGGCGCCAAATGGTGCGCCTGTGCGCTGGCGGCATTTATGTTGCTGTTCATACCTTACTTTCTCTCGGCGGTTTTCGCCCTGTATGTGAAACAGCCTGCCGAGATTCTGTTCCCCGAAGAATTTCACGGTCATATATTTAATTACCTGTATACGGAAATGCCCCTGCTGTACGCTTTACTGCTCTCACTGTGGAAGGGATTTCTTGGGGTGCTGACCATGACCTTTGGCTTCGTGCTTGCGCTCTATGGAAACAACATTTTTGTTATCCTCACCGGCCCATTCATCTATGTGATTTTGGAAAACTTTATATGGTCGGTTTTGGGGCTGGAAAGATATCGCTTTGTGACCGCTTTCGAGCCGACCAGCCTTGCAGATAATACAATTCACGCCAGTTCTTTTATAGTAGGGCCGCTGTTGATGTGCGGAGTAATTGTGGTCATTGCCATTTACTATTCCAAACTCAAAAAACGGGCCATCTACCCGGTATAACATCATGATTCGTCATCTGTTTCTGGAAATCGGAAAGGGTAAGTTCCTTTTCCTTTGGGGTCTGTCGCTGCTCTTTGGGCTCAGCGGCAGAATGGGAGAGAGCAGCACTGCTCCATTACACATTTTAGCTGCATTTAATGACCAATACTATTTCGTCTTCGCCGTTCTTCCCGTATTTTTGTTTCTGTGCGCCTCGGTCATGGAGGACGACGGTCCCCTGGTGCTCCTGCGGTACGGCACTTACGGGCGGTATTTTTCCGGCAAATGGCGGGCTCTGGCGGTACTGTCAGCCATCCTCTGGCTGGGACAGATGCTGGCCCTCCTGCTTTCCGGTCTGGGACTTCCCATTGCCGGAGGATGGAGCATCGGCGTGGGACAACCAAGGTATGACCTTTTCCTCTTGCTGCAAGGAATTTTCAATACGCCCATAGAGGCAACCTTTTGTTCGGCCGGATATTTACTGTTGGGCTACTGGATGACCGGATTGACGGCACTGTGGCTGGGGCACTTCTGTCGGCGCTCCCTGAGCGTCAAGCTCCTGATGGGGCTCTATGTGCTGGCAGTGGCATACATCAAGCTGCCCATCATGTCCCGCCCGCCTTTTGTATTCTTTACCGGTCTCAATCACTGGGTGCTGCTGCTCCACAACCTGACCGAGCCCTGGCGGCCTATACTGACTGCCGGAACGACTTTGGCCCTTGTCGCCGGAATGGTGTGGTCGGTTCGTTTAAAATGGAGATGGCAGCTGCATATACCGCAGGGCAGGCAAACGGGTCTCGGCTCCTATTATCGCAGGCTCCTGTTTTCCAGACAAAATGTTCTGACGCTGGCGGCGGTTATCCTCTTGCTGGCGGCCTGGTCCTGGCTGCGCGGCGGTCCGCCGGAAGATGGAACCGATTGGCTCCTGCGGTTTTTCGCAGGGCATGGCACCGGCTATTTTTCCCCAATGGGTCTGATGTTTCTGCTGGTGATAGATATTCTTCCTCTCTGGACGCTGTGCAGCTTCTCGGAGAGAGTGGCGGGAGAACGGTCCGTCTTTTTAACAATTCGCCTGGCCCGGCGAAAGGGGCTCATGCAGGCAATTTTGGGAACTGCTTTCCTATGGCTTTTACTCTACGGTTGCTTTTTGGTAATAGCAGCTGTGGTTCCGCCCCTGATGCTGAATTTATCTGTCGACGGATGGCTGATGCTGGCAGCGGTAGGTTTGAAGCTATTGGATATAGGCGTTCAATTTCTGCTGATATTGGCAGCCCTCTGCTTGGCTGGACAGACAACAGTGGGATTTGTAGCCGTAGTGCTAATGCACTTTTTCTGTGTCCTGCCAATATCATGGCTCCCCGTTGGACTTTCAAGCTTGCTTCGATTGGCTCTGCCGCAGACAGGAGGCACGATTCCGCTGCCGGCTGCTGCCGGGCTGCTGGCTGTACTAGCCTGCGGACTTCTGATTTGGATTTACGGCTGGGGCACTAAACGACTTTTTGACCATTAAGGAGGATTCTTTATGAGTACAATTATTTCATTGGAACGGGTGAGCAAAAGCTTCTCTCAGCATCATATTTTAACCGATGTTTCTTTAGCGGTAGAAGAGGGAACCACGGTAGGCATTGTGGGCGCTAACGGAAGCGGCAAATCTGTCCTTTTCAAAGTGGCTTGCGGCTTTGTAAGTCCGGACAGCGGTAGGGTATCGGTCCGTGGCAGGCCGCTGGGTAAAGACCGTGACTTCCCTGAAAATGTGGGCGTCCTAATCAATACCCCTGGATTTATCGACCTCTATTCAGGACTGCAAAATCTGCGGTATCTGGCAGGGATTCGCGGCGTGATTGGAGAACGGGAGATTCGCGCAGCCATGCAAAAGGTAGGGCTGGACCCCGAGGATATGACGAAAGTGGGGCACTATTCCCTTGGCATGAAGCAGAAATTAGGAATCGCACAGGCTATCATGGAAAACCAGGATATCCTGGTTTTGGACGAACCTTTCAACGCCCTGGATTATAAGACGTACAACGATATAAAAGAAATCGTCCGTGTTCTCCAGGCCGAAGGGAAAACAATATTGATGACTTCCCACAATTATGAGGATTTAGAAACCCTGTGTGCTCAAATTTATGCGCTTGACGAGGGACACTTGGATATGTTGACCGATGAAGAGATGAAACGGCGTTTTCGAGGATAATGCAGGATAAATTACAATCCCCGTCTTAAATCTGTAAACACCTCTGGAACGGTCAGCTTTTGCTTCATCCAACCCATTTTGCATGATTGCGTCAAATGCTGCGGTGTCCAATTCATCCAGTGCTGCCGGTGAAGAAGGAAGCGACAGATAAACTTACAATGGCCAAGCCGCATCGCCTTCAATAAAAATCACTTGACAGCCTAACAACTGTTAGATATACTAAAGTCATCTAACAGTCGTTAGGCTAGTGCGAGGAGGTACGCAGAGACATGAGCTATATTGAACAAAATACAAAGGAAAAGATTCTCTCAGCAGCGCTGGATATGTTTTCTACAGACGGATATACGGCTGTTTCCATCCGGGACATCGGCAAAGCTGTCGGCATAAAGGAAAGCTCTATTTATTACCACTTCAAGAACAAAGAAGATATTTTCCAAACCTTATTGGATCATGGGGAGCAGTTGGCACAAATAAAAAAAGAAACTTTCAACCATGCATTGTATACCGTTTCAAAGATAGAGTGCGAAAAATTTATAGATACCGGAATCTCATATATTGAAAACTATTTACTGGAACACAAAATATTTAAATTGATTCAGATGCTTGTAATTGAAAAGCAAAGAAACAAAGAAGCCGCAGCGATTTATCATAAACTTCTTTTCACAACTCCGCTCCAGCACCATAAAAATGTTTTTGACTTTATGATGAATAACGGTTACGTAAAAAAAGATAACCCTGATTCTCTGGCAGCAGAATATCAGGCAATTATTTTATATGTATTTCATAAATATTTTTCAGCTCCCGGTTCTGACACAGATGATGTAAAATCTGCGGCCAGGCAGGAGCTTACAATATTGCTGAACCGATTTTTTATTCAATATTTTTACAGGGAGGCCTAACGAGAATGAGAATATATAGAACGAAAAAAGCCCAAAGAGAAATACGGTCAACCTATGACCAATTGCTGGATGAATGGGGTATCGACATAACCCAGCGAGATATCCCAACACGTTATGGCAGCACCCATGTTAATGTGTTTGGCGAGAACACTGCACCTCCTGTCCTGCTCTTTCACGGTGTCGGTGATGATTCCGCCCTGATGTGGATATATAATGCCGCTCCACTTGCCCCGTACTTCCGGCTTTATGCGGTTGATACTCTTGGCGGGCCCGGAAAAAGTATACCCGGCAGCGGCTATACCAAGGCATTTGACGATGCTCTCTGGATTGATGATGTATTAAACGGTTTGGAACTGAAAGATGTCAATATTGCAGGTGTTTCACACGGAGGATATCTCGCGCAGTACTACGCACTTGTCAGGCCGGAGCGCGTGAATAAAGTGCTGTGTATGGCCTCAAGCGTGCCTACGGGAGTAACCGGAAGTCCAATGAAAACTATGATAAAGATATTTTTTCCCGAAGCGCTATTTCCAACCAGACAAAATATAAAAAAACTGCTGATAAAGCTTTCCGGGAAAAACAGCGCCGTATTTACCGGACACCCGCTGCTGCTCAATCATTTTACCTGCCTTTTGCGAGGTTATAACAATATGGCAATGCGGTTTCACAAGGTTATAGGTTTTTCTGATGAGCAAATTGACAGTATACGAAGTAAAATTTTTTATCTGATGGGTGAGGCGGACCCCTTCGCTATTCTGGGAGGGAAAGCGGCACTGGAGAAATATAAAATGGATGCCCGTTTCTTTGCAGATGTAGGGCACGGTATCAATCACGAAATTTCTGATGAAATAAATGCTATAATTATTGAGTATTTCAGTGACAAATACATATCAAGAGAGGAATACAAGAATGGGGTTATTCAGTAAAAAACAAAGCTCTGACATGTCCGAAAGAAAATCCGTGTTTGACGGCAGCTATAAAATAAACAAAAGCAGCTGGTTTGAAGTCTTTTCCGCTTGCCTGGGAAAAATGACGGTTATTCAGAATGCCTGCGCCGAAAAAGTTGTTAAAAATCAGAATTGGAATGTAGATTTCTCAAAAGGGATTATCTCTTTCGGGAATGATGAATATCCTGTTCAATTCATCGGAAGCGAATCAGCTTCTTCAAATACCTGGTTGTGGGGCTGGGAAAACATAAACGGTTTTGATGAAAAATTGATCAGGGTTGCAAACGAAACAAAAAACAAGGGCGAAGAATGGCAGCTTGAGCCGCTTTTAGCTGAGAAATTTGATCTGACAGACACCTATAACGGCCATAATTTATCTATTGTTGCATGCGGAATATCCGGGGAAAACCTGTGTTATTACAGAGGTCCGCATTCAGGCGGCGCTATTTTTGCAGCATTCTCCGATGTTCCCAAAGAAGTGTTTGCCTCCGTCAATGTACAAAAATTTTCAAGTATAACAATGCAATGCATCCATCAATTCCGCGTCGACCATAAAATATTTACAGAAAGCTTTTTACTGTGGAACGGCACAAAATATGAGTGGAAGCAAAACAGTATCCTCGCTCATTTCGAGCAGGATCTGCTTATAGAATTCGAACAAGCGGATGAGTTTCTGAGGATAAGCGGCATGAAAACAATATGAAGTCATAAAGTCAATTACTATCGGCTTTCAGTCCATAGTAATTGACTTTGGTAATTTTTTAGTTGCTTTATATATTAAATCCGGAGGTTTTTCGGGTTCCGCCATGTAAAATTACGCGGAGGTGCAAGAAATGGCTGTTGAGAAGGAATATTTATCGGATGTCGAAGGGGTACTGTCGCACAGTTAAAGTGATTGTGAGCCGCCTATGGTTTTAGCTCCAGTTTACTTGCCTTCACATCTTTCATGTATGGAATCGAGGGTTCAGAACCCTTTTTTGAGACACAAATAGATGAGGCAACCGACGCAAGCCTGAGAGCCTCTTTCGCCTCGTATCCCTGTGCTATGCTTCCTATGAAAAATCCGGTAAAGGTATCGCCGGCTGCAGTGGTGTCTTCTACCTCCACATCGTATATGCCATGCCGCATATCCACATCGCCGTCTTTATAGCGCACTCCCTTTTCACCAAGCGTCAACACGATCTTTGCAGAGGGATATTTTTTGGCTAAAACCTCCGCCAGGTCATCCTTGCTTGCTTCACCGCAGATATCAGCCGCCTCAACTTCGTTTAATATCAGGTAATCTATATAACCCAACGGAAGGGAATAAATTTTCTCATCCATGGGCGAAGGATTGAGAACAATGACAAGCCCCTTTTTGTGAGCCTCTTCTATGAGATAATCAAGAGAGTTTATCTCATTCTGAAGGATTAGAAAATCCCCCTTTGAAAAGTTTTCCAATGTTTTGTCTATATGCTCTCTGGTGATCCTCTGATTGGCGCCGCCGAAAAGCAGTATACAGTTCTGGCCTTTTTTATTGACCTGTATTATGGCATGGCCTGTGGCCACGTCCTCGTATTGCTTTATATAGTCTGTATTTATATTATTATTTTTGAGAACTTCAATTAATGACTTGCCGTCAGATCTGCCCACAGCTCCCGCATGATATATGTTTACTCCCGATCTTGACAGTGCAATGGACTGATTCAATCCCTTCCCCCCATGGAAAGTCTGCAAAATTTGAGACGACGTGGTTTCACCGGGCCGCACAAAATGATCCACCGTATAGACAAAATCCAGATTTAAAGATCCAAAATTTAATATTTTCATATGCCATCTCCTTATCCACTGTCGGCCTTAATATTCAAATTCGGCTGCTGCGACATAAGCCCAAATACATTTTTAGAGGTTAAAAAATTGTAATTTCCCGTGTTTAGCTGTCTTTTAAAAATATTGGATACCCTCACATTTCATTTTAAAAAACAAAATTTTCACGGTTTGAAAATCCAAGGTTTTCTTTTAGGTAAAACGTTTTATCCCGGTCGTATTTTTATATTACGATATATTTTTTTTATTGTCAATAGATAAGAATTTACCTTTAAAGCATTTTTATTTTTTGTTTTTATTATTGCAATTTTCTATGTATAATAATTGTGATACCAATCTTTTTATAATCAGGTGATAAAGTGACTACTATTAAAGATATTGCTGCAAAAACCAATTTATCGGTAACGACTGTTTCGCTGGTGCTTAACGGAAAAAAATCAAAGATACCGCAACGGACGAAGGAGCTTGTCATCAAAACTGCCGAAGAGCTGAATTACAGGCCCAATCAGCTTGCAGTGGGGTTGATCACAAAAAGGACTAAAACCGTAGGCCTTATTGTACCTGATATTCGCAACAGCTTTTTCTCAGTCCTTGCAAAGGGGATTGAGGATGAATGCAGAAAGAACGGGTGGACCGTTATCCTCTGCAATACCAGCGATATGCACCAACGGGATCTGGAATACATCCATATGCTTTCCAGCAAAGGTATAGACGGCATTCTATACTGCATGTCATCTGACAGTATTCTGGAGAAATTCCAGGAATCTTATGACCTGTTAAATAAATTGAATATCCGGTTTATAATGCTTGACCGTTCATTTGAGCTGCCAAACCTGATTACCGCAAAGCTTAACCATCTTAAGGGCGGGTACATTGCAACGAAGCATTTAATTGAATTGGGCCATAAACACATTGCCTGCGTAACAGGCCCCAGGTATCTCAATGACTCGGATCAGCGTCTCAAAGGATATATGAAGGCTTTAAAGGAAGCCGGAATCCCTTATGATGAAAGCATTATAGTTGAAGGAAATTATCATATGGATACGGGTATTAATGCAGTAGATAAACTGGCCAATAAACATTTTTCAGCGATTTTTGCTTTTAATGATATGATGGCTTACGGTGTATATAAAGGGTTAAAGGCCCGCGGCCTATCAGTTCCCAAGGATATTTCAATAATTGGCTATGATGATATTTTTTTATCTGAAATTCTTGAAGTACCTCTTACTACAATTCATCAGCCTATTGAACGTATGGGAGCCGCTGCGGCAAGGCACCTTATCTCAGTTATCGAAAATGACACCCAGGCCGGCTCTATTCCCACATACTCTCCAAGCCTGGTCATCCGCAGCAGTACCGCTGAATATAAATCCGGCAGATAAATCTGCCAAATAGATACTTGACCTGAAACAGAACCGGAACTAGATCAAAACTTATGATACCTCATATAATAAAAGCCCCCAGGGTTCTCTTCCTGAGGGCTGTATTATTTATTTTCTACTATTTATCCGGTACTGTTTTATCCAGCGTTATTCTTAATCCGTTTATTGCCGTACTCTTATATAAATCCTTCCTATTTCGTTGCCGTCTTTATCGCTTGCGGTTATGTATGTTAATCCCTCACTTACGGCTGTCACCTTACCTTTTGCCGATACAGCCGCAATAGCAGGATCATAGGAAGACCATGTGACATTTGCAGTATTTGCCAAATCATCAACGGTTAATCTGCAAGTATCTCCTATAGTCAGATCAACTGCCAGCTGATATTCCAAATCCACCACTAATACATTGATCGACTCTGTATATGACCCATCTTCGCTTGTGCAGGTAATCACCGTGTTCCCCGGTTTTAAAGCCTTAACCCTGCCATTGGCATCAACCGTGGCTATTGCAGGATCGGAAGAGAACCATTCCATTTCAGTATTATCACTTAATTCAGCGCTTACACTTAACTGTTTTTCTTCTTTTACCTCAAGAACTAACTTTAACTGATTTGTTTTCTGCGGAATGGTTGCAGAGGCTTCATTGGAATTAGGCCCTTCAACCCCATTAACCACGGCGCTTACAACATAGTAATATGTGATTCCGGTTTCAACTGCTGTATCTATATATGATTCTTCGGTGACATTATTTGCAATAGTATCGTATGGGCCGCCTGGAGTAGTTGAGCGTTTTATGTTGTAGCTGGTTGCCCCTTCGACGGATGACCAGGATAAATCAATTTTGTTATTGCCAGGAGTGGCTGAGAGATTGATTGTATCCTCCGGAGCTGTTACAGTAGATGCCATCATTTCAATTTCACCAATTACTACATATACATCGTTAGCTGCTGGTATGTTTACTCTATATTTTTTATATGCTATGGTATTATTGAATGTAAACGCTTGTCTTTGTGCTTGTTTCCAAGCTATATCACTTCGGTTATCCAAGACTATCCATTGATTACCGTCCCAACCTTCAAAAGACCAAGTTTTAGGGCAAAATGAATTTTGAGAATTCTCATCTGTAATCATCGTATATTTTGTTATTACTTGAGGGTTTTCAAATTCATATGCAATCCATCCCTCACCATAACCCATATACCAAGAGTTTGAAGTTGCTCCCCATGTCGTAATGTGATCAAACGCTCCCCAATTTGGAAAAGCAGCATAATTATAACTTGACGTAACAACACCGCTTGGTGTTGTTGCGCTTCTCATCGCCGGAATTAAGTTTCCGGTATACTGTTGTTCTTCTGCAAAACTCACTGCACTAAAAGCAGCCAAAACCACAATAAATACAACAATAAATCCAATTAACTTACTGAATTTTTTCATCAAATCGACCTCCAAATATATTTTTTCTAAATTATACCTCTATATCCAAATCATTATAAGTCTGATAATTTATATCTTATAGGGGTATAATTAGAAGGTTGTACCGGTTAAATTAAACTCTAGAAACAGGCATTTTACAGTGTTTTACTCTTTTGCGTCGTAATAGGCTAAGTAGACGCGGTTTTTATTTTAAGAAAACCTTACATAATTATAACCCCCAGGGATCTCTCCCTGAGGGTTATGTCATTACTCCGTCTCCATTTGCTTAACCGATCTATTTATTTTACCGTCATCCAGATAATCTTTAACTTCTTCGAACCAGCTCTGAAGCTTGTCCCTCATACTCTTTTCAGATATGAAAAACCTGAGCCAGGCAGGTATTAGATTGTATAGCTGTTCAAGTACGAAGTTAAATCTCTGCTGTCCTTTTTGACTGCCGGTGATACCCTTTTCCGCCTGCAGTATAAATTTATACGCAAGCATTCGAAATTCATCCCAGCGCTTGTTCCATGCAAGATAAAAAACATAAAACAGTGCCGCCGCACATAACAATATGGTTTGCCAATTATTTAATAAGAACTCTTTCATTGTAATGTTACCTCCCTGTCAGCCTGTTAAAAATATTCATAACAAAAGCCGGAAAATACTTTATTTCCTCCAGCCTAGGCAGCCACAGTCCGGGATCGTTTTGTGTAGCTCTGATAACATCTTCCGGTGTTTTAAAGTCATTGCCCAGAATGGACTGACATATCTGCAGCATTTCCTTCGCTTTTTCTTTGGTTTTAGGCCCTGCTATGCCGTCCACCTGCAGCCCGGCCAGGACCTGAAAATCCTTTACAGTCATGTCTTCTCTTACCCCCTTCACACATGCATCCCTTATTAACTCTTTCTGCGTCTGGCTGATACCGTTATGCACTATGAGCTGGACGTGCCATGGCTCGTATGACATTGGCTTTACCAGGCCGTACTTTGCGAGCTCCACATTGTCAAGATTCTGGAGCCAGTCATCGGTAATATCCATGGCTATGCAATAGCAGTGGTTTGACCGGCCGTATGCCGCTGCCAGGCATTGACCGGCCTTGTTATACACTGAGCCGTCCGTCCGCTGTATGTACGTCTTGCTCTCAGCCAATACCTGTGCATTAATAATTTTCTGCTTTTCCAGACTCCGGTATCCGGATGTACACAAGCAGTCTTTACTTTTTGCAGCACATAAAGCGTTCACCGCGGCAATCAGTTTCGGATATACGCATACTTCGTCAGCGTATTTAAATCTTACCACCTTCCCTCATCTCCTTTCAAAAGAGCCTTGATACTATGTAACCCACAAGTCCGCTCACTACTGCCGTAATAATAACAGTCACAACAGTTTCATACCTCTTGGTAGGTTTTTCTTTGAGTTCTTTTACATCCTGCTTGATGCCGGCAATTTCTTTGTTTGTAACTTCTTGCTGCTGGGTAAGCAGTTTAATGTTTCCGGTAAGATCAAGCAAAATTTGTGTTTGTGTTTTCTCAATCTCCTCGATTTTTTTATCATGCGCATCCAACCTGTGCGTATTGCTGATTGCCCGCTGAGTTACTTCTGTAATTGCCTGTACATTTGAACAAGGCTCCATCCTATCCCTCATCTCCTCAAGTTTTTGCAAAATAGAAAAAAGACCCTCTCATTTATTAAAGTAAACTTTAAGCCGAATTTTACTATTTTTATCAGATACATAATTAACCCATACTATGGTTTTCACCCTGCAAACCATAGCGGCAACAGCACAAATCATAAAAGTCAATTATTATCGGCTGAAAGCCGATAGTTTGGGTTTGAGGCTGAAACCTACTGAAATATAAAAAATCATACAAACCCAAACTGCGTTGAAAGCCAGCTTAAAAACAATATTAGCCTGGAAGGCAATGGCTTTCAACCATAATTGACTTTGGTAAATCGCGGCGGATTTTCGTTATACAACCGGCAAAATATTTATTTCATTGACATCTTCATCCTGATTTTTATAAATAAAAAAGTACACCTCCAAAAGTCAGATTTTTTTATCCGACATTTGGGGTGCACTTCATTTTTTTGAGCGATCCCGTTAATATGTTATTTAATCATTTTAGTTATTCGGTGTATTCATTTACCTCAAAGCTGGATATCTTGTCATATGATATGTACTCCTTGCGGCTCAGAAATGGCTTGATATTGTTCTTTTCATTAAATATATAATAGGCTTTGTCTGCACCGTTTGACCTGCCGTCATACCATGTAAGGAAGCTTTGGAGCTCTGCGGCTGTCAAGTCGTATTCTTTGATCTGTCCGGTTACTAAACGTTTTTAAATGTTTTCTTTGATATCACTTACCCTATAACAGCAATTAACCTATCTAGATTTCTCTGGATATCCTCATCCAATTCCATATCCCAGAAAATTTGATTTACCTCTTCTGCAGAAGTACAACCGTAAACTTGGGGCCGTAAACCGCTATTAAACGCAAGTTCCGTCAATTTAATATAATAAGTAGCCTGATTAAAAAATGCAAGAAATTTTTCTGCTGACCAGGGAGTACATTTTTCTCCATTGGCATGCCAGGATACAGTATCTTTCCCTGCAAGGACTTCTGAGTACATACTTATCAATTTTATTTGATCTCCAACTTCAAGAGAATAGTGCTTTGTCTCATTCTCCCAGGTGAAATCAATTCCGGCAATTGTACGTTTATAGCATTCTTCACTTAATTCTGCTATTTTTGCTGCTTTAATTTGTTCCAGGGATACCGTGTCCGGCGGTTTTATCCCGCCGGTATTTTTATAGAATTCGTGGTAAGCGGCGAATACTTCTTGCGTTGTGCTATCTGCCGACATTTCCGGAATACCAATTGATGATCCGTCATCAAGAAATATGGCGAAAATGCCACCCATATATTCCATGTCCTCAACCGGTCCTAAATTTATTTCATTATACATAACGTCCGTCCCTTGTAGTCTCAGCATATTTAATACCTCCTATTTTTGGCGTGCTTCCCAATTAAAACTTACATCATAACCATTAAATGCCTGAGTGGCTTCACTAACATTTATAATGCAATAAAATTCAAAGCCTATGTGACTTATGCTTATTGGTATAGGCCTAACTGCAAAGTCAGTAGCGAGATTAAGTAACGTACCAACACCATGAGAATCATATACGTTTATTATTACATTCTTTAATGTAACAATAGGAACTATATTTTTTTTCACCATATAAGGTATATGCAGGAGAATTCCCGCTTGGGCATTAGCTGAATACTGTACTATCATGGCCCGTCCAGTAGTTCTCCATTGCCCTTGTTCATATAGTTTAGAATCTACAATATTATCTAGCGCGTTATCATGCTGCTGTTTCTGCTCCAGAGCCTTTCCGTGGCTTTCCAATGTGCTTAAAATACTTTGTTTATATGATAGCGAAAGACTTCCAAAAACCTGAGCATGGAGCGTTTTAAGGATTTGATAGTCTACTGAATATGTGGCATATGCATCATAGTTTGCAACTGCTATAGTAATTCTGTCATTTCCATATGCATTTCCGTCAGTTGCATGTATCCACAGATTATCATACCCTTGATTTTTGTAGACCATAATTTGGCCATCTACCTTATTCTTGACTGGGCTATAGGTATTGAGAGCTATGCTATTAACATATCTAAAACCATTATCACCCGTTGAAGGTGTAGTAGGATTTACTATCTCACCCAACACAATCCCTGAATCCACGTACACATAGTTATCTCCAGGAATTAAATCCCATATTTCACCATGTACAGGAGTATTCACATCTGTAACAGGTTCAGGATTTAAAAGCTTATAATGCAGTCTATAACCTTCGTAGCCAGGAGCAATATTAGCTATACAGTATTGCAATATCCTAGTATCACCTGAATCTGGATTGTCAGCACGTAAAACGACTTGCCCACTAGGGAATGCTAAAACTGTACCCCTTACAGTTAAAACATTACCTGCTATTCCTGTAATTGTTAATCCACCACCGCCATATACATATATTAAATCACCTATTTTGAATATAGTTGAATCCTGTACAGTTAAATTTTCGGCTCCTGCTGTAGTTGCTACAGTCAATGTAGTAACCGTGCCTGATGGATATAGTGTAATATCTGTACTTTTTTGAGAAACACTTGAACCAACTTTAATCCACGAAGTATATCTCGTATTTGCAATATTGGTTGTTAATGCTTGCCATCCATTCATAAAAGCTTTAATTTCATTGTTATCTGGCTCAATCCCATTAACAAAACCCGAATATATATTTGATAAATTATGTATGAATCCACCAGCCGCAGTAGTTAAGTTAAAGTTATCTATAATACCACTACTAACAGGACCTTCTTTTGCAAGTAAACCGTCTGGTTTTACTAAAGTATTTCCTATTGAGCTTACTAAATAGGCACCGGGAAATGTAGATAATGGAATACCAATAGTTTTAAATCCTACTCCACTACCGTAATATTTCCAATCATAATCCTTTCCATACAAAGTTTTATGCTTCCACAAAAGTTGACCCATAACCTTTCCATTTTCAATTTTAACTTTATCATCCTTGGTAAATTGCCCTTCCACAACAAAACGCTGTAAATCACAAGATTTATATTCTTCCGGAGCTTCCGTGCCTTCTATGAGCATTATAGAATCAACGGTTATTTTATTGGAACCTTCCGCACCATTACGCATAAGAACTGCAATTTCTGTATATGCACCTGTATTAAAGGTACTATTCATGTAACCAATTCCAATATTAAAGCCGTCAGGATCTGTTATTATCACTTCTGCGCCAGTACCAGATACATTTGATTTTATATAATAATCTGTATTTGATTTAACCTTTATACGCTGTATAAACCCTTCCCATTGATCTACAGTAAACACAAATTTGCCTTCATTTACGGTAAGTGTTGCTCCACTAGGGGATGACCAATATCCAATACCCTCTTCACAATTACCGTTTCTTACAAGATTGCCTCTCCTATTTTCAAACATAGGATTCTGGAGCGTGGCATAGCTGTCAACATAGGGATATTTCGCCATAAGCTGGTCAGGAGTTAAAGCATAGTCCGCAGCCGATATTTCATTCAGCATTATTCCATCTGCATAAGCGTATTTACCGGATGAACCTCCAACATTAACATTAAAATCATTAATATTAGCCATCTGAACAGGTGTCAGTTTTATGGCTACTCTAACAAAATTTGTAGTTGATGTGACTGATGATGATGTAACTGCCGGATTTGCCTGAATAACCACTGTTGCTGCATTCCCATTTTTGAGATATGCTGAAAATAGGTAATATTTATTAGTATCAATGTTGATAATATTACTTTTCAATTGATACATATTACCTCCAGATGCATCTGTTGATGTAATTTTTATTCCTTTAGATCCAAACATTTTATTTGCTGAATCTAGCGATAAAGTCGCTTGATATCCCGACCAAGGGGCAATACTTTCACAGTTCCCATCTTTACCAAGCAAATTCACATAGTCAAACCCTGTAAACTCAATTTTGGGAGATGTCGCAACCTCTGGAATATGAATACGGTTATATCCAAAACCAATTGCAGGTGATTGAACAGCGCCGGAGGATATTGTCCGTTCTATTTCCGTAACTGCTTCATGACTGGCAACTCCGCCCGCCACATCAATATCCTTATATGCCGCTTCCCCTGCATCATCTACTGTAACGTATATTCCACTGGCGATAGATGCAGTCACATTCTGTGCTGCCCCTATAATAGTTATCACATTAACCTGTTTTTCAAGTATCTGGCTGCCACCCTGAGCCGGGATATACTCGGCCAGCGCGCCGGCGTTCCCATAGCAGTACAGGATTTCTCCCAGATCCGGGTCCTGGGCATACACCCCCAGTTCTCTCCAGTAAAACCCGGCGGCAAGCCCCTGATTGGTCAATACCCCTCCGATCTTTGCCTTGCCGCCCGGCATGGTGACAAGCTTGCTTATCTCAAGGCTTTGAACCTCATGTATCAATGCGCTCAGATCCCCCGCGGCCTGCCCGGACAACTGTCCGTCGCCTACGCCTATTCTGTTAAAATGCAGTGTTGCCCCCGCAATGGCTTTTGCCTGCAAGGCCCTGCCCTTATTTGTAAATGTTATTGTTCCAAAACTCATTTTTACACCACCTGTTCTACTGTATAAAAATCGCCGGTCTGCAGAATATTTCCGTAAAAAACCGGCAGCTCCGCCGCCATTTCCACTATGACCTGATCCAATACGGTACTTTTTCTTTTAACCGCCTCTATTGCATTTGTGAAACGCTGGGCGAGCTCCGAGGTCGCCGACGCATTGCTTGTGACAACTCTGAAGTGGTACGGCTCTCCGCCGTACTGAAACCACTCTTCAACAGCTCCGTCTCCAAAGTAATCCTGCACCACCTGTTCCACCGCGTAAGGAGTTCCCATATACATGCGTACCTTGTCGCTGTTTTTAATAAGCTCTCTTTTTACTTCTATTTCAGCCGCGGCATCATACCAGCCCACATTCAGTT
>JAEWSZ010000175.1 GCA_023397905.1 Bacillota bacterium | reverse complement strand
GTGTATTCGTTCCGGCCATTCTTCACGTCGGAGAACGGGCCGGCTACCGCGGCATCCGCAGCATACGGCCTGCCGAAAAAGTCACTGGTCACATCGGCCGGCATTTCTTCTCCAACTTCAAAGGTTGTGCGGTCCTTTTCGGGAAACATGATTTTTCCGATCGCCTCCTTGGTGGCCAACTCATCCTTCAATCCGGCGGTATCCAGGTTGAAGCTCACTTTGACCTCATCCCCTGCTTCCCAGGCAAAGTTGGTCATGGCGGTGGTGTCAGTATTGTTCTTTTTATTATGGGTTTTGATATAACCGCTTGTATTTGTGTCCGGAATTGCACGGTTTACAATATTATTGTACCACCAGAAATCCATTTTCGGCGCGGTGACATGCAGGTATTGATCTTTCGGGTCCGCACCCGCCTCAACCTTTTCCTGGTCCAGCTTGGGCGCCATGGTGCCTGGCTGGAACCAATAGCAGTTTCTGCCCTGACCGTCAATATTGATGGCCGTACCGTTGTTCTGCGGATTGTAGCTGAGGTTGTTGGCGAACACGATGCCGGTGGAATCCAATGTTCTCAGGTTATCCGTGCCGATAAAGATGTTGTTGTCCACCAGAATGGGCCCGTACACTGCCTCGGCGTAGAATGGGTTATGGCCATTCACCACGATGTTCTTCGTGATGCGGATACCCTGGCCGCCCCAGTCAGTCCAGATGGCGCCGCCGTTGCAGTTCGGGAAGTTTCGGATATAGTTGCCCTCTATAAGACCGTAGTTAAAGTAGTGGACCTTGATAGCGCCAGACTCCGCAGCGTCCAATTCCTGCCGCCAGTTGGTGTCCTCTATGCGGTTGTACAGAATATTGGATTTCCACGAGAATACGCCGGCTACAGCGCCTTGTCCGCAGCGGTAGAAATAGTTGTTCTGCACGGTATGATGGCCGTACTCCTCCTGATCGATTGCGAACCTGTAACGGTATCCCCCTTCAGGCTTGTCGGCGCTTCCCCTGCTTTCGTTGGATGCCCACATGTCGCAGCCCAGGCCGATATCAACGCCAATGGTGCGGGCGTTGATGACCGAGTTATTCTGGATTACCCAGCCCTTGCCGCCGTAGACGCTGATTGCACCGCGCTGGGCTCGTTCCGGCTGGTCCGGAAAGCTGGAGTACCAGTTGCCCGCATTCATCATGGTGAAGCCGTCCACCGTTATGTACTTCAGGCCCCACTCGTCCGGCGCGAAGTTCTGGCGTCTGGTATTGATCTCAACGTCATTCGCCGGAGCGTTTGGATCTATGCCGCCGAAGTTGGCGTAGATAGTGGTTTCTCCGGTGTCCTCGCTGTATTGGTAGAACCATGTGAGCGCACCGTTCTCAGCTCTCACATCTTTTATGCTTTCTTTCTGTACAAACGGGTAGTCTTTCGAATACACCGCGCCTGCAGTCTTGCCGCCCTGCTGGCCACCAGCGTTCCACTGCCACTGGCGGAAGGGGTTGTAGTAGTCTGGAGCGTTCCAGTTGGTGCCGTTGGTCCAGCCGCCGGAACCTCTGCCGCCCTTTACGGGTTCCTCAAAGAAGGAATCCGGAACTACGGTTTTCCATACGCCGGGCGTCGTATCCGGCATCCAGGCGATTTCCTTCCCGTCGTGAATTGTAGGTATCGGTTCGGATGCCTTGATGATAACCTCACCGTCTGCTTTGTAGACGATTGGCTCAGTTTCAGTACCGCTGTTCAGCGGCTTCACCTGTTCACGATACAGGCCTGCGGAAACCAGCACGGTATCTCCTGCATGAGCCAGCTGTGCCGCTTTGTTAATGGTTTTATACGGCTTGTCCCAAGTGCCGTCACCGGTTGAATCGTCGCCGGTTTTGCCGTCGACATGCAGTGTCCTGCCGCTTCCGGTGGGTCCGGGCTCTGCCGCTACAGTCATGCCTGCGCCAAGTGCCAGATTTCTTTCTGCGTCTTCACCGGAATTATAAGCTGAACTGGCAAAGGCTTCAACCGGAAACAGACCAACAATCATACAAATACTCAAAAACACACCCAGAGCTGCGCGTACATGTTGCAGTAAATGATAACTGCTTTTTTTCATGATTTCATCTCACTTTCGTTTTGCTTTTTTAATTAGAAAAAGACTTCCTTGAAGAACCTGTCTTACCGCCCATTACCATATTAGAAACCACTTTGAACAAATTGCTTTGTAAGCTTCATTGTGTTTTCCCTCCCCTTTAAAAGATTTTATATGTTATCTCCTCCATCAGGTTCAATTCTGATTTTCTGAATAAGGGTATGCTATTTTTTTCTTTGCTCAGTCAAGCAATAATAGACCCCTTTTCAACTTTTTCGGTCAAAGAAGTGTAAACAGTGTTATGTAAATAAGCACAACTAATGGATATTATCAGAAGATTGTTCGTTTATTTTGAATTTGAGTACGGTCACCGGTTTCTGGCCCATACCTGGGATTATTCAAGGAAATTAAGTAACTCTTCAACCGGAACGGTTGCCAAAGCTATACAGGTATCACAGCAGCCGTAATATATGTACAGTAACCCGTCTTTAATGATATTTGCGGTAGGAAACACCGTATTTGGTATAACCAGACCATATTTTTCATAATATTCTTCAGGTTCCATTACAGGCAGCTTTGTTCTTGCTGTTACCTTCCTGGGATCCTCCGGATCGAGAAGCATTGCTCCTACACGGTATATCGAGTTTGCATCCACTCCATGATAAAGTACCAGCCAGCCTTTCTCTGTCCTGATGGGAGTGGCGGCCGCTCCTATTTTTGTGCCCTCCCATTCAAAGTTCTCGGCTACCGCCACCAATTCCGGCTCGGACCACTTGAGAAGATCCTCCGAATACGATATCCATATCCCGGGTATTTCAGTCCCATACTCCTTGCCCACATACTGCATGGGCCTTCTCAGCAGTGCAAACTTCCCGTTTATTTTCTCAGGGAAAAGAGTGTTATCCCTGTCGTCTATTTAAGCCGGGGTAGTGTAGCACAGCTGGCTGAATCTGATTCCGTCCTCCGAGACAGCTATGCCCGAGCGGGTTATCATAGGCTGGGTATTGTTTTCCTTCCACCCGGGATAGTTGTCCGGAAAGTAATCCGGCACAGCTATCCCCGTGGGCCAGCAGTCAAATTCATACGGTTGAAGGGCATAGCACATATAAAACAGCCTATCTATTTTCACAACTCTGGCATCTTCCACACTGCCTCCCGGAAAGCCCAGCATGTCCGCGGTAAAGACCGGTTTATCCCCCACAGGTGCAAAATTAATTCCATCCCGGCTTTCCAAAAGGCCTATGCAGGTCCGAAAGGGTTTCAGTGAACCTGCGGCCCTTTCATACATATAGAATTTTTCATTTGCGGCAATCACACCGGGATTGAATACCGCTACCCGCCTCCAGTCATATATTCCCGGCCTCACTATGGGGTTTGCACTGCATCTCTTTATATTCAGCATATCCTATGCCTCCTGATTATAGTTTTGTAGTTGGCAGCCTGCATAATAATCCTGATTAAAAGCCCTGCTCAATAGTCTTTTAACCTTTAACTGCTCCGGCAGTCATTCCCTGTATGATCTTTTTATTGAATATCAGATAGACAGTAATTACCGGCAATATTGATATGACCATGGCGGCCATTAATGTAGTATAGTCCGTGGTATACTGCCCGTAAAAATTTGTAAGCCCCACAGGAATGGTTCTGAATACATCCTTTGTGACCAGTACAAGCGCAAAAGGAAATTCATTCCACGTATCCAGAAATGCCAGGATAAGTATTGTAGACATGACCGGCTTACAGACCGGCAGGATTATTCTGACCATTGTAAAAAATGTGGTTGCACCATCCATATATGCCGCTTCATCCAGCTCCACAGGTATTGTTTTTATGAAGCTTTCAAAAAGAAATATTGCCAATGGCAGTCTGATGGCTATATATGGAATAATTAAGGTAAAAAACTTATCATATAATCCTAATGTTTTAAACTGTATGAATAAAGGGACTATAAGTGCATACATTGGTATCAGCATACCCGCAATAAAAAGTGTGTATATGAAGTCCCTTCCCTTAAATTTATACCTGGAAAGCACATACCCTATGCAAAAGGATATCAGTATTACAAAGAACACCGTCACCACACTATTAAGAACACTGCTTATAAAATATGTATACATCTTGCCTTCAATAAAAGCCCTGTAAAAATTATTAAACTGAAGATGCTCCGGCAAAGAAATGATATTGAGCATAAATTCATCTTTAGTTTTAAGCGAGGAGTATAAAATCCATATAATAGGGAAAATACAAGTAACAGAGAAAAGTACCATTATTAAATTAAATAAAAATTTGCCTGTCTTTTTTAATATTATGTTCAATTCTGTTTCACCTCTGCCAGTTTTTTGAATAAAATAACAATTCCGAAGCTCAGAACAAAGATTCCTATGGCCACAGAACTTCCATATCCCAGTTGCATGCTGTTGAAGGAAGTATTGTATGCATACTGTGCCAGAACCATGGAACTGGTACCCGGACCTCCTCCGGTCATAACGTAAATGTGGCTGAAAACCAGCATATTTGAGGATATGCTCAGCATTACGGCAACCTTTATGGTATCGTAAATAAGGGGAAAGGTTATATAGATAGCCTTTTGGAAGCCTTTTACTCCGTCCAGCTCACAAACCTCGTATATATCCTTGGGAATACCCTGAACGGCGGACATAAATATAATCAGGGGCACTCCCAGATACTGCCATATAAGCGGTGCGGTTACCGAATAAATTACACGTTTCGGGTCATCCAGCCATGGTATAATCCAGTTTTCAAGCCCGACTGATTTAAGCAGCGCATTAAGCAAACCGTAATCACTGCTGTAAATCATCTGCCATATGAAACCTACCACTACCGCCGACAATACTACCGGAAGAAAAATTACCGTTCTGTGGACTTCCTTCAATCTCATGGCCTTTGACATAAACAGTACTGTCAGCAGAAAAGCCAGGCCCATCTGAATAATCATCGTAAGGAACACAATAATCAGATTATGTCCGAGAGAGCCCCAGAAAACATCATCTTTTGCAAGTGATGCATAGTTCCGCAACCCTATAAATTTTTTATTTGCGCCTCCCATCCAATTGGTAAAGCTATATCCTAGGGCAGTAAACAAAGGTACTATAATAATAAATACATAAATCATTACGCCTGGAGCCAACAAACCCGCAAGAGTTGATTTTTTTATTTTTAAAGAGCTGCCTTGAGCCATATACGTTGCCTCCTTAAAAATTTTCCAGGAATCGGCATGATTCCCGGAAAATTTTTGAATACAAATAGTTGTTATTTATGGTGCAGGAATTAATCGGCAAAGCCCATAGTCCGGGTCTGAGGCCAGAGCCTCTCAATGCAATTTGACTTTACGGACTTATTTGACTTTTTCATATTCCGTCTGGATACTCTTTGCCAGTTCTTCAGGTGTGACACTGCCAATAATGAGTTCCTGCAGTCCTGCGTTCATTTTACTGATAACTGCCGGATTGAGATATGAATCATATATGGGAGTAAACTTAAGATTGGCAGCCATATCTGCATATTTTACGGCTAAAGCCGATACCTTGCTCTTGTCATAGTCTGCAACCTTGTATGCTGCGGGCTCACCTTTCTCGGCAATGCTCTTTGCATAATCCGGTCCAGTTATTGCCTTAAGAACTTTGGCAATGGCATCCTTTTTGGTTTCAAAGCCTTTAACTCCAGATGCAAAACCTGATCCTGCACCTCCGGACATTGATTTGGGATCACCCTTTCCTCCGTCAACTGACGGCAGGATTGCGACCTCGGTATTATCTGCGATGTCTTTAGGCCCGGCCATAACAGCCCCTATAGCCCAGCTGCCTTCCATGAACATCGCTGCTTTTCCGTTAAAATACAATGTCTTTTGCTGATCATTGTTAATGCTGTTCATATCCTTATTGAAAGCCCCGGCCTTTCCGATCTGCTGCAAGGCAGCCAGTGCTTTGATGAAATCCGGATCTGTGAATTTGGCACCCTGGCCGTCCTTGATACTGTTGAACCAGTCAGTACCTGTAAATCTGTCGCCCAGCGCACTGAGAATACAGGACTCTGCCACCCACTGTTCTTTATTTCCAAGAGCTATGGGGGTAATTCCCTTGGCTTTTATTTTATCTATCATGCTGATAAAATCTGTCCAGGTTTCGGGAAAGGTTTGAAATCCGGCATCTGCCAATATCTTTTTATTGTAATAAATAACGTGGGTACTGAGCATTGAATACGGAACTGCATATATTTTTCCGTCTGTGGTCAGATCATCAAACGCGGATGGTACATAGCCGTCCTTCCACCCCGCATCCGCACTGAGAATATCGTCCAGCGACGCAACAGCCTGGTTCTGGGCAAACATTGAAAGCTCAGAACCCTTGCATACGAATACATCAGGAAGCTCATTGGAGGCTGCCAGCGTTTTGATTTTTGTATAATATGCATTCTGGTCACCGATTGCTTCTTCCTCAACAGTTATATTGGGATTATCCGTCTTGAATTTTTCCAGTGCTTCTCTGACCGAGGTAGAAATATTCTCAGTCTTATCCTTGGCCCAGAGATCCATAAGTGAGATTGTTACCGGTTTCTGTACGGTACTTTCGGCGGATACCGTACCTCCGGCAGCCGCCGAGTTCTCACTTGCACTGCTTTGGCTTCCGGAGTTTGAATTGCCGCCGCAGCCTGCAAACATTGACATTCCTACAGATAACATTATGGCAGCACATGTGCCTCTGTATAAGTTTCTTTTCATAATATATCCTCCCGCAAATTTCAGTAATTAAGAATTAAACCGGCTTATTCCTTATGGTGGTATTGTATCCTCTAATATCATAATAAAAAAGATGACAAATCTATAAAAATGTCTGATATTTTATACACTCATCAAATTCTGCTTTTGTTTACAATGTTTCTATAATATAATTATGTCAACAGATAAGGGAGTGAAAAATGCCTTGCGCAAACATTTTTTTAGCCTTCAGTATAAATTTCTGGCCATATCAATATCTATTGTAATAATACCTCTTTTGGTAGTGGGAGGATTATCCTATACCAATTCTGTAAGCATAGTAAAAAATAAAATCAGCCAATCAAATTACAACACTGTTAAACAGATTGCAGATAATATAAATTTCGTATTTACCGATTTAAGTAATTCAGCCGTATATTTGTGGCAGGATAAGGAACTTATAGGTTATCTGAAAATGCCTGCAGAGGATTTGAATAATTTAAAAAATCACAATTTACTAATTCAGAATTGCCTGAATAATTTCATAGTTTTCAAGCCCGATATTTATTCAATTTATGTTCAGGGTCTCAACGGTCTGGTCTTTGACTCTGCCAGCGCCAGCAATACCATCAGCCCCCAACTTCAGGATAAGCTTTTCAGCCTGCGAGGGGAAAGTGTCCTCATATATGATGAGATAATCAACTATGATAATACAAAAACCAAGGTGATATCCTTATTAAGGGTACTGAAGGATCTTAACGATCTGTCTTCGAATATTGCCATAATAAAGATAAACATATCTGAAGAAGAAATTTCTCAAATATATAAAAATAAGCTTATTACAAATAACGGTGATTATTTGATTATTGACCAGTCAAATACCATTATCTCATCTCTCGATCAACGGAAAATAGGCACAAAACTCGAAAATAAATATATGGACCCCAGGCTTGAGAAGTCTGAAAGCGGTTATTTCAATTCCGTCATAGACCATCATAATATCCTGGTAACCTATATAAATCTTTCCAGGCCCGGCTGGAAGCTGATAAACTTTGTTCCCCTGGACCAGTTATCCAGCGATACAAGGGTTATACAGGACATAACCGTATACGGCGTACTGATAAGCCTGGTCCTCTGCCTGCTGGTCATAGGCTTCTTCTCGCTGAAAGTGCTGGGACCCTTGAAGCAGATGCGCAGATATATGAAATACATAGAGAACGAGAACTTTAATGTCAGTATTGATGTTAAAGGAAATGATGAGATTTCACTGCTGGGCAATAGTTTCAATAAAATGTCGAAGAAGCTGAACGAGCTGATAAACGAAGTATACGCAGTGCAAATAAAACAAAAGGAGGCTGAACTGAAAGCGCTGCAGGCGCAGATAAATCCTCACTTCCTTTACAACACTCTGGATACCATCTATTGGATGTGCCGTATGGAAAAAGCATTTGAAAGTTCAAATCTGGTTCAGGCTCTTTCCAAGCTGTTCCGGTTAAGCCTGAACAGCGGAAACGAATTCACCACCGTCCGCAATGAGGTTGAGCATCTCAACAACTATCTGATTATTCAGGAAAAGAGGGTTGCCGATTTGATAACCTTTAAAATTAATACCTCCGACGAGGTTCTTGACTGTAAGGTAGTAAAACTTGTGCTGCAGCCGCTGGTTGAAAACGCAATCCACCATGGTATCGAAAAAAAAGGCACTCAAGGGAAAATAGAGGTAAATATTTTTTCAGAATCAGACTCTGTCATTTATATCATCCAGGATGACGGTGCCGGAGCCGATGAAGAGGAGCTTAACTGGCTTCTTGAAAAAGTGGAAAAAGATAACCGCGGCTTCGGAATAAAAAATGTTAACGACAGGATTAAACTTTATTTTGGAAATTCGTATGGGATAAAGTTCTCCAGTTCTTATGGAAAGGGGACGACAGTTATAGTAAAACAGCCCTTTGTATCCGAAAGCTGAATAATAATTTATTGGCAACTTATATTTATTTACATTGGAGGTCAGTAATATGTTTAAACTTTTACTTGTTGATGATGAGCCCATAATCAGGAAAGGAATTAAAACGTCCATTGATTGGAGTAAATATGACATAGAGATTTCCGGAGAAGCCTCAAATGGGAAGGATGCCTTGGAAAAAGCTCTGGTAATGCTCCCTGAAATAGTTATTACAGATATCCGTATGCCCATTATGGATGGGCTGTCTTTGTCTGAAAGCCTGAAAAAAATGCTTCCGGATACGAAAATAATTATTCTCAGCGGCTATGAGGACTTTTCATATGCAAAAAAAGCATTGAGCCTGGGAGTTACCGAATATCTGCTTAAGCCGGTAGGCGCCGAAGAATTAATTTCCCTGATAGTTAAAGTAAAAAATGATATTACATCCGGCCGGGTAAAAAAAAACCTGCTGATGAAGAAAAATATCATTTTGAATGAGAATTACCTGCAGATCAAATCAAACCTTGTAAATAAATTACTTAAAAATGAATTTACTTCCGCCGACTATGTATTTGAACAAGCCGAAATGATGAATCTGGACCTGACCGGCCCGGAATTTCTGGTATTTGTAATCAGTATGGACGACTTTCTTATTATAACCGAAGGTATGCCCGATAAAGAGAAGGAGCTTATGAAATTTTCAGTAATCAATATATCCGAAGAGCTTTTGTCTTCTTTTTTTTCAGGCTTGGTCTGCTATAGCGAATTTGACCATCTTATCGGGGTGATCAACGGTAAAAATCTCGATGACATTATTGTAAATGATTTTTTCCGCGAGATTCAGCAATGTATAAATAAATACCTTAAATTATCAATTTCCATAGGCATTGGAAGTATGTCTGCCAGTATTTTAGATATTTCCAGATCATATTCAGAGGCTCTTGCCGCCCTTAAGAATAAAATATTTTTAGGAAAAGGCCTTATCCTGCAGCATAAATCCGTCAAAGCCGCCAATGTCAGTGAGGAAACCGTATTGTATCCCTTCAGCGAGGAAAAGGAAATTCTCAATTATTTAAAGGCATTAAATACCGAGGGGATAGCCATTACCTTAAATAACATTTTTAACAGGTTCGACCAGAACAGCGCTACCCCGGAAAACATAAAAAATATTTGCTGCAGGCTGGTAGTCATTGCCGTAAACTGCATTGAAGAAATGGGCATAAACTTCCAGAACAGTTTCGGTACGCATTTCAATCCCTATATGGAAATTGAAAAACTTGAAATCCTGGATGATTTGTACAACTGGCTTATTGCTTTCTTTAACAGAAGTATTTTGTTGATTCAGGAAAATAAAACCTTGAAATTTAAAAGTATCATAAAATTTGCTTTACACTATATTGAACAAAATTACAACAGGGATATAAGCCTGAATGAAATTGCAAATATGGTTTATGTCACGCCTAACTATCTAAGCCGGATTTTTAAAGAAGAAATGAATGTTAATTTTGTGGATTGGCTTAATAAACTGAGGATTGAAAAAGCAAAGGCATTATTGCTGGAAACCACCTTCAAGACATATGAGGTGGCTGATAAAGTCGGATACAGGGATTATAAATATTTCTCCTATATATTTAAAAAAATAACCGGAAACACGCCGAAGGAATTTAAGGAAAGCAGAACCTTTTAAAAAGTCCTGCTTTTCTTAAAAAAAGGCAATATCCATAACAGATACTGCCTTTAATCATACTTTTCAGATTTTCTCCGATTTCCGTATTTCCGACTTTCTCCTATTCAATCACATTGCTGATATTGATATCCTTGTACCTGCTCATACCGGTACCGGCAGGAATCAGCTTACCGATGATGACATTTTCCTTAAGGCCCAGCAGAGGATCGACCTTGCCCTTGATTGCGGCTTCGGTGAGGACTCTGGTGGTTTCCTGGAAGGATGCAGCCGACAGGAAGGAATCTGTTGCAAGCGACGCCTTTGTAATACCCAGCAGGGTACGCTCGCCTGTAGCGGGTGCAAGACCCTCTTCCTGGGCTTTGGCGTTCTCGCGTTCAAATTCGAATATGTCAACCAGACCGCCCGGAAGGAGATTTGTATCCCCGGCGTCTTCCACCTTAACTTTTCTCATCATCTGTCTTACTATAACTTCAATGTGCTTGTCGTTTATATCAACACCCTGCATTCTGTAAACTCTTTGAACTTCCTGGAGCAGGTATGCCTGAACGCCCCTTATACCCTTGATCTTCAGGATATCATGAGGATTTACCGAACCTTCGGTCAATTCGTCTCCGGCCTCAACCACATCGCCGTCGAAAACCTTGATCCTTGAGCCGTAAGGAATCTGGTAGGACTTGGATTCGCCCTCCTCATTTGTTATAATTACCTCTCTCTTTTTCTTGGAGTCGGATAATTTAACAGTACCGGCTATTTCGGATATAATGGCAAGACCTTTAGGTCTTCTGGCTTCAAACAATTCCTCTACACGGGGAAGACCCTGTGTGATATCGTCACCGGCAACACCGCCCGTATGGAAGGTTCTCATTGTCAGCTGAGTACCCGGTTCGCCGATGGACTGGGCTGCGATAATACCCACAGCTTCGCCCACATTGACGGAGTCTCCCGTAGCAAGGTTGGCGCCGTAGCACTTGGCGCATACACCTACTTCAGACTGGCAGGTGAGCACAGATCTGATTTTTATTTTCTTTATGCCGGAATTGACTATTTTATCCGCAATGCGCTCGCTGATGACGTCTTCCTTCGGATGTATGAGCTCGCCAGTAGTGGGATCAAATACGTCCTCGGTAGTATATCTGCCTACCAGTCTTTCGGACAATGGCTCGATTACCTCCGCGCCGTCCTTTACATCGCCTATTTCAATTCCTCTGTCTGTTCCGCAGTCCAGCTCTCTTACTATTACATCCTGGGATACGTCAACCAGACGCCTTGTAAGGTAACCTGAGTCGGCCGTTCTGAGGGCCGTATCTGCAAGACCTTTTCTGGCTCCGTGGGTTGAAATAAAGAATTCCAAAACGTTAAGCCCTTCACGGAAATTGGATTTGATAGGTATCTCGATGGTCTTACCCGAGGTATCTGCCATCAAACCTCTCATACCGGCCAGCTGCTTGATCTGGTTGATATTACCTCTGGCTCCGGACTGCGACATCATGTAAACAGGATTGAACCTGTCAAGGTTGTCTATAAGGGCCTTTGTAATACTTTCACCGGTCTCGGTCCAGGCGCTGATTACGGAATTATATCTTTCTTCGTCGGATATAAGACCTCTCTTGTACTGCTTTACTATATTGTCAATTGTATTTTCAGTTTCCTGCAAATACTGTTTCTTTATCTCAGGTATTACCATATCCGATACGCTGATGGTTATGGCTCCTCTTGTGGAGTACTTGAAACCAAGGGCCTTTATCTTATCAAGGATAACGGCGGTCTTTGTGGTTCCGTGAACCCTTATGCACTTGTCAATGATCTTTCCAAGCTCTTTTTTACCCACCAGGAAGTTGACTTCCAGATCGAAAAGCTTATCCTTGTCGCTTCTGTCCACAAAACCGATATCCTGGGGAATAGCCTCATTGAATATGAGTCTTCCGGGAGTGCAGGAGATTATCTTCTTCTGCTTTACTCCGTCAAATTCCCTCTCTATACGGACCTTAATCTGCGCATGAAGTCCCAGAACACCTTCCTGGTAAGCCATCAGGACCTCGTCCATGCTGCTGAATATCTTACCGTCTCCGGGTTCTCCGGGTTTTTCTATTGTCAGATAGTAGCTTCCCAAAACCATGTCCTGGGTAGGTACGGTTATTGGCTTGCCGTCCTTTGGAGCCAGCAGGTTGTTTGCAGACAGCATGAGGAATCTGGCCTCAGACTGTGCTTCTGCCGACAGCGGAACGTGAACCGCCATCTGGTCGCCGTCAAAGTCGGCGTTGTATGCGGAGCATACCAGCGGATGGAGCTTCAAAGCCCTTCCTTCAACCAGGACAGGTTCAAAGGCCTGTATACCCAGTCTGTGAAGTGTAGGCGCACGGTTCAGTAATACAGGATGTTCCTTTATTACTTCCTCCAGCACGTCCCAGACTTCATTTCTGACTCTTTCAACCATTCTTTTTGCGCTCTTTATGTTGTGGGCCAGGCCGTCGTTGACCAGCTTCTTCATAACAAAGGGCTTGAACAGCTCCAGCGCCATTTCCTTTGGAAGGCCGCACTGGAATATCTTAAGGTCGGGACCTACAACGATAACCGAACGGCCCGAGTAGTCAACACGCTTACCCAGCAGGTTCTGACGGAAACGTCCCTGTTTTCCCTTGAGCATGTCGGACAGTGACTTTAAAGGCCTGTTTCCGGGGCCTGTCACAGGGCGTCCTCTTCTGCCGTTATCTATCAGGGCGTCAACCGCTTCCTGGAGCATACGCTTCTCATTTCTTACTATGATATCGGGGGCTCCCAGGTCCAGAAGCCTCTTCAACCTGTTATTTCTATTTATAACTCTTCTGTAAAGATCGTTCAAATCCGAGGTTGCAAATCTGCCGCCGTCCAGCTGTACCATAGGTCTCAGCTCAGGAGGGATGACAGGCACCACATCGAGGATCATCCAGTCGGGACGGTTCCCGGAAAGTCTGAAGGCCTCTACCACCTCAAGCCTCTTCACCGCTCTGATCCTCTTCTGGCCTGTGGAATCAGCCAGATCTGACCTCAATTCCTTTGCCAGGCCGTCCAGGTCTATTTCCATGAGCAGCTCTTTTATGGCTTCTGCTCCCATTGCGGCTTTAAAGCTCATCCCGAACTTCTCAACGCTGTCCCTGTATTCCTTTTCAGTCAGTACCTGCTTTTTTGACAGCGGAGTCTGTCCCGGGTCAATAACAACATATGACGCAAAATACAGTATCTTTTCGAGAGACCTTGGGGACATATCAAGGATAAGGCCCATTCTGCTGGGTATCCCCTTGAAGTACCAGATATGGGATACCGGCGCCGCCAGCTCAATGTGACCCATTCTCTCTCTTCTTACCTTTGAACGGGTAACTTCAACTCCGCATCTGTCGCAGACTATTCCCTTGTATCTGATCCTTTTGTATTTACCGCAATGACACTCCCAGTCCTTTTGAGGACCGAATATCCTTTCGCAAAACAAGCCGTCTCTTTCAGGCTTCAAGGTTCTATAATTTATAGTTTCAGGCTTTTTTACTTCACCTTTCGACCATTCTCTGACCTTCTCCGGAGAAGCTAATCCTATTTTTATAGAATCAAAATTGTTCAGTTCAAACATAGCTTATCTCCCTTCCTTAAAAATCTTCGTCGTCAAAGTCCTCTTCAATTTCTTCTTCCTCTTCCGCAAACAGATCGTCTGTCAGCTCATCCTCCAGATTGTCTCCGGTGCTGATGCTTCCGATATCAAGATCATCTATTTCCAGATCGTCCTCCAGAACGTCATCTCTCAGATCGTCGTCAAAATCGTTTGTCAGGACAACTTCATCTTCTCTGCCTTCAATATTGACGTTCAATTCCTCAAGATCATCCTCAACAGATTCCTTGATGGCAATTTCACCCTGTTCCTCGGAGTATACCTTCACATCCAGAGCAAGGCTCTGCAGTTCTTTTATAAGAACCTTGAAGGATTCCGGAATTCCAGGCTCAGGTATGTTCTCACCCTTTACGATGGATTCATAGGTCTTAACTCTACCTACAACATCATCGGACTTGACTGTGAGGATTTCCTGCAGTGTATATGCAGCGCCGTATGCTTCCAGCGCCCAAACTTCCATTTCTCCGAACCTCTGTCCGCCGAACTGTGCTTTACCTCCAAGAGGCTGCTGAGTTACAAGTGAGTATGGACCGGTTGAACGGGCATGTATCTTGTCGTCGACCAAATGGGCCAGCTTCAGGTAATACATGTATCCTACGGTTACTCTGTTGTCAAAGGGCTCTCCGGTTCTTCCGTCGTAAAGGACGGTTTTGCCGTCGGGGTCCTTTCCTGCGGAAATCAGGGTATCTCTGATGTCTTCCTCGGTAGCGCCGTCAAATACAGGCGTGGCAATCTTCCAGCCAAGCGCTTTTGCGGCAAAGCCCAGATGCACTTCCAGCACCTGGCCGATATTCATACGTGAAGGAACACCAAGAGGGTTCAATACTATTTCAAGCGGAGTACCGTCCGGAAGGAAAGGCATATCCTCCTCGGGGAGTATTCTTGAGATAACACCCTTGTTTCCGTGTCTTCCCGCCATTTTATCACCCACGGATATCTTTCTCTTCTGGGCGATATAGCATCTAACCAACTGGTTTACTCCGGGCGGCAGCTCGTCGCCGTTCTCACGGGTGAACACCTTGACGTCCACAATAATACCCGACTCACCATGAGGAACTCTCAGGGATGTGTCGCGCACTTCGCGGGCTTTTTCGCCGAATATGGCTCTCAGCAGTCTTTCTTCGGCTGTGAGCTCGGTTTCTCCCTTCGGAGTGACCTTACCCACCAGAATATCTCCTGCGCGAACCTCGGCTCCTATTCTGATTATTCCCCTGTCATCCAGGTCTTTCAGAGCTTCTTCACCCACATTTGGAATGTCTCTGGTGATTTCTTCCGGCCCCAGCTTTGTGTCTCTGGATTCGGCTTCATACTCTTCTATATGGATGGATGTGTATACATCCTCTTTAACCAGTTTCTCGTTTATAAGGATAGCATCCTCGTAGTTGTAACCTTCCCAGGTCATAAAGCCTATAAGGATGTTCCTGCCCAGAGCGATCTCGCCGTTGTCGGTGGACGGTCCGTCTGCTATGATATCGCCCTTCTCAATAGTCTCGCCTTTTCTTACGATTGGCCTCTGGTTCAAGCAGGTACCCTGGTTTGAACGCATGTATTTGAGAAGCTTGTATACATCCTTCTGGCCGTTCTTGGTCTTAACTACTATTTCGCTTGCGGACACCTTGTCGACAACGCCGGGATTCTTTGCGACAACGCAAACGCCTGAATCCCTTGCGGCCTTGTACTCAATTCCCGTACCTACGATAGGAGAATCGGCCTTTATAAGAGGAACGGCCTGACGCTGCATGTTGGAACCCATCAGGGCACGGTTGGCATCGTCATTCTCAAGGAATGGGATCATGGCTGTGGCAACCGAAACCATCTGCTTTGGAGATACGTCCATGAAGTCTATCTTGTTGCTCTCCACTTCCAGTATTTCATGCTTGAATCTGGCTATTACCTTATTTGAAATAAACTTGCCTTCTTCATCCAAAGGCTCCGTCGCCTGTGCAACGATAAACGGATCCTCTATGTCGGCAGTCAGATAAACTATTTCATTTGTGACCTTTCTCTGCTCCTTGTTGACCACTCTGTAGGGAGCTTCAATAAAGCCGTATTCGTTAACCCTGGCATAGGTGCTCAAAGAGCCTATCAAACCGATGTTCGGTCCTTCAGGGGTCTCAATAGGACACATACGGCCATAGTGTGAGTGGTGAACGTCACGGACTTCAAAGCCCGCTCTTTCCCTGCTCAGACCACCAGGTCCCAGTGCGCTCAGCCTTCTCTTGTGAGTCAATTCCGCAAGGGGGTTGGTCTGATCCATAAACTGTGACAGCTGGCTGCTTCCAAAGAATTCCTTGATGGAGGCGGCGACCGGCCTTATATTTATAAGAGCCTGCGGAGTTACAATGTCAATATCCTGTATTGTCATTCTCTCCCTGACAACTCTTTCCATTCTGGACAAACCTATCCTGAACTGGTTCTGGAGCAATTCACCCACGGAACGCAATCTCCTGTTTCCCAGATGGTCAATGTCATCCACTGTTCCGATTCCATAATCCAGATTGATAATGTAATTTATAGAAGAAATAATATCATCAACTGTAATATGCTTCGGTATCAGATCGTTTATCCTCTCCAAGACGGCCTTTTTGATCTGCTCTGCGCCGCTGTTGCTGTCAAGTATCTCCTTAAGGATGTTATACCTGACCTTTTCCGTAATGCCCGTTTCGGAAACGTCAAAATCAACAAACGCGCGTATGTCAACGGTATTGTTTCCAATGACCTTGATTGCCTTACCTTCAACTGATAAAAATACCACATTAACTCCGGAGTTCTGAACGAGCTCCGATTTTTCCCTGCTGATAAGCTCGCCCGCTTCAACAAGTACCTCGCCAGTTTCGGCAGATACGATGTTTTCAGCCGCAACCTGTCCGCTGATGAGCTTTGCTATGGCCAGCTTCTTATTGAACTTGAACCTTCCGAACTTGGCCAGGTCATATCTCTTGGCGTCGAAAAACAGACTGTTGAGCAGAGTTTTAGCGCTGTCAACCGTCGGAGGTTCTCCCGGTCTCAATCTCTTGTATATTTCCAGCAGGCCTTCTTCAGCGGTCTTGGCATTATCCTTCTGGATAGTGGCAAGAATTCTTTCATCTTCCCCCAATAACTGAGTAATCTCATAGTCGGTGCCGTAGCCCAATGCTCTTAAAAGCACAGTAAGAGGCAGCTTCCTGGTCCTGTCGATCCTTACCGACAGGATATCATTGGAATCCGTCTCATATTCCAGCCATGCGCCCCTGTTAGGGATTACTGTATTCGAGTACAACTTTTTACCAACACGGTCGAATTTCATTGAATAGTAAATACCAGGTGATCTTACAAGCTGACTTACAATTACACGCTCTGCACCGTTAATTATAAAGGTACCGTTGTCTGTCATGAGAGGGAAATCGCCCATAAAAATTTCCTGCTCCTTGACTTCTCCTGATTCCTTGTTGATTAACCTGACCTTTGCCTTAAGGGGAGCTGAGTATGTAGTGTCCCTCTCCTTGCATTCCTCGACACTATACTTTGGCGTCTCATCAAGAGAATAATCCACAAAATCCAGAATCAAGTTGCCCGTGTAATCCATAATAGGAGAAATATCTCTGAAAACCTCTCTGAGACCCTCATCCAGGAACCATTGGTATGAATTCTTCTGGACTTCTATCAGGTTTGGCATTTCCAGTACTTCTTGTATTTTGGAATAACTCATCCTGGTGTTTCTACCCAATTTAACGGGTTGTACCATATTTATATCACCTCATAAACTTATGACTTTATATATAGAGACTGACCGAATGAGCATTCCACTTTATTCGGTTATTACTAAAAGGTCAGTCTCTTTGGATATTTTTAAAATTCAGCATAATTAGAATTGTATTATGCGAATTTTTTAAATCAAATCAACTGCGCCCAGCGGCCTGCCCCCTGATTGTTCATACTGACGAACAACGTGCTCAGAGTTGATGGAACACTGGTATATAATTTTCAAAAATACACATACTGAATTTGTAATAAAGAGGCTAATATTCAGTATTTTAAACCTATTCACAGACATTAAAATATTATTGACAATTATTGTCTTATTTATTCGCATATATTGCCGCCTATGGGCAGATTTACAAAACTTTTCTAAGGCGACAACATTAACAGGAGACAAAAGAACTGGATTTCACAGCCTTGCGCCCCGTACCGTACTATGCTATAATTATGTAAGACTACTAATTATAAAAGCCAAATTTGCGCGCAGCAAAGAATTTTAATGCAGTGTATAATTCTATCATAGTATATATGGCTTGTCAATTGTAAAAAGTCATAAACTAAACAGCTCTTTTTTCCATTTATTACGCAAAAAAAACAGACAGCCCTTTCAGCTGTCCGTCCCATAATATTTACAATATTTATTTGCCTTTAAATATCATTTAATTGGCCGTCCGGCGGGTTCAGGCCAGCATTTCCGGCAATTTCCTTCACCGGCACCGCAGCCAGGGCTATACAGGTGTCACAGCATCCGTAATATATATACAGCAATTCGTCCTTAATTATGTTAGCTGTGGGAAATACCGTGTTTGGAATTACAATGCCGTTTATTCCGAAAGCAAATTGTACAATACCTGTGCTGCCTCCGATCTTGTTGAAACTGCTCCTGGATTCAGGTTCTCTCCGCTTCCCGAAACAATTCCCGCTTCCGCAAACAGTTTCATGGCGGCTCTTGCATAATCCGCTATCCGGCCTGCATCTTTAAAGCTTTCAAGGCTTTTGCCATCTGCTGCCGGCGGTAGTTCTCCTGCTTCCGCCAGCACGCCGTACAGCATCACAAACATATCCTGCCTGCTTATAGTTTCTTCAGGCATAAACCGGTTGCCGCCCATACCCGATACAAGTCCCAGATGTTTAGCCGTTGCCAGGTATTTTGTGTAGTACTTGGCCCCTGAGTCTGCAAAATTATCCGTTATGGTGGTGTCAGGTTCTATACCCAGTGAGTTCATTGCCATGACGAGGAAGTCCGCGCGTTTAATATTTTTCCCCGGAGCAAATCTTCCTCCGCCTTCCCCGCTGACCATGCCCCTTGCCGCCATGTAGCCCACCGCGCTGTTATACCAGGCGCCTTCCGCAACGTCTTTGAAATCCACCTGGTTGTACCCAACTGCAAACCTTGCCAGACGCCCGGTTTTAAAGTCCACAGTACCTGTTGACGGGTTGTATTCCCCCCGCTCTGTCCTGAGCCTTCCGGAGTCATCTACAGAGTAAACGATAATGGCCTCTTTCTTCTCCCCGGGCTTCGGAGTGTAATGTATGCTTATATAAGCGCGGCCTGAGCCCAATTGCGGCACCACGCTGTTCCCCGCTCTAACAGTGAAGCCGTATACCGGCCTGTCGCCTATTGTGGCCGCCGCAGTCTGGGCCAAAGATGCCCTGTCGGCCTTTTGTATGTCTATGCTGATATCTCCCGAGCCTGCAACGCTGTTTATGTAAGATAACGCTCCCGTATCAAAGGTGACCGCCGCTGTCCCGGTATCTATCCTTACATCCGCATTTGTTGCTCCGGCAATCCTGCCGAAGGCCTCTTCCGGAATGCTCACCCGTGCGGTATTTGCATTTCCGGCAACGCCTAGCTTTATCTCAATCACCGCTTTTTGGCCCGCCCCTTCGGCTTCTTTCGCCTTATCAACCAAAGCTGCAATATCATTTGCTTCGACCTTTATGCCGGTTACGCCTGTTGACGGATCCGGAACTGCCTTTGCCTCATAGGATATAGTCGTGGTACCGCCGTCTTTCCTGAGGCTGATATCAGGCGCCGGCGCTGCCGGTGCCGTGTTGTTTCCGTTACTGCCGCTGCCGCCGCCCGAAGGTGTGTCAGCCTGGCTTGAAACAATGTGATATTTCATTCCAGCTTCGGTATCAAAGGTATAAGTGATCTCGTCTGCGTGATTGGGCGCCGTGCCGGCAATGGTTTTAACCATTCTGCCATTTCCGTCGGTAACGGTTATCCCGCCTGCCCACGGAGCTGCCATGGTGACCGGTTTGCCCGCTTCACTTACCAGATCCACATACCGGACTCTCCGGGTACTGCCGCTGTATGCGGAGGATACCACAAACGCGCCCTTTTCGCGAAGGTTTGTAAACTGGGCGTCCCTGTCGTTCAGCCAATTGGGGAATACCTTCATAACGCCTTTATCGCTCAGCAGCAGCATGTTGTTAATTGCCTCTGTCGCACCGCTTTTTTCAGCGCCATGGAAATCGGAGTCATCCTTGATCGTCAAATTCTTTTGCATCTGCTCTTCAATGGTCAGCGCAAAATTATCCACGATTTTCTGAGCCGGATACCTGACGTTTACCGCATTTGCAAAAATTTTTGGGAAGTTGTTGTACTGGCTCCAGGCCCCATTTCTCCCGCCGCCTATGGCTTCCTCCACAAATGTGTCTATGGTGTTCCCGGCAATCTGCAAATCCTCTTCCGGTGAATAATAGCCCAGCTGTTCGCCGGGTATGACGCTTTCAATAGGGAGTATGTTGCCATCCCACGGAATAGGTCTCGACAGCTCCTCCCACCTGTTGTTGCTCCATTGCTTTTCCGCCAGGGAAAATATGGTTTTTCCTTTATATTGAGCCGTTGGCTGGGGGGCGAGATTATTGAGGATATTCTGCCATTCCGCACGTTTATCCCCATCTGTGTTCAATATCTCACCCGCCTTAATGGCATTGGTCAGGGCATTTTTGAGCAACGCCAGTTCCACCGCCGAATTTCTGCCCCAGGAACCCTCATTATAGGCGCTGTACAGGACAAACCTGCCGTCCTCCTCTTCAAGCCATGCTTCATACAGAGCAATGCATTTCTTCAGATAGTCATACATTACCGGAAGGAAATTCTCATCCTGGGTGTAATTGTAGTATTCAATCAAAGGATATGAGCTGAATATGGCGTCCACCAGCTGTCCATAGTAACTGTAGCCCCTTTCCAGCTTCATTCCCCATGGGCCGATACTTACCGGATACAGCAGCGCCTCCGGGATACCCCGGGTTTCATCAATATCCCCCCTGGCTATCTTGGCCTGTACAAAATCCCTTACCTGCTGGCCTTGGGCCCCTTCTCCTATATGTAAAAGATCATCTGTCGAACCGGCATTTTTCAGGCCTTTGTCAACATAATCCAATATTGAAGTTATGGCCGGGATGCCCATCCAGGTACGATTGCTGGAATTCACCCCATAGAAAGTGGCTATAAAATTGTAGTTCAGATGGTAGTCCGAACTCCATTGCGAACCGTCCGTTGTATGCCACAGGCTGTACAATCCCGGAGCCACCTTATCCTCACGGATACTGCAGCCAAGTATGTACTGGGCGGCATAATAATATTTCATCAGCGTATTCAGCTTTGGGTCACCGGTATCCAGAATAATATTGGAGGTCATCCAGAAATCCTTCCACCAGGCCCGGTGAGCAGCGAGCAAGGATTGGATACTGTCGCTGTCCGCAAGTCCGTTCAGGATATTCAAGGCCTGTGCTTCCGGTTCGGCAGCCTGCAGCAGAGTTCCTTGATAGTCATAGGTGCGCCCGCCTCCGCCAACTGCTGTGACTATATATACTTTTTGGTCGGGATTGAGTACAAAATCCAGCTCCCCGGTTCCCGCTCCATTATCGGAGCTTATATTCACTCCCTCGGCCCCGATTATTTTTGTAGCCAGCGCGGCCTTTGAAACATGGGCATTGGTATCACCGGTATCCCTGCTGTCAATGGTAGTCCGGCGTGTGACTACCGCGCTGTTTCCGTCACTGGCCGCTGTGACCGGGAGCTGCTGGTTGCCTGCCTTTGCCCATACCTGAGCCTGCAAATTGACAGGGGAATCGCCCTTTGATTTGAGCGCAGTCACTATGACATTTTCTGTGGCGGATGTCCACGTCTGCATCTCCAGAGGCGTATTTGCTATCTCTGTCTCGGTATTAACTGCGGCATTTAAAATATCCTGGATCTCATGGAGCTTTCCTTCCAGTTTGGTTTTATTCAGACCCGGTGTCTGAAAAAGGGAAACCTCTAAAATATTTGACTCTGTGCTGCCTGTCACCCTGATATAGCGAGCTGTAAATGGATCTTCCGTGACATCGACGACCGTTTTGATATTGCTGCCGGTTTCTCCTACGGTTTTCCAGGAAGATCCGTCTTCACTTGACTCTATTCTGATATCCCCCGGACCCGCAAGGCGGATCACATAACGTGATATCTCAAAGCTGCCGCCGAGATCTATCTCCTTTGCGGTTTCACCTGACTGGGGCGGATTTTCCTCCTGCACAGTGTCGTTATACAATTCAAACTGGCCGATCCTGGCCCTTGGGTTATCCCTGGAATCATCCGTGTTCCCCTGGGTGCCTGTGATTATATAAAGACGCACATAACGGGCTGTGACAGGGTTATCCAGGGTGATGTCCGTTGTCGAAGCCGTATTCCCTTCCACATTGTATACCGTCTCCCAGTCGGACTCCGTAGAATTTCTTATTTGCAGCTGGAAGTCCTTTGTATTATTCTCCGCCTCACCGGGCCGCCCGGCGCCGTCATGCTGTACCACAAATCGGTTGAAGGTCGTGGGTTCCCCAAGATCGGTTTCCAGCCACCAGGGCCCAGGCTGTCCGTCGCCGTGATAACCGCTGGTCCAGCCCTCGTATCCCGAATTTGGGCTCCATGCCCCGTTTACCGCACGGTCCGGTGAAAGATTTGCATGATATCCGCTGGAGGTAGTGGGTTTATTCAGCGCCAGAGAGGTTTTCGGCGCCGGGACTGAGGGAACATTCTGCTGAATCACCAGGTCCGGATTATTGTACAATTCGAACTGGCCTATTCTGGCTCTGGGATTTTGCCTTGAATCGTCTGTAGTTTCCTGGGTTCCCTGGGCTATGTACAGGCGCACATAGCGCGCCGTGACCGGCAGGGGCAAAACAACATCCGAAATGGCATCGTAGTTTTCTGCCATAGTGTAAACATTTGTCCAGCTTGAGCCGTCAGAGCTCGTTTGCAGTGTGAAATTCTTTGTGGTATTGGCAGTTTCGTTAGGGCGCGCCGCGTTGTCATGGCGCACTACGAAACGGTTGAAGGTGGTCTCCCCTCCCAGATCGACCATCATCCATTGAGGGTTTCCCACCGGGCTGACCCAGCCTTCACAGCCCGGCGCCCATTGTCCGTTTACTGCGCGCGATGCCGAATACCCGGGATGATCGCCGCTGGATGTAACTGTTTTCTGATAAGCGAGAGAGGCCGTCTGGGGATCCGGCGTTTCCTGAGATTTTTTCCGTATGGTAACGCCTCCTATTGGCATTGGAGAACCGTTATATACCCAGAAATCACCTTTGGATATATAGAAGGTTTTTGATTCCGCGTTTCCGCCGGAAGCGACACCCACATCCCCATTCCCCAGAAGTGCTGTTTTGGGCATTGTGGGCACAAACAAGCCTTCATAGGAAGTGTCGTTCCATTCCCCGTAGTACTGGGATATAATGCCCCGGAGTCTGTCCCACCCGTCGTCCTGCTGTGTGGTCTGCGCTGCCTGCACGGTCTCCGCTGTGACAGGCAGCACCATTCCGCCGCTTAAAAAGCAGGCGGACAGCACAAGAGAAAATACCCGTTTAAATAATTTCTTTTTCATTTACCTTTTCCCTCCACATAAATTAATATTATAGTTCTTTAACTTTCATATTCTGACATTTACGAAGAGTGTACGGATGTTTTTTCAAATATTTACGATCCTTGCGGCAATGATTTTGTTTATAGCCTGAAAGAGGGACAGGACCTGGCCCATCCCCCTTTGCTGTCAATGCTTATTTTGCGGCCTTCCAGGCGTCTATCTGTCTTTGGGTCTCAGCTATGATTTTATCCGAACCTGCGCCTTTAAGCTTGTCGATAAACTTGGGCAGTGTGGTGTCGGGGTCCTGCGCGCCTGTGAATAATCCGCCGTAGAACTCGTCAACAACTGAAGCCACCTGCGCCAGCTCTGTTTTTATTGGCTCCGGATCCAGGTTGAAGCCCAGGAGCTTTGAAACAGTGGCATTCTTATTCATATCCGGACCTACAGGATACCATTTGGGCTGTGATTCGCTCTGCCTGTATGAATTGAACATGTTTCCGTTCTCCCAGCCGCTGGCGAGCATATAACCGCTGTTGGGCATGAATGTGGCCACATCGTCCTTCAAGGTGTAGTGCTTGCCCTCAATACCGTAGTTCATCATATTGAACAGCTTTGTATCCTGATCGTCATAAAGCAGGTTGTACAGCATGATACATCTGGCGGGATCCTTTGATGTTTTGCTGATGCCTGTCATGGTGGCGATTATTGAAGCAGTGTTCATGAAGGTTTTTGACAGGGTCAGAGGCACCACCTCTTCCGCCTTCAAGCCCAGCTTGGTAGACACATTTGCAGCCGTGTCCGGATTTACTACCGTTGGAATCGATACCGTCTTTCCCGCCTTCTGGTCCGGGGTTACGTCTTTGAGCATTGGAGCTTCTTTCTTTATGATCCCCTTCTGGTACCATTCGCGCATGAGCTTCAGGTATGCCTTTGTTTCAGAAGCTTCAAAATAATTCATGACCTTTGTGGAATCGTCACTGATGTACACCGCGGCAGGATTTTGCCTGCTCAGCAGCTCTATGCCCATGGTGCTTGAATATTCGTTGAAGAAAATTCCCCCGCTGTTGCTCTGTGCCACTTCAAAGGGTACCAGTGTGGGATCCGAAGCGTGCACTTTTTCATAAAAGGCGGTCAGGTCTTCAAGCTTTGTTACACTGTTCACATCAAGTCCGAACTGATCCACGTACTTTTTCTGGAAAAGTATGCCCGGTGTTCTTCCCAGGACCTGTGTATTTATTATCGCATACAGTTTTCCCTTTACCTTTGCGGCGGGCCATGCGGTCTCAGGCACGCCCTTTAATATATTGGGGCCGTATTGCTGAAGCATGTCGTCTGTTATTTCGACAAATGCGCCCTTATTTACCAGCGGCAGATAAGGAAGGGTGCCGCCGTCGGTCCATACCAGGTCCATGGGCTCGGATGCGGCCATTTTTACCTGCATGGTCTGGGCATAGCTTCCCCAGTCGAGAATTGTAAGCTTTAGAGTGGCGTTGATTTTTTGGTGAGTTTTTTTTATCATTTGGTGGGGGAACAGATACACAACC
>JAEWSZ010000074.1 GCA_023397905.1 Bacillota bacterium | reverse complement strand
GCTCAGGCACAGGGTCAAGGGCAAGGTCAAGGGCAGGGACAGGGCTCAGGTTCAGGAAACGGGAACGGCCAGGGAGCAGGGTCTGGTCAAGGCCAGGGTCAGGGAGCCGGTGGGAGCGGAGCAGGCGGCGGCAGCGGAAACGGAGATGGCGGCGTAAGTCCATATGGCCAGGGAGGTATTGCAAACAAGCAGCCTTCATCGGGAACCGAAAAGGAATATGAGAAGGTATTTACCCCATCCAGGCTGGGAGGACAGGGGGAGACCTCAGGCGTAACGGGTAAAAGCAATAACAATTCGGGTAAAAGCGAGACTTCCATAACCAATAATCCCAATGCGACCCTGGGGGAATTGAGGCCTTATGACCAGGTGGTAGGCGAGTACAGCGAGAAGGCCATGGAGAGCGTGAATAATTCCTCCATACCCGGCGGTATGGAAGATATAATAAAGAGTTATTTTTCTTCTTTGCAGGACTAGCGCCGGTAAAGCGTCAGTAGTACACTTTTATGCGTACATTGATGTCACTGACGCATAAAAAATCCGCTTTGCGTATTTTTGCAGGTGGGTGCTTGATATATAAGCAGCATGGGTCAATATATTACTATTCGCCGGTGATTCCGGACAAAAAGGAGATTGGCATGGAGGATAATGCGATTAAAAATATAGCGGATACCATAAAGTCTGTGGAGGATGAGGTGGGCAAGGCCATAATCGGCCAGAAGGACGTAATAAGGCAGGTGCTCATAGCTGTTTTTACAGGGGGAAACGTGCTGCTGGAGGGAGCTCCCGGCCTCGGAAAAACACAGCTTGTTAAGACCCTGTCCAGGGTTATGGACCTGTCTTTTTCAAGAATACAGTTTACACCTGATCTCATGCCGGCGGATGTGGTGGGTACCAATATAATTATGAAGGATGAGAGAGGAAACAGCAGATTTGAATTCCAGCGTGGCCCCGTATTTGCCCATCTGGTGCTGGCGGATGAAATAAACAGGGCTACCCCCAAGACCCAGTCGGCTTTGCTTGAGGCCATGCAGGAGCACACCGTCACCGTAGGCAACGATACATATCACCTTGAAGAGCCTTTCATGGTACTGGCAACCCAGAATCCGCTGGAAAACGAAGGCACATATCCGCTGCCGGAGGCTCAGCTGGACAGGTTTTTGTTCAAGCTCATGGTGCCCTATCCAAATCTGGAAGAATTAAAAGGGATAATAGGCGTTACGGTAAATAACAAGCCGGAAGAGCTGCGGAAGGTGATTGACAGGGCTCAGATACTGGAGATAAGAAATATTCTGAAGGAAGTGCCCATGGCAAAGATGGTGGAGGAATATGCCCTGAAGGTGGTATTGGCCACACATGCCGATTTTCAGCAGGCCCCTGAACTGTCAAAAAAATATATAAGATACGGCGCCAGCCCGAGAGCGGCCCAGGCAATCATCTCCACAGCCAGGGTGAGAGCGGTGATGGAAGGCCGTTACAACGTGTCCTTTGACGATATTAAATATGTGGCATATTCCGCCCTGAGACACAGATTTTTTATGAATTTTGACGCTGTGGCCGACGGTATAACTCCGGAGCGGATAATTGATGAAATACTGGACAGCCAGATGGAGAAGAACAGAGTTTAAGAAATAAATTAAAGTTGACCCATGTGACCGGCGGAACATTTTATTGGACATATGGGTCATATTGGTGGCTAATATGAATGAAAAGGTGTTCGACGAGGATTTTTATAAAAAACTGGAGAGCATATCGATAAAAGCGCGTATGACTTTGACCGACGGAGCCGCCGGCGGGCGAAAATCCAAGGCCAAGGGCAGCTCGGTGGAGTTTTCGGACTTCAGGGAGTACACTCCGGGGGATGATTTCAGGCGGATCGACTGGAATGCATACGGACGTTTTGACCGGCTGTTTCTAAGGCTTTTCATGGAAGAGAGAGAAGCGCTTTTAAACATTTATTTTGATTGCAGCAAATCCATGGATTTCGGCGACAAAAGCAAGGCCGCAATGGCGCTGCGGGTGGCAGGGGTATTGACTTACCTGGCTCTGAACAACCTGGACAGGGTATGTCTCAACAGAGTACAGGAGAATTCCGTGACGCCTTCCTCCTCATATATGGGCAAAAGTTCATTCCAGAGGGCGTTGCAGTTCCTTGAGGCAAGTAATTTCAAGGGAAATACCAATCTGGCGGAAAGCATTAAAAGGAAGGATTTGAAAAGCAGAGGCATTGCCGTTGTCATATCGGATTTTTTCACTGCCGGTTCCATTGAAGAAGCGGTCAAATATTTTGCATTTAAAAAGCAGCAGGTGGTACTGATCCAGGTTCTGAGCCAGGATGAGACAGAGCCTCTTTTAGGCGGACAGGTGAGGCTTGTGGACAGCGAGACCCGGGAAGAAGTAAATCTGACCGTATCTCCCAAGCTGTTGAAAATATATAATTCAAAATTAAGAGGCCTGCAGGCCGGCATAAAAGAGTCGGCGAAGAAATACGGCGGCGCCTTTTTTCAGATATCATCCTCTGACAGCCTGGAAAAGATAGTGTTTGAGCATTTTGCCAGGGAGGGGATCATATGAAGAACGCGAAGTATACATCGCTATTTACATCACAAGCGGAATTAACGGGACGGAGGTTGGTATGAAACTGATTTCTCCATATGCCTTATGGTTTTTGACACTGATCCCATTACTGATCTTAATGTATATATTAAAACAGCGGTATGAGGAGAGGCAGGTTTCCAGCCTTTATCTATGGCACCAGGTCATAATGGACCTTGATGCCACAAGTCCCTTTCAGAGGCTTAAGAGAAACCTTCTGCTGTTCCTCCAGCTGCTGATATTGCTCCTGTGTATTTTTGCCCTGACAAATCCTTTTGTGTGGTGGAAAAATAACAATTATGAAAATCTGGTTCTGATTGTGGATGCTTCGGGCAGCATGAGCTCAGCCGGCGATAAGGGTACCAGACTGAGTGAGGCAAAGGAAAAGGCGGAGACCCTTATCAATTCACTTTCTTCCGGAACTAAAATCACTTTGATCTCCGCAGCCAGGAATGTAAAGGTTGAGGCCAGCGGTAGCAGCGATAAAAAAGAGGTTTTGAATAAGCTGAATGCCATAGCACCCACAAACAGCGCCGGAAACATAGGGGATGCCTATTCTCTGGTAAAGGCCATATGCCAGCAGTACCAGAGCTACAAGGTGGTTTATTACACCGACGGAGAAGCGGAACTGGACGGGTTGAACGGCGAGGTCGTGAAGCTTGGCCCGGGACGTCCCAACGTCAGTCTGGATTATATGGCCCAATCCAAAGAGGATAACGGCTTAAAGGTAATGCTGAGGGTGACCAATCACGGCGGCGAAAACAACGATGCCGAGATATGCCTTTACGGAGAGGACAAACTTATTTCAATAAAGGACGAACCATTGAAGGCGGGAGAGACAAAGACAGTTTATTTCGACAATGTACCCGGCACATACAGATATATTTACGGTGAATTGACCAAAGAAGACGGCCTTATGGAAGACAACAAAATTTATTCTGTGGTGAAACAGATGGACGCCAAAAAAATAGTACTTTCCACCACTCAGAATGTATTTCTGGAAAAGGCTTTAAATACCCTGAAGGATATAGAATTGTACAAGACCCTTCCCGGAGAGAAAATAGACGGGGAGTTTGACCTGTATATCTACGACGGAGATTTTCAGGGAGACATCCCAAAATCGGGAAGCCTTCTGTTTATAAATCCTCAGAAGGACACCCCGTTTTTCAAGGTCGGAACGGAAATACCAGGAGGCAGGGCTGAGGTTATAGCCCATTCCGCCACAAAATATATGAATAACAGCGATTTTGTCATCTCGGCATTGAAAGCTGTTACACCGCCCTATTGGGCGAGTCCGCTGCTCAGAATCGGAGAAAATGATGCGGCTTTCGCAGGGGAAGAAAAGGGGCGGAAGGTGGCAGTGGTGGCATTTGACCTGCATGCTTCGGATTTTCCGCTGACGCCGGAGTTCCCGATTTTTGTGAACAATCTCATATCCTACCTGATGGACAGGGATACCATGGCGAATACCAATTATGCCTGTGGGGAGAGCGTGGAGATCACTCCCTTGCCTGAGGCTGAGAAGCTGTTTGTTAAAAGCCCGGCCGGGCAGAGTACCGAATTGAGCTCTAAATACCCCATCAAGCCTTTTGAAGATACCTATACCCCAGGAATTTATGAGATAAGTCAGAAGGTGGGCGACAAAGAAGTGGGAAAACTGGTTTCGGTCAATTTTCCGGTTTCCGAGAGCGGAACAGGGGAGGAGGGCATTGGGGGCCAGGGCAATGTCCAGGCAGGTGCCGGAGAAGAAACAGCCGCTGCCGCTGACAACGGGGCTTCTGCAAACACCGCTTCCGATGGCAGCATGGGGGGCATCAATCTGCTGAATATTCTGCTGGCGCTGGCACTGCTGGTCATAATAGCCGAATGGGCCGCTTATATAAAGCAGTAGGGAAAATGTCTGAGAGGGCCGTTTTAAATTCCAAATATGTTGTATTGATATTTTAGAGCAGCTCCGCGAAAGGAATTCATCTTATGGGACTGAACTTTGAAAGGCCATATCTGTTGATATTGATTCCGCTTTTAATAGCGGGGATCATATATTCCGCAAAATGGCTCAAAAGATTAAATAAAAAGAAGAGAACATGGATAGCCGTATTGCGGAGCATAGTTTCCGCTTTGCTGATACTGGCGCTTTGCGGCACAGGTCTGACCTGGAAGGTGGATAACGTGACCACCCTGTTCCTGATAGATGCGTCTGATTCCACTCATTCAAGCAGGGGCGGGATGGAGGAATTCATAAGGGAGGCCTATAAGCTCAAAGGTCCAAAAGACAGGCTGGGGGTAATTTCCTTCGGAGACAATGCCCAGGTGGAAAGCTTTATAAGCGGTGATGTGAACTTTTCAAAGGTGGAAGGGAAAATAAACGGCAATTATACCAATATAGAAAATGCCATTGCCACATCCCTGTCACTTTTTCCGGACAACAGCAATAAAAGGGTGGTTCTGATATCGGACGGAGAAGAGAATGCGGGGAGCGTAAGTAAAATAGCCTTATCCTTGCAAGAGCAGGGCATTGATTTCAAATATCACAAAATTGAAAAAAGCGTGGGAGACGAGGCACTGGTTGAGAAAATAGATGTACCGGACAGATTGGCGTTGGGAGAGGAATTCAACGTCGAAGTCACCATAAACAGCACTACCGTGCAGAAAGCGAGACTGACCCTAGTAAGCGGCCGGGAAAAGCTGTCGGAGCAGACCGTACAGCTTCAGAAGGGCGAAAATAAATTTGTATTCAGGGACAGGGCTGCGGCGGGGGGCTTCAAAAGTTATAACGCTTTGATTGAACCCGAAAGCGACTCGGAGGTTAAAAACAATGAGGCCTCGAGTTTTACAAACATTGTCGCGAAACCCAAAATACTGGTTATAGAGGACACGTCCGGCGAGTCGGATGAGCTTGTAAAAATGCTCAAGGCGTCTTCGGTGGACTATACCGTGGTAAACGCAAAAGCCGCTCCGGGCAACCTGCAGGATATGAATGCATATAAATCCATAATCACCTGCAACGTTATGGCGGACAGCCTGAACGACGGTTTTAAAAGCTCCCTGGAAAGCTATGTCAAGGACTTCGGAGGCGGTTTTATAGCCACCGGCGGGGACAATTCCTTTGCTTTGGGAGGATATTCAAAAACTCCTCTTGAAAAGGTACTTCCGGTCTATATGGATATGAGAGGTAAAAAGGAAGCGCCCAAAATGGCTATGGTCCTGATCATAGATAAATCAGGCAGTATGTCTGAGGGAGTAGCGGGCATAAGTAAAGTAGATATGGCAAAGGAAGGCGCCATACGGAGTCTGGATTCCTTGCGGCCGGGCAAGGATGAAATAGGCGTATTGTCACTTGACGGAGCCTACAGCTGGGTGGTCAAAAGACAGGTAATCAACGATGCAAAGGCTATAGAAGAAGATATCGGAACCATAAGGGCAGACGGAGGAACAGCTATTATACCGTCCCTTCAGGCTGCTTATGATTCTTTGAAGCAAAGCGATGCCAAAATCAAGCACGTAATACTTTTAACAGACGGCATTGCCGAAAGGACAGGCTATGATGCGCTGCTGGGGGACATGAACAAGGAGAATATAACTGTATCTACGGTGGCTGTGGGACAGGATTCGGATAAAGTGCTGCTGTCCAGTATAGCAAATACCTGCGGCGGAAGATTTTATGTTACCGACGCTTATACAAACATACCTTCCATTTTCACCAAGGAAACCTTTATGGCGGCCAGGACATATCTCAACAACAGGGAGTTCACCCCTGTTATCAGCAGCGACCATACGGTACTCAGGGGAGTGGCGGAGGGCGGGCTGCCAGCGCTGCTGGGGTATGTGGGTGCCTCCCAGAAGGAGACGGCTAGAGTTGTTTTGACAAGCGACGAAGAGGATCCTATCCTGACGGTATGGCAGTATGGCCTGGGCAGAACTGTGGCATGGAATTCTGACGTTTCAGGCAAGTGGAGCTCAAATTATATCCCCTGGGACAAAAACCTGAAGCTCTGGCAGAATATAATAAACTTCACAGTGGAGAATTATGATAATGAAAACGCCTCATTGGAAGTGACCCAGCAGGGCAGCAAGGCAACCATAACCTTGAAAAACAAGGATATCGACACCGGTCTGAACAGCGTTGCCACTGTCATATCCCCATCGGGGGAAAGCATTGAAACCAAGCTGAATCCGGTTGCTCCCGGAGAATATACCGGCACGATAGATGTCAAGGAAAACGGCGTATATATGGTCAGCGGCAAGCAGGACAAAGACGGCCAGATAGTGAATGCCGTCAATGCGGGCTATGCGGTTCAATATTCCCCGGAATACAGGCTCAACAACAGCAGCAATCTGGACAGCCTTGTTACGGAAGTCGGGGGCAGGATCATCAAGGAGCCTAAAGAAGTATTTTCCGGAGATATTAAATATAAAAAAGGGCAGAAGGATCTGACACCGTATTTGATCTCACTCTTCCTTATTTTATTTATGCTGGATATCGCAGTGAGGAGGCTGAACCTGAGCGCCGGAAAGTTTAAAGCCGCATGGGAGACAGTAGGCGGTAAAACTACGGCATTGCTGAAACTGCGGGCCAACAGGAAAAACATAGGAGAGCCGCGGCGCAAAGCGGCGCAGGCCGGAAACCCGGCCCCGGTTCAAACAAAAGATCAAGGTGAAAATAACAGGGAAAATCAGGATACAGGCGGCGGAATATTAAACCGGCAAACCGGCAGCTATGCAGGTATAGACAAACCTGCCGGGGCAGTTGAAAAATCCGCGGAGAGCAAACCCGAACCCGGAAATAATCCGGAGGAGCCCGGCGAAAACAAGAATACGCTGGATACCTCTCAGCTGCTGCGCAGGAAAAAGTTTAAATAGAAGCCGATAGTAATTGACTTTTCAATTTATTTGTTTACAATATAGTTTATCTATTGCAATATTAACAATAATAAATCAAAGAGGCGGTATTATGAGCTATAATTTTAATGGGTCTGAAAATCTTGAGAATCGCTGGGAACTGCAGTGTGACGGAAGTATATCATGGGATGTGGGTAATGGTATACGGCTGCCCCATGAGGATCATGTGGAAATGAGCGGGAGATTTGTCTCCTTGATTGTAAGATACGGTGTTGATAATTCGGGGGGCCTTGTTCTATCAAGGACTGTTGTTTTCCCAATGCTCAGAACCATTCCAAATAACACTCATGCAAGCCTTATCAGGGAATACGGACTGGAAACAACTCCTGGAATTAAAGTAAATAATGTCAGAATGTCTCAGGAAAAACCGTACAGAGTGACTTTTAACGGCACCCTTGAAATAGACAGCCATACGGAACAGGGCATAGACCTGATAAGGACCATATTTCCGTCTACCAAATACTGTGCCGCCATGGAAAGCGTGAAGCTGAAAAATGTTTCAGAAAAAGCCGTAACTGTTGAAATAGGGCCATTGGACAACACCGGCACTGCAAGAGGAGTATATGGCATATATATAACGAGGGTTTCCCATACGGCTCCGGAAAAAGCAGTACTGGGACCAGGTGAAGAATTATCCTTCGGCATAGCGTTCAGCGGGAGAAAGGTAATGGAGGAAGCCGCAGAGCCAGATGCGGAGGAAGAACTGGCCAAAAGACTGGCCTTTGTCAGAAGGACCCGGAAGACACTCAGGTTTGAATCTCCTGACGAAACCCTGAATAAGGCCTTTGATTTCGCAAAGCTCAGGGCCGCAGAAAGTATATTTGAGACTAAAGGCGGGCTTATGCATTGCCCCGGAGGGAAAACATATTATGCGGCGGTCTGGGCGAATGACCAGGCGGAATATGCCGGTCCGTTTTTTCCGTTTATGGGGGATGCAGCGGGAAATGAGGCTTCGCTAAATTGCTACAGGCTGTATCAGCCTTTTATGGGGCCTGATTTTAAGGCTATCCCGTCGTCTATTGTGGCGGAAGGCATTGACATATGGGAAGGAGCCGGCGACCGGGGTGATGCGGCTATGTATGCGTACGGCGCTTCACGCTTTGCACTTGAAATGGGTGACCGGAGAATAGCGGAAGAGATCTGGCCCGGAATTAAATGGTGCCTTGAATATTGCCGCCGCCAGATGACATCCGAGGGGGTGATCGCTTCGGATTCGGACGAGCTGGAGAACCGTTTCCCCAGCGGTAACGCAAATCTGTCCACAGCGTCCCTGGCTTACGGAGGTTTGCGCACGGCGGCTCATCTGGCAAGGGCCCTGGGGAGAGCAGGCGAGGCGGATGAATACAACCGCAGGGCGGATGCTCTTGCCAAAGCAATTGAGAATCATTTCGGGCATCGTGTGGACGGCTATGAAACATACCGCTATTATGACGGCAATGAAATCCTCCGTTCATGGATATGCCTGCCTCTTACAATGGGTATAATGGACCGCAGGGAAGGCACCGTTGAAGCGCTGTTCTCGGAAAAACTCTGGACCAGGGACGGCCTGGCGACTGAAGCAGGTGACAAGACCTTCTGGGACAGGTCCACATTGTACGGCTTCAGAGGAGTTTTCAACGCAGGTGAGACGGAAAAAGCCCTGCATTATTTTAAGGATTATACCCGGCGCAGGCTTTTAGGGGAGCATGTGCCCTATCCTGTGGAAGCCTATCCCGAAGGAGACCAGCGGCAGCTTTCTGCGGAAAGCGCGCTCTATTGCCGCATTGTGACGGAGGGGATATTCGGTATCAATCCCATGGGTTTTGACAGCTTTACATGTACGCCGAGGCTGCCGGAAGAATGGGATCGTATGGCGCTCAGATCGGTAAAAGCCTTTGGAAGGGATTTCGACATAACAGTCGAGCGTTCGGGGGCAGAACTTGCAGTAAATGTGTCCGCCGGGGGAAAAGTCCTTCAGTACAGGTGCATAGCCGGAGAAGGTATTGAAGTAAAGCTGGGATAAGATAAGTAAATCACAATATTGCAGAAAAGAGCCGTTTGTTTTGACTAAGCAGTCGATTCAGACGGCTTTGTTTTTTTCTTAATAGATGAAAATATCAGCAGGAACAAGGGGATGACCAGTTGAAATATCAATGAGTACCAGGGCCAGGCATATATGCCTATGCTTATATGTTCGGGATGGTTCCTGACAATAAAGGTGGACTGCTCGATGACCAGAAAGCCCAGCGGAACCAGCAAAATCCGGTAATTATTTATTCGGAAGGTCTTTGCCAGGCAGATTGCAGTCACATAAAGGGAAATACTTATCTCGATCACATTTATTGCTATAAATATGGTATAAAAAAGGATTTCCGCCCGGTCCAGAAAGTCGGCCACTTCAATGTAGGAAAACGTGGTGTAGCCGGGATAAGTGAGGTTTGGTACTAGAGAGCCCAGTACCAGCAGGTACATAATATCGGACAGCAATACAAGAAACCCCGCCATGGCAATCGCACACAGTGCGGGGATTTTGGCCTGCCCTTTTTTCTTCAGATTTGGGAAAACCATTACGAACAAAACCGTAAGGGTCAGCGGAAAAGAGCTTACCTGGAGAGAAGAGTAGAGGACCTTTCTCCACTTGATCTCGGTTATGGGAAGAAAATTTCTGAAGTTAAAATCCTTGCTTAGCAATAAAAAGCCCAGGACCAGAAAAAATACCAGGACGGGTACGAATATTATTGAAAGCCGGCTTATGGTTTCAATGCCTCCATAGGCTATCCATATGACAAAAATGACTGCAACTGTCACTGTTACCAGTATGGGAGTGTTGGGCAGGGCTACTGTGGAAGTCATTTGCCAGTTGTTCTTCAGGTTGTAGGAGCAAATTTCAAAGCTATACCAGGCATAGAGCAGTCCTATGGCTTTACCTCCCCATTTTCCCATCAGATCGGTACCTATATCGATAAATGATTTTCCGGAATTTGAGTCCGACAGATGTGTGCATATGGACATCAGGCACAGGGAAAAGCATATTGCAATAGCGATGGAAATCCACGACTGATTTCCTGCCGGAGCTCCTATGGGCGCAGTCATGGCATCGGCAGATATATATATAAACATTGCTGCCCATAACTCTATGCCCGAAATAACTTCCTTGCGTTTTTGAGTCATTTGATTTTCCTCCCGTATTAAGTTTTCCATATAAAACAAAACTATCCGGCAAAAAATGCTGTAAGGATTTTAAACCGAGTGTAGGGGATAATAATTTTTTGAGGAGGTATACTACATAAAACTCCAGTAAAAATAAGGTGAGCTTATGAAAAAACCTGTAAAAGTTGAGGACATGATAAAGGGCAAAAGGCGCGCCGTATATGAAAAAATACTAGAAGAAGATGCGGCGCTGCAAAAAGAATATGAGCTGTCCGTCGATCTGTCGAAGAATGAGGATATCCTTAAAAGCATATTTAAAGGAAGCAGCGATATTGTATTCCGGTCTATCAATATCTTTGAAGTAAAAAGGGCTCTTGTGGTCTATGTCAATGGACTCACAGATGTAAAGTTTCTTGACAGCCTGCTGATAAAGCTTTTGCTGAATGAAGACCGCTCAGCAGAGCCTGATATACAAAAAGATGTGGTCAAGATTATTGAAGAACGCATAATTGCCGTTGGGCAGATAAAAACAGTAGCTACGCTGAATGAAGCTGTCAAAAGCATTTTGGGTGGAAACACAGTTATCCTTTTGGATGGGGCCGCTGAAATTTTATCTATGGCCATCAGCGGCGGTGAAAAACGCAGCGTAAGCGAGCCTGTGACTGAAGTGGCCATCCGGGGCCCCAGAGAGGGATTTACGGAGGATATAAACACCAATATCAGCATGGTGCGCAGAAGGCTTCGTACTCCAAGGCTGAAAATGGAGTCATTTACCATAGGCGAATTATCCCAGACAAGCGTGATTGTCACATATCTGAAGGGCATCGCAAGGGAGGAAATAATTGAGGAAGTCAAGAACAGGATAAACAGGATAAAAATTGACGGTGTGATGGAATCGGGCTATATTGAGGAGTTTATAGAGGACGAACCCTACACTCCTTTCCCGCTGGTGCAGAATACGGAGCGCCCGGATGTGGTGGCGGCAAACCTTCTGGAAGGCAAGGTAGCCGTTTTTACCGATAACACGCCCTTTGTGCTGACTGTTCCGGTAATGTTCTGGGGACAGATCCACTCAAATGAAGATTATTATGAGCGCTTTTCCATGAGCACATTCCTCAGAGGGATACGCCTGATTTTTATGTTTGTGGCATTGATCGCCCCGTCTATTTATGTTGCCATAACCACCTTCCACCAGCAGATGATACCCTCAAAGCTGCTCATGAGCATTATCGACAACCGTGAGCCCACTCCTTTTCCCGCAGTAATAGAGGCCCTCATGATGGAAATCATATTTGAAGCGCTGCGGGAAGCGGGAATAAGACTGCCAAAACCGGTGGGACAGGCAGTCAGCATAGTGGGGGCACTGGTAATTGGACAGGCGGCCGTGCAGGCCGGGCTGATTTCGGCTCCTATGGTAATTGTTGTTTCCATAACTGGAATTGCGTCGTTTACACTTCCGAGGTATGATTTTTCCTTCGCCATAAGAGTTCTCAGATTCCCTCTGATCTTCCTGGCCGGCTCTTTGGGACTGTACGGAGTTACACTTGGCGTGGTGGGAATCCTGATTCACCTGGTAAACCTCCGTTCCTTCGGAGTTCCTTACATGGCGCCTGTTGCGCCGCTGAATATACGGGGGCTGAAGGACGTATTCATCCGGGCTCCCATATGGGAACTGAATACCAGGCCAAATCTCACTGCGGATTCAAATGGAGTCCGCGTTCCCGGAGGTCAGAAACCTGAGCCGGGACAGAACAGCCAGGAAAGCCAAAAGGGCGGAAAGAGTGAAAGCTGATGGGAGAAAAAATCAAACGGTACTTAAAATTGCCCATATGCGGAATACTGATCGTTTTAATGCTGTTTATGACAGGCTGCTGGGACCGCACCGAAATAAACGACATTGCGTTAATTACAGCTACTGCTTACGATACGGCGCCTGACGGAAAACTCCGGTATTCCATGCAGATCATGCTCCCGTCAGGTTCTGGACAGGGGGTAGGACAGGGCAGCTCAGGCGGTCAGCAGAAAAAAAACTTTATAGTAGAAACAGCCATTGGCATAGACCCGGGCGATGCCGAGAAAAATATCCAGAGAAAATTTCCAAGAAGGCTGTTCAGGGGACACCGCAGAGTTATTATCATAGGAGAAGAACTGGCCAGGCAGGGACTGGACAAAATGCTGGATTCCATAGGCAGGGATCCGCAGAACAGGCTTCATACCAATGTACTCATAGCAAAGGACAAAAAAGGCATTGATATGCTGAATGTGGAGTATCCTATAGAACGTGTCCCATCAGAAGCCATGAGAGAAATGATGATCATAGGCATCAAGGTAAATGCAAATATACGCGATTTTCTCATGGCTGCATCCAGTGAAGGGATACAGCCCATTGCGGTGGCAATTGGACCGGGGAGCGGCGATAATGGCTTTGAACCGCTGGGAATTGCGGTCTTTCATAAATTAAAGCTGATTGGCTATCTGGATCCTGAAAAAACCGAAGGTTACCTGTGGACTATGGGGAAGTTTGAAAACGGAATCACAGCCACAGAGGTTCCCGGAGACAAGGGAGTGATACGTGCCAATGTAAAAAATTCAAAAGCCAGGATAACTCCGGAGTTAAAAGGCGACAAGGTTCTTATAAAGGTTGATATAAAAGGAGAGGGCTCTATTTATGGAAACAGCACGAAGCTGGATCTGGCAACGCCCAAGTATATATTATTCGCTCAGAAATTGATAAAAAATAAAATTAAAGTCCAGGTGGAAGATACGATCAAAGCGGTACAAAAGGAATACGGGGCTGACATATTCGGGTTCGGCGGTTACTTCCAGCAGTTCAAGCCCAGGGACTGGAAGAATATTGAAAAGAAATGGGATAAAATGTTCCCGGAAGCTGAAGTTGAGGTCTCGGTGGATTTTAAAATAAAAACATCGGGAATGTCCGGACCGCCTCTGTATCTGGAAGAAAAAGAGGTGAAAAAGAAATGATTTTTAAAATTTCAGGCTTGATAATTCTTATGGGGCTGATTTCCTGGGTGCAAATCAGGTGGATAGCCAGGAAAGACGGAGCTAAGGGAGTTGCGGTTTATCTGTGCTTTATGGGGCTGGTAGTTCTGGTAGGGATCTTGCTCATAGCCGGCGTGGAAATACCAAGCCAGGCCGCTGTGAGCAAGCTGTTTGAGCCTTTAGGAAAAGCCGTTCTGGGAGAATAGCGGGAAAACATGGATTTAGATATTTGTAAAATATCAGTTAATGTAAAAAACCATTTCCATAAATACTAATATGTGATAATATAATGACAATATTGGTAAAAATTTTATCGAAATTATGCAATTTATGCAAGAAGGAGCAAATATGACCGCAAAAGAGTTTGTTGAATTATTCCATACCGAAAAAAATAACCTTTTAAAATTATATTTTAAAAAGCCGCAAACTACCATGGCCGGAATGGAAATTGACAGTCTCGGACTGACAGATGAACAAATGGAAAAAATGAGAAATATTATTAATCTGATCCTGACAGATACAATGTACACAATTTTATTGGGACTCGATGGAGGAACATCAATTGGAGGGCAGCAGCAAACTTATGAATTGTATGATGAGAGCGGAAATAAAATATCGGAATGCGGAGAAATAGAAGAATATGCATATGAATATTTTCAAGAAACTGAATGAATACCATAATAGAATACCACAATATATTTTGGCTACATAAATGAAGTTTTTCATAAAATACCGCATATCCAGCTGCGGTATTTTTATACTAATATTCAGTTGTATAATAAAATAACCTGGTATCCGGTCTCGGGAAAGTTTATACAATATCATTTAAAGCTATAATTTATTAAATAGTTCAGCTTTACATAACGATATATGTATTAGATAAATTTATTGGGAGATGAGTAATGAAAAGGAAGCTTATCTATATTGTCATTATATTTTATGCTGCGTCATTGATGTTGAGTTCGACGGCAGCGGCTCGGAATGGGTCCGCTGACGTGGATCACAGTGGGAAAGCAGAACCCTCTGTTGTTAATTGGTGTTTAATAGGTGATCCGCCGGAAGATATGGCTGCAGTTACGAAAAAGGCAAATGAATATATCAGAAATAAATTAAATGCCGAGATTCATTTTGATTTTATGGGTTGGGACAATTATGCACATAAAAAGAGGATGTATTATTCTGCGGGAGAACCAATGGATATCGTTTTCACCGCGAGCTGGTTAAATTACGACCTCGAAGCTTCAAACGGATATTATTTCCCATTGGACGGGCTTATAGATGAATTTGCTCCGGAAACAAGGGCGATATTGGGAGAAAGTGTATTGAAAGCCGCTGAAGTAGAGGACAGAATATATGCACTACCGGTTCCGGGCCAATGCAATGCCAGCGCCAGCGGTATAAAATTTAGAAAAGATATGGTAAAGAAATATAACATAGACTTAAGTAAGATAAAAAAGCTTGAAGATGTGGAGCCTGTTTTAAAACTTATAAAAAGTAAACAGCCCTCCATAATTCCGCTTTTTAACGGCAGCCAGACATTGAATTTTGATATTTTGAACATGGAAAATTTCGAAGGCGGTTTGAAATCTCCAGGCAGCCTAAATATTACCGGTAAGGATTATAAAGTCTACAATGAGTTTACGAAACCTGAGCTGAAAACATTTTTTAAAACGTTGAACAAGTTTCATAAGTTGGGATATCTTAAGACGCCAAAGGATAAAAATAATATAGCCGAACTCAATAAAGCCTTTGCAATTTTAAATACCGACCTAACCCCTGTATATGATGAATACGACCGGAATGTGGAATGGGTCAATATTTATTTAGCCAGGCCATCAATAAATCATTCCTCGGCTACTGCCTGCATGGACGCTATTTCCAGTAAAACGGAAGATCCTGAAATGGATATGAAACTGCTTGAATTGATAAATACCGATACATATTTAAATAACTTGCTTCATTTTGGTATTGAAGGAAAGCATTACGTAAAGGTTTCCCAAAATGTTATTACACATCCCAAGGATAAAGATTTTTCCACTCCTCAATATTTGTACTGGATGCTGGGAAACAGATATCTGGATTTTACATTCAGTTATGAGGATAAAAACATACATCAGGCATTAAAGGATTTCAATAATGCCGCAATCGACAATAAAGCGATAGGATTCAAATTTGAATCAGTATATGTATCAAAAGAATCGGTGGCATGTTATGATATCTGGAATCAATATATTCCTAAATTTATAAACGGAGAATACGATCCGGATAAATATATTCCTATTATGAATAATGCATTTAAAAGTGCGGGCGCAGATAAAATCATAGCAGAGAAACAAAAACAGCTTGATGTGTGGCTTGATTCACAGTATTTGGTCCGGTAGCGCAAGAGCAATATAAAATACAGGTTTCGGAGGATATTATGAAAAATAAAAGAAGTTTATCCGTTATAACAGTCATTTTGCTTATTTTTACCATGCTTTATTCCGGCAGTGTTTATGCCGCCGCACCTGAATTAAAAATAATATATATGGGCGAACGGCTGACTTTGGACCATAAGCCAATACTGGAATCAGGCGTTGTTCTCGTGCCGATGAAATCAATTTTCGACAGCTTTGATGCGTATCTTGAATTTGACAGTAAGACAAAGACATTGACTGCGGCCAGAGGAAATGTGAACCTGAAAATGACCCAGGGAAGTACAGGCGGATTTATCAACGGAAAATCCGTAAAGCTGCCGGTTGCACCGAAATTGGCCGACAATCAGATTTTTGTTCCGTTTGAATTTATATGTAAGTCTTTTGGCTTTGATTACTCATGGAATAAGAGCGCCAATACGGCGACGGTCTCACACAAAGAATCCCCAGGGCAAAGGGGAAATACCAGCGGCAATATTTCAAATTACGGATATGCTGCGGTTGACGGAGAATGGACCTATGTTTCATTGTATGGAACAGGTTTGTTCAAAATAAAGAGTGACGGTACCGGAAAGGCTAAACTGGCTAAAGAAGCAGGAAGCTTTTTGAATACGGCCGGAGGCTGGATATACTATGTGAATTCGAGTTTTGCTGAGAATGACGAGGATTCGCGGCTGTATAAAATAAAAACGGATGGGAGCTCGAGAACCAAACTTACAAAAGATCCCATTACATATCTGAATGTTTCGGGAGATTGGTTGTATTACATAAATGAAAATGATGACAATAGGCCTTATAGAATGAGAACGGACGGCAAAGGCCTAAAAAAGCTGGGCAACGATTCACTGCAAAGCCTGATCGTGGATAACGGGTGGATTTATTTTCAAAAAGAAGATGAAGAAAATATCTATAGAATGAGGACAAACGGATTTGATGTCAAAAAGTTGGCAGACGACGCCAATGAATATAATCCCCAGATGATTATATCCCAGGATTCAATATATTATTACTCAAGTGATGACAACGGCAATGCGATCAAGAAAATGAGCATAAACGGAAGCAATAAAAAAACCATAATCCAGGGCGGTATTTCGGCAATGAATCTGATTGACGGGTGCATATATTATACTGATAGCAGCAAAAGTCTGTATAAACTGGATGAGAGCAAACATGAGAGAACCAAAGTCAGCTTTGGTCTTGGATATGGAATTAATGCCGCAAACGGCTGGATATACTATACCATATATTCGTTTGATGATTATGATGACGATCTGCTGGGGGCGGAGTACAGAATACAGGCCGATGGATTGGTAAAACAGAAGTTTGATAAGGTTGGCGCATTATCGGATGTTTTCAGATCATCGGATAATGAAAATTTACCTGTGTATGCTCCAAAAAGTTTATCCGTAAATTATTCTTCAAATGTCTTGTCCGCGAAGGAAATAGCAAAGAACAAGGTGGCCGTGGTACATATAAAAACATATGACGGAGAAGGAAATATTCTGGGATCCGGAAGCGGATTCAACATCGAGGAAGGCGGTGTCATTGCCACAAATTTTCATGTAATAGACGGGGCTGCAACAGTAAATTGTACATTTGACAACAATACCAGCTATGATGTTGACTATGTTCTGAATTATAATAAATTAAAGGATATTGCCCTGCTGCATTTGAAGGAGGCAAGAGGCCTGCCGGTCGTGAACCTAGGGGATTCGGACAAAACGGAGCTTGCGGAGGATGTTCTGGCAATAGGAAATCCCATGGAACTCCAAAATACGGTATCTGACGGCATAATAAGCGGTATGAGGACATTTTGGGGAGTAGATTATATTCAGACTACCGCATCGATATCTCCGGGGAGCAGCGGAGGGCCGCTTTTCAATATGAACGGACATGTTATCGGTATTACTTCCTCCTCCATAACAGGAGCCCAGAATATAAATTTTGCAATGCCGATAAATTATGTTAAAAAAATGTATCAGTCGGCCCATTTTATCCCATTAAGCGCCGTAAACAACTGGGACAGTGAGGCTTTGGAGTTTGAGGACAACGACAGTACGCTTTCCGCAAATGAGTTTGTGCCAAATCAGGTGTTGAATGGAAGCATCAGGAATGAGAAGGACGTTGATTATTACAGGTTTAACCTGGAGGCCGACGGAAAGGTCTCATTGTTCGGAACATTAGATTCCTTTGATGGAAAAACCGATACCAATGCAAAGGCACTTGGCATGACCCTGCTGAACCAGGATGGAACGGAAATTGCAAAAGGAGCGGTAGTAATAGAAGAAGGGGAATACAGGGTCCAGAAAATTTCTGAAAATTTAAAAAAAGGAACTTATTATGTTAAAGTCAAATTGAACGGTTCTGGTAAATCAGATTCAGAAGTACATAACTATGCAGTCTTAACGGTATTGGATTAAAATACGGGCTTTTACGGCCCTGTGATCTTGATAAGCCGGAAGAAACAAGGAATACCGCATATTCTGTTTGGAATTGCGGTATTTTTGTGTCTAGATATCAAGAAAATCTCAATCCTCGTACAGCAGGATTACTGCCAATAGGCCATAAAGTCAATTACTGTCGGCTTTCAGCCAATGGTAATTAACTTTAATAAATATAATAGGAAAACCATTGCTTATTTCATTTTCAAGTGATAATATATACGTAGATAATCTATGTATGGGAGGGCACAAATGAAGATCAATAAAGAACTCATGAAGGGCAGTACATCAATACTCATCCTTTCTTTACTGGAGGACGGAGATATGTATGGCTATCAGATTACACATGCTTTGAAAAAGAAATCCCAGGAAGTTTTTGATTTGAAGGAAGGTACGTTGTACCCCATGCTCCACGGGCTGGAGAATGAGAATGCTGTTGAATCCTACTGGGTTGATGCCGACAACGGCAAGCGCAGAAAGTATTATAAGATCACCGGAGAAGGCAGAAAATTATTAAAGTATAAAAAAAGCGAATGGAATATTTATACAAAAGCGGTAAACTCCGTGATAGGAGGTGGCTGCCTTGAATAAAAAAATTGAAGATTTTCTGGAGGAGGTATGCATCCACGTCAGTTGCAAGGCGGTGCATAAGGATATACGGGATGAGCTTACCAATCATATTTATGAACTGAAGGACGAATATGCAAATCAAGGCCAGGATGATGAAAAAGCGCTTGATATGGCAATAAGGGCCATGGGAAATTGTGATGAAATAGGCAACCGGCTTAATAGACAGCACAAACCCAAAACCGAATGGTCATTGATTGGGCTTACTGCCATTATTGCGGTCATTGGCGGTATTATCATGTATGCAAGCAGTAAGTTTGAGTCCATACAGACTGTGAGTTTTGAAAAGTATCTGCTTTTTGCCGGAATTGGTATAGCGGTATTGGTTGGGATATACTTTTTTGACTATACAAAACTTAAAAAGCGGTCGTTGCCGATTTATTTAATATCTCTTTTGTCTCTGCTTTTTACATTATTTCAAGGCGCAAGCTTCAACGGAAGGAGATTTTTTACAATTGGAAGTATTTCAGTTTCATCCGAGTGTGTAACAGTATTATTTTTAGTTGCTGTTGCAGGATTTATTGAAAAAAGCCGGGGTAAAGGGGGAAAGGCTATTGCGGGAATACTTGCACTTGCTTTTATTTCAATGCTTCCGATCATTGCACTGCCCAACTTTTCCATAGCGGTTGTTTTAATGCTCTGTTACGCAGTTATGATCATATCATCTGTTATCAGAAATCACTTCGGCGGGAATAAAAGAATTCAACTTATTTGTCTGGGTGGTATAAGTGCGTTAATCATCTTATTTATTGCTTTTAAAGTTTTGAGCGACCCACATAGATTTGAACGGGCAATATCTTTTTTCACACGTGGACGGTCGGATCCTTTGAACGGGGGCTGGCAGCAAATTATGGTTGATAAATGGCTGGCGGCGTCAGACCTGTTTGGCAAAACAACTACGACAGTCAATGGATACATACTGGAGAAGGGAATGCCCGGTATTACCACAGATTACGTGCTTGTAAATATAATTGCCACTCTGGGCTGGGCTGTTGGGATTGCGCTGATTTTGGTTATTGCAGTATTTATCGGCAGAATGTTTATGACAATCAGAAAAATCAAAAATGGTTACGGCTTTTATCTTGCGCTGGGAGCATGCACGATTTTATCGGCACAGTTTACAATCAGCGTCCTGATGAATTTTAACCTGTCGCCTGCGATGGGAATAAATCTGCCTTTTATTTCCTATGGAGGAACAGGATACATTGTGAGCATGGCACTTATAGGTGTGATTTTATCTGTATGGAGAAGGAACAATTTAATAGGAGCCTCCCAGAAACCAGTTGTACGAAGTACGGACAAATTTATTAAGCTTGAAGACGGAAAACTGATTATCAGATTTAAGTGATTTATAAATCATATACCATGCAAAAAACAAATGAAAGCATCAGAGAATTGAAATCTTTATTAATAATTGAAGTTACAAGGGCCATCCAAAACCGCACATTCGGTAAAAAAATGAAGTGCGGTTTTTTAATGCGCAAAATAAGAATTTGGCGCTGGCGGTCCTGGCCGACAGTATAAGTCGATTGTGAAGTAAATTGAACTTTGAAAATTGAATATCGCGGTAATGAGTGAAACTTGACATAGAAATCTTCCAGATGTAGTATTATTTGTAACGTATTACTTTTAAATCGGTATTGTTTAAAAGTATGAACAAATATAGATTTTTTTGGGGGGTGAAAATATGGAGAAAAACCATTTTGTATCAGTTGCAGGTATCACAACAAATGAAAAGAACGAAGTATTATTAATTAAGCATCCTCAACGTGGGTGGGAATTTCCTGGAGGCATGGTAGAGC
>JAEWSZ010000019.1 GCA_023397905.1 Bacillota bacterium | reverse complement strand
CTGTATTTCTCGCACAGGCAGGCATCCATGATACGGCCGGTAAAAGAGCTTGCGGGCTTCAGGAGGATCACTCTGGAGCCGGGTGAGAAAAAGGCCCTGTGCTTCAAATTATCTGCAAGCCAGACTGCCTTCTTGGACAAGGAGATGAGGTGGGTGGTGGAAGCCGGTGATATTGACGTGATGATAGGCGTATCCTCGGAGGATATCATCCTGACAGATACATTTTCCATCTCGGATACCGCTGTTTTAAAGAATGGGGACCGTGCTTTCTATGCTGAAACAGAGATAGGCGAAATCTGATTTTAAATATACCATTTAAGGAGGAAGTGCCATGAACGGAGGATATGTATTTGAACAGATTGAATATGTTAAAGGTGTTCCGCTCAAGTGCTTTATTGCGGGGATCGATTATTCTTCGTCCCACTGGCATCCGGATATCGAGATCGTATTTTTACTTAAGGGGAAACTGTGCCTTTTAGTGGACGGGGAAGACTTTGTTATGGGGCCTGGGGATATTATTCTGATTAACAGCAAATCCGTCCATTCCTTTAAATCTGAAACAGATAATCTCGCTATGGTACTGCAGTTTCTCCCGGACATTTTTAATCCCGACTATAAAGAGAACAGCTTTTACTTTCATATCAACAGTACGGCGGATGAAAAACGGCAGCCCAAGGATCTGAAGCAATTACAGCAAATACTTGCGCAAATAGGAAAGGAAGTATTTACAAAGGCCGACGGTTTTCAATATTATATCAATTCCCACTTCTACCGGCTTATCGGCTATATTTTCCGGTATTCACGCTATGATACGATCAACAAAGCCGTCACAAAGGTCAGGGATGTGGACCTTGAGAGGATTGACATGATTGTGGATTATATTGAACTGAATTATAAACGGGAGCTATCCTTATCAGACATTGCAGAAAGCCTGCATTTAAGCGTTCCGCAGCTCAGCCGGTTTTTCCGGGAGAAGATGGGGGTCTCCTGCATGGAATATTTGCACCAGGTACGGGTCGGCAAAGCTAAAACGCTGCTTATGGACCTTAAGCACACTGTGCTGCATGTCTCCGAAGAGTGCGGGTTTTCCAGCGTTACTTCCTTTTACCGTGTATTTAAAAGTGAGACCGGCCTGACCCCGACTGAGTACCGGGAAGGAATTGAAGCTGTCAGGAAAATCGGAAATTCCTTTGTTCAGGGGTATAAGGTGGTTAATCCTTTATCAGGGTACGATATCCTGGGAAAGTATCTGAAATAAGGTTTTCTTTATAAACTGGACAGGTTTTATCCCAAAATCATAAAAGAATTGGGTAAAAGAGGCAGATGGCAGGCAAAAAGCAGGAAAGCGGGGCGTAAGCCAGGCGAAATAAATACTTACAGGAGGAAAATATGGGAAATTCAAAAGGAAAAAAGCTGTTTTTTTATATGTTTATATTTTTTGTTTTATTAACGGCGGTATTTTTTTTCATCGGAACCAGACTGGGGTTCCATCTGCAACGCAACATTGTCTTCAGCATCATTTGTTCCCTGCTTATAACTATAGCCGGAGCGATTTTTATAGCTGCTAATCTCGGCTTCAACCTGGCGCTGAACAGCAAAAAAAGTACGATTGACGATCTTGATCTGGGCGGCGGCTATACGAAGGATGCCTATGAAAAAATCGATAAAAATAAAAGACTGTTTAACAGTCTTCGTTTTGAGACCATGCATATTAAATCGGATGACGGCTTAACCCTCACAGGATATTTTGTTCCGGCGGAAACCAATTCCGACAAGCTGGCTGTTTTGGCTCACGGATTTGCGGTAGATGCAAAGAATACCGGAGATCTTGCCTGCTTTTTTCACTCCCAGGGCTTTCATGTATTTGCAGCAGACGACCGGGCCCACGGTAAAAGCGAAGGCAAGTACAGGGGAATGGGATGGCTAGACCGGAAGGATTATCTTAAATGGATGGATGTACTGATACAAAAGTTGGGGAAAAATGTACGGATAATACTCCAGGGAGCTTCAATGGGCGGAGCTACGGTTATGATGCTGAGCGGTGAAAAATTGCCGGACAATGTAAAAGCTGTGATAGCGGACTGTGGGTATACTTCGGCCAAGGAAGAATTCATGTATCAGATAAAGCACCAGTTCCCGCATTTCCCAAAGTTCCTGGTAAACCTGGTCAGCCTGGAAGCAAAAATCAGGGCGGGTTACAGCCTGGAAGAAGCAAGCGCCTTAAAGCAGGTCAAAAAGTCCAAAGTACCGATTTTCTTTATACACGGAGACAGCGACTCCTTTGTACCGGTTGGAATGGTATACAAATTGCATGAGGCAGCAAACTGTGAAAAAAGATTGTGGGTGGTTCCGGGAGCGGAACACGGATTGTCTTACAATGTAGCGGAAGCGGAATATGAAAAAAGAATAAAGGAATTTTATGGCAGATACATAAAATAATTTTCCTGCGTTCAAAGTATAGGCCTCCTGTGATGAAGTTTATTACAGGGGGTTTTGTGATCTCTTTTTCTTTTCCTCGTACATTTTTTCATCGGACATGCGGATCAATTCCTCAGCCGTAAGTGCCGATCCAAACATGGTCTGTATCCCCAGCGAGGCGGTTACTTTTACAGTCCCGTTTTGCAAGGGTATCTCAATAGACGAAATATTCCGCTTGATCCTTTCAGCAATCTGGGAAGCCTCGTCATTGCCGATATTGTTCAGGCAGATGACAAATTCGTCACCGCCGTACCTGGCGGCCCAATCCATATTGGCCCGTATGCAGTTCTGCATGGCGGCTGCCACCTGCTTTAAGGCAAGATCTCCTGCCGTGTGCCCATATGTGTCGTTGATGGTTTTCATATTGTCTATGTCTATAAAAATAACTGACAGCGGCTGCTGCGCAATTGTGGCTTTGACAATGTCCACCGGAAGCCGGTCGTCCACAAAACGGCGGTTATATGCTGAGGTCAGGTGGTCCTTTACCACCATATTGTTGATATCATATACCACATTGCGCATCTCCTGCCCTGAGTTGTAATCACCTGTGCCGATCATCATACTGTCGGTGGCGTTTTTCAGCAGCTCCAATACAACGGGCTCTCCGTCTGTATCTACCGGAAGTGCCGTAACCAGCATGATCGCATCAGGATTCTGCTCCAGCTTCATATAGGTTTTATTTTCGAAATGTGCACGGACGGAGATGCAATTGTCGCATATATTTCCGGTCTTCCAATAATCATGACAAACCTCGCCGGTTCTTCCTATGCCATGGTCACGGTATTCCAGAACCTTTTTCTGCACAGGGTCGACGATCCTTACCGCATCGTACATTTTATTAAAAAAAGCCAGATTTTGCTCCAGCTTGTCAAGACTTATATGATCTGCCATAGCAGTTACTCCCCGGGGTTTTATTTTTAATTATAAATTGAATGGCGGCATATGTCAAAAGCCGTTTACATCCAGTTTCTCACAGCCATGACATTATTTTATCCGGTTTCTGAAAAATATACTGCATCAGGGAAGCAAGCCGGTAATGGCAGTTATGGCAAACATACGCCGGGACACACTGAAAGTGGGAATACGGACACTGCATATTCAGGCTGAGAAGCGGGCTGATGTTTTGCATTTTACCTTATTAATTGATATAAGTAAGCGTAACCTGGAACAATATATGTAGGAAGTAACTGCGGAAATTGGGCCCGCGGCATACAAAACACAAAACTTGACATACCACTGTCATGTTATAGGTTATATAATGAGAAGGAGGTGATTGTATGCAGATCAACAGGCTGTTTGAAATCATATATATTTTGCTTGACAGGAAAACAATAACCGCAAAGGAACTGGCGGAGCGTTTTGAGGTGTCGCCGAGGACGATTTACAGGGACATAGACACACTGTCCTCAGCGGGGATACCTGTCTATGCAAGCCAGGGAAAGGGCGGAGGAATATCTCTCATGGACAGCTATATCCTGAATAAATCCGTGCTTTCGGAAAATGAACAAAATGAGATACTGTTTGCCCTGCAAAGCCTCACAACGGCACAAAATCCGGAAACAGGAAAAGTACTTTCAAAATTGAGTAGCCTGTTCAATAAAAATAATGCCAATTGGATCGAGGTAGACTTGTCTCCATGGGGCAGCGGCAAAGAGCAGAAAAGCGAATTCACCGTTTTAAAAAACGCCATCCTTAACCGGCAGGTAATAGAATTTGAGTATTTTAATGCCGACGGGGAAAAAAACAGCCGGAAGGCTGAGCCCATGAAGCTTGTATATAAAGTAAATGCCTGGTATCTGGAAGGGTTTTGCCTGTTCCGGAATGCGTACAGGACCTTTAAGATTTCACGCATGTCAAATGTCAGGGTGACACAGGAGCATTTCACAGAGAGGCGGGAGAAATTTGAGGAGACGGATGGGCAGAGCTCTCAGAAATGGGTCAAAATGCGGCTGAAAATTTCTTCCCGCTGCGCATTCAGAGTTTATGACGAGTTTAATAAAAACGACATTTCGAGAAATGAGGACGGTTCCTTTGCCGTGACCGCGTATTTGCCTGAAAGCAATTGGTTGACCGGCTATCTTCTGTCCTTCGGAGAGGATATGGAGGTAATGGAGCCGGGCCATGTGCGGGAGAAGCTCCGGGAGCAGGCTGAAAAAATATATGGCAGATACCATATAAAAAGTCAATGACCATGATAAAAGCCGGTAGCCGGGGCTGAAGTTTCCCAAAGTGAAATATGCCATGATGTTGTCAGGTTATGAGTTATATAATTTAAGTGTAAAACACTTATTTAAAAGGTATAGCCGGAAAATTACAGGGAGGTAAAAAGGAATGGTAACGAACAATTTGCTCATAAAGTTAAAGGAACGGGACAGGGAAAATGTTGAAAAGGCAAGGGATGTGTTATTGGGCATGAAAGGGAAAATAGATGTTCTCCGCGGCATACGGGTTGAAACGGACATCCGGCATGGGGAATCCTCCTATGACATCCTGCTGATAACGAATTTTTCTTCCATGGAGGATATGGAGGCCTATCTGGCACATCCTGTCCATACAGAGGTTTCAAAATACATTGCGGGTGTGCTGGAAGCCGGTGCGGCAGTGTGCTATGAGTCATAAAGTTATTGAAATGTATATCAGCTATAAAGTGTGAATTCATAGCCGGTAGCCAGAGGAAAACCATGTGAGCAGTAAAAAGGTGTTTGGGAAGCTGGTGATCTGTAACATCTAAATTCATATATTGCCGGCGGTTAAATTTCCCCGGGACGTCGTTGTCGTCAGTTGAAATAAAGCGATTATTCCGCCATCCTCCGCCTAGTCCTGAGAAAACTTTCCTCACCGGGCAATATACGTTTTAGATGTTACAGACCACTAGTAAGAAACCTTCTGTTGAAATGCCATTTGAAATTGTTTATGGTCAAGTGTGCAAAATTTTGATTAAAGTTAAAAATATAGTAGATATATCCCATACTTCTGCACATTAATTAAAAATTTGAACAGTTTTAACTCAAAAATTGGCCTTTAACTCAAAATATATACACATTACTTAAATTTTTGCACACAACACCCTTGGCGGTTGCTGTCACGGAGACGGTATCAATGTGCGCCTGCTCCTAGAAATGCTGATGCCGGCTTGCTATGGGCATGTCAGGTACGGAGGTGTCAAAAGTCAATTACTATCGGCTGAAAGCCTCCTGAAGTATAAAAAATCATACTAACTCAAATTGCGTTGAAAGCCGGCTTAAAAGCAATATTCGCCTGGATGGCTAAGGCTTTCAACAGTAAATTGACTTTGGTAAGCAAGCGGTATCGTTCTTCTGAATGACTCCTTTTCAGCAATTGCCCGGGGACGCGGATGTATTCCATTGTATATATGACCATAATGTGGTGAAATTGTTATAAACAAGTAGTGTTTTTACAATTTTGATTTCGCTGACTCTATTGGCTGCATCCATCACATGGTTTGTATACACTCGCCAGCATAAAGCAGCGTCTCAATAATGAGCATAATGCGCAGCTGTCAAATTCCAATTTGTAGTTGAAGTATGAGCATTTTGAATAGTTGAGTTTTTTCATAATTTTAATATAGTGTGCGCAGATATATTTTTATGTTGAATTTTAAAATAAACTTTAATAAATAAGTATCCAATTAATATGCCCATAACATTAAAAATTATATCGTTAATATCGCTTTCTCTAGTTTGTATAGAAGGTAATAAAATACCTTGTAAATACTGTAGGATCTCTGTTAGAAGAGAAACTGCCAATCCGGAAATGGCTACAGTTTTAATATTTTTGAACTTTTGGTTCCATAACAAATATAAGAACACCCCAAAGGGTATAGTAAGCATTACATTACCAGCGATGTTTCTTACTATCAGCCTTGCAGGAACATTGTACCACATGGCATCGAATATAGGTTTAAATGGTATAAACTGAATTGAGGGTTTAATAGAATATTGTTGTTTCACCCGGAATATGGTTACCGGAAATAAAGTAACAGCAATGTAACTAAATATATATACGGCAAAAATATTAATTATAAACTCCCTTTTCAGATTTATTGGTTGGTTATTTTTCCTTCTGACTAAAAGTGTTATGAGCCGTAATAGCAGCCATATTGGTATTATTGCCATAAGCCAGTACTTTCTTGAAATATAAAACCCTTGAGGCATGTAACAATGTCCTTTCATTAACCGTGATCGTGAATGGTACCGGATGCAAATGTATATGTACATGGCGCGGATCCTCGTATACACCATCAAAGTTTTTTATTAATTATATAATACTTTAAAAATAAATATTTTGTAATATCATGGGTATTTCTATTTTTTCGTTTCCCTTAAAAATTTTTTTATCTTACTCGCAGTAACGGTAGTCAGTACCAAAGTTAAAAGCAGGATGAAGAGCATCAATGCTTCAATTTCAGCATATTCTGGCTAAATTTCCATAAATATAAAAATAATTATTGACATCTAAAAAAAAGTTTGATAACCTATATACAAGGTAATGATAAAGCAAGCTTGATATTACAAAAATAGTAGGAACTGTGAGAGAAATTAGGTCTGGAGGTTTAATGCAGAGCAAATGCCGGCAGCATAATTGTAAATAGATAACCTAATTTAGTCTCGCGTGGAACGGGGATGTATCCATTATAATAGTACTGCAGGTGGATTTAAGATGAGCTAACAGATTGTTTGAAGATATAAAAAATAATTATTGACTTCAAAAAAAAATTTGATATTATTGATATAAACAATGATAAAGCGATAAATCATTTTTATATTATGGCTTAGTAAGGGGATTGAAATTGAAAAATATTAAAGACAATTGGGACTTGTTTCAACAATTTATGGACTTTATTAAATTACAGTTTGGAGACACTTGCGAAGTCGTATTGCATGATTTGACCAATGGCTATGAGCACACTATCGTTGATATCAGAAATGGCCATATTACGGGAAGACAGATCGGAGATTGCGGAAGTAATCTTGGTCTGGAGGTCCTCCGCGGAACAGAAAGCGGCAATAATAATTGTAATTACATAACATATACAAAGGACAACCGCATATTAAGATCCTCTTCCATGTTCTTTAAGGATGAGGAAGGCAATGTTATCGGTTCGCTGTGCATAAATCTGGACATTACAGACACAGTACGTTTTGAAAACTATCTTCATAATTTTAATAAATATGATATCAATAATGGAGAGAACAAGACCAAGGAAGTTTTTGCAACAAATGTGAGCGAATTGCTGGACTACCTGATTAAAGAGGCTCAGGAGCATATAGGCAAGCCTGTGGTGCTTATGAACAAAGAGGAAAAAATTGAATTTGTAAGATATTTAGATAAAAAAGGAGCATTTTTAATTACAAAATCCGGGGACAAGATATGCGAATTTTTAAATATTTCTAAATTTACTTTATACAACTATCTGGATCAGCAAAATTCAGATTGATACATAGAGATTTTCTATCTGCACATTGAGGAAAATCGAAAAAAATTATATTCAAATCACAATAATAACCTATCCACTCAATGATGAAAATATGTAGGATTATTTATCACCTGAATGTCTCGTAAATATTAAGTTATTTTCAGGGGTTATGCGGCAATGGAGCCGGAGTATCACAGGACAGCCATATGTTCTGGCCAGCGATGCTTTTATCCGTATGCTTGTATAACGGTTAAAATACCACCTCCATAATTTTTTATTCATACTATACCACATTATGTAAAGTAAAATGTAAGAATTAAATGCAATAGTCCGTTTGGCATTGGATTTAATTTAAATCATCGATACTTCAGGAGGAAGAACATTGAATATTTATGACAGAATGAAAGAACTTGGTATTGCGTTGCCAACTCCACCTAAGAAGGGCGGAAAATATGCGACAGTAAAATTATTTTCGGAAAATTTACTGTATGTTTCAGGAATTGGACCGGCTTTAAACGGCCAGGACATCTTTTTGGGGAAAGTGGGCGCAGAAGTATGTATTGAGGAGGGCAAACAGGCTGCCAGGTACGCATTGCTGAATCTTCTGAGTGCGGTGGAAGCCAATATAGGAGATTTGAACAGAATTAAAAGTTTTGTAAAAATTCTATCCTTTGTATCCAGCAACGACGGTTTCTTTGAACAGCCGGCCATCATGGATGCGGCTACCGAGATGCTTGGAAATATATTTGGTGAACAAGTTGGAATCCCTGCCAGATCTGCGATTGGAGTAAATGTCCTGCCCGGAAACATTCCGGTTGAAATTGAAGCAATAATAGAACTTAAGCAATAGAAGGATTGCGTCATAGAAGGACTAAAATTATTTTATAAAAATATGGACTTTAAAATATATTGATAAGTTGAGGTGAGTCCTTTGAAAGAAGCATTAAGAAGTATCAAAATACATTGGCAGTTATATTTATTATTCTTTATTCCGCTTTCACTTATTTTGATTTTCAGTTATGGGCCTATGTATGGAGTTATTATAGCCTTTAAGGATTATGTGGCCAGCAAGGGGATTTGGGGAAGCCCGTGGGCGGGATTGAAGCATTTTGAAAATTTTATAGGGTCCTACCAGTTTTATCGCCTTATCAGCAATACTTTGGGAATCAGCCTGTATACTCTTGCAGCAGGTTTTCCAATTCCAATTTTGTTTGCCATCATGCTCAATGAGAGTACTCTTACCAGATTTAAAAAATCGCTTCAGATGGTGTCTTATGCTCCATATTTTATTTCAACGGTTGTCATGGTGTCCATCGTCATGATGTTTTTATCGCCGAGAACCGGCATCATCAACAACATAATTGACCTTCTGGGCGGAACGAGAATAGACTTCATGGGAAAAGCGGAATATTTTAAATCGCTCTATGTCTGGTCCGGAATATGGCAGACCATGGGCTATAATTCAGTCATATACATTGCGGCGCTTGCGGGCATTGATCCTTCCCTTCATGAAGCTGCCCGCACGGATGGGGCCTCAAAGCTTCAAAAAATATGGCATATTGATCTGCCGGGCATTTTTCCTACTATTATGATACTTCTTATTCTGAACTGCGGCCAGTTGATGAACATAGGCTATGAAAAAATATTCTTGATGCAGAACTCATTGAATCTGGGTGCTTCAGATGTAATATCCACTTTTGTATACCGTATAGGCCTTGTAAACTCGCAGTATAGTTTTTCTACAGCCGTCGGACTATTTAATTCGGTTATTAATGCATTGCTTTTAGTTATTGTAAACAAAATTGCAAAAAAGTATAGCGAAACTAGTTTATGGTAGGAGGAAGGTATGATAAAAAACAGAAGTAAAAGACTGAGCTTGCAGCAAGGGGATAGGCTGTTTAACATTGTAAATAATACACTGTTATGTGTTGTGTTTGTGATTATTCTTTATCCCTTGATTTATATTGTCAGCGCCTCGTTCAGCAGCAGTCAGGCGGTAACCTCAGGACAGGTCTGGCTTCTGCCCGTAAAGCCTACTCTTGTCGGATACGCCACTATATTCAAAGATTCCGCCATTGTCACGGGATACTTGAACACAATTTACATAGTGGTAGTAGGGACTTCGGTAAATATTGTATTAACGGTTTTAGCGGCATATCCGCTGTCTGTGAAAAATTTTTACGGAAAAAATTTCTTCATGGGGATCCTGGCTTTTACCATGCTGTTCAACGGCGGACTGGTACCCACCTTTCTGCTGATTAACCGTCTTGGTTTGTACAATTCCTTTGCCGCGTTAATCCTTCCCGGGGCGGTAGGAGTGTATAATGTCATCGTGGCAAGAACCTATTTTCAGAGCAACATACCGGCGGAATTATTTGAGGCGGCAAATATTGACGGCTGTTCCGACATAAAATTTATGGTCAAGATTGTAATACCCTTATCTGCTCCTATTCTCGCGGTTTTGGTTATGTTTTATGCGGTTGGCCATTGGAATGCTTACTTTAATGCGATGATTTATATCTCAGACAGGCACAAATATACCCTTCAAATCGTTTTAAGAAATATTCTTATAGCAAATCAGACCAGTGATCAAATGATGACTGATGCAGACATATTAATGAAGCAGCAAGGGCTGATTGATCTCTTGAAGTATTCCCTCATTGTTGTTTCCAGTCTTCCAATGCTTATCCTGTACCCATTTATACAAAAACATTTTGTCAAGGGAATCATGATAGGCGCACTAAAGGGATAATAAAATTATAAATGGAGGTTCTGCCATGGAGAAAAAGCTATTTACACCTGACCATGCTTCTGCAGTGGTTGCCGCAATTCTGTCCGGATGATGAAGCATTTCATTCAGACAATTATTTTCCGCAAAGCATCACCAAATTATAAGAATAAGAATTATAGAGGAGGTTTATTATGAAAAAAAGAATGTTGGCACTTGCACTGGCCATCACGATGGCAGCTACGGTTATAGCCGGATGTGGGAACAGTGCGGACGGGCCTTCCGCATCATCAACGGCTCAAAACGAAGCAGGCACTACCGGTGTTTCCGAACCGGGTCAATTCCCTATTGTCCCCGAAAAGATAACACTGACCGCAATTGTTAGAGACACCGCGTACATAGGCCCTTTGAGTTCAAACACCTTTGCCCAGTTGTACGAAGATAAGACGAATATTCATGTGGAATATCAGGAAGTTCCGGACAGCGGTATGAAAGAGCGCGTGAGCCTTCTGCTCGCAAGCAATGAAGTGCCTGACATGTTTTTAACCAGCACTATCACTCCGGCCGATAATATTCTATATGGTACGCAGGGAACTTTTATTCCTTTGAATGACTATATTGAAAAATACGGTATGGAATTTAAAAAAATCACCGAGCAAAATCCGGACATGCTCAAATCCATTTCCGCCGCAGATGGTAATATTTATGGATTGCCGAACATAAATGCCGCTTTCCATACCTTTTACTTTTTTAAGTCCTGGATAAACCAGCAATGGCTTGATAAGCTTGGTCTTAAAATGCCTCAGACAACAACCGAATTTGAAAATGTTTTAAAAGCGTTCAAGGAAAATGACGCAAACGGAGATGGCGCAAATGATGAAATACCTATGATGGGTGCAGCCTCTAAAGAAAGCGTATATAACTATGTTTACCCGTTCCTGTTGAATTCCTTTGTATATTTTGATAATACACATCTTAGTCTGGAGAATGGAAAAGTAACTTTCGTTTCAAATACCGATGCGTTTAAAAAAGGCATAACATGGATCAGAAGCCTTTTTGCACAGGGGTTGATAGATGAAACCTCCCTGACACAGACAGCGGACCAGTACAAGCAGGTGGGAACCGATCCGAAGGGTGCCAGAATCGGTGTGGCAACAGCTCCATACTGGTGGGTTTTTGCGGACTATGATGCGAATAGCCCGGATAAACGTTCACAGCAATATACGGCGCTTGCCAATCTGAAAGGACCGGATGGCGTAAGCTACGCTCCGTTGACCGGAACAGGCATAATGCCGAGTTCATTCGCGATAACCAGCAAATGCAAAAATCCTGAAGCAGCTTTTAGATGGGCAGATGGGTTATTCTCGGATGAAATGACGCTTATATCCCAGCAAGGTAAGGAAGGCGTGGATTGGGACAAGCCCGGTCAAGGCGCACTTGGTATCGACGGTAAGCCGGCACTTTACAAGATATATACCAAAACAGATGAAGAAACCTCAAAAGAGAATAACTGGATGGCAAATATAATATTGGCAAACAGGAACTCTACTTTCAGATTGGGTATGGAAACCAATATGAATGATCCGGAAATCAAATGGAATCAAGATGTTCGCCTTTACAACGAAACAAGGGATAAATATTACGTTAACCAGGCAGACGATAAGAGATTTCCTGATGTGGCGCTTACACCGGAAGAATCCACTGAGCTTGCCATGCTGAGAACACAGATAAACGATTATGCGGATGAGCAAATTGTACTGTTCTTAATTGGCAAAAAGGATATCGAAAAGGATTGGGATTCTTACATAAAACAATATGATAAGCTGAATTTGAAAAGATATCTGGAAGTACTCCAGACTGCATACGACAGACAATATAAGTAAAAAAAATTGGTCAGGTGAACGACGGAGGTAAATCATACCGCCGTCGTTCTATTCTGAGAAAGCGGCATGGATTCCCACAGGATAAAACGAGAGAATGTGAATGGAGGCGAACGGAATAGTGAGCAGTATATCAGATGCAGTAAAAGTAGTTCCGTCGGAACGGCAATATGCGTGGCAGAAACTGGAGTTTTATGCTTTTTTCCATTTTGGCTTGAATACCTTTACCGGGAAAGAATGGGGCAGCGGGCATGACGATCAATTGATTTTCAATCCGGCCGGATTTTCAGCCGATCAATGGGTGTCTGCTGTTAAATCGGCGGGTATGAAGGGCGCTATATTGACTTGTAAGCATCATGACGGATTTTGTTTGTGGCCAAGCCAATATACCGGTTACACCATAAAAAATACGCCGTTTCTGAATGGCAATGGAGATATAGTGAAATCGCTCTCTGAAAGCTGCAAAGCCCAGGGAATTAAATTCGGAGTTTATTTATCGCCCTGGGACAGGCACGAACCCTCTTATGGCAGCGGTAAAGAATATAATGAATATTTTATGAATCAGCTGCGCGAACTGCTTACCAATTACGGGGATATATTTTGCGTATGGTTTGACGGCGCCTGCGGAGAAGGCGCCAATGGAAAAAAACAAAGCTACGACTGGGATGGTTATTTTTCGGTTATAAGAGAACTTCAGCCCGAGGCGGCCATAAGTATATGCGGTCCGGATGTCCGTTGGTGCGGAAATGAAGCGGGACACTGCAGGGAGTCGGAATGGAGCGTTGTCCCTGAATTCCTGGCGGATGAGGAAAAAATCGCGGATAAATCACAGAAAAAGGATGACACTGAATTCAGGGAAAGAAAAGTCAATTCCAGGGTGGAAGACTTGGGGAGCAGGGATATAATTTCCAAAGCGGATAAGCTGATCTGGTATCCCTGTGAAGTAAATACCTCCATAAGGCCTAACTGGTTTTATAATGAAAACGATAATGATAAAGTCCGCTCTCTGGAAGAACTCTTGAATATATATTACCAGTCTGTGGGCGGCAACGCATCATTTTTGCTGAATGTCCCTCCGGACAAAAGAGGCCTTGTATATGAAGAAGATGTAAAAAGGCTTAAAGAGCTGGGGCTTTATCTGGAAGCTTTCTATTCAAATAACCTTGCACCTTCCGCAAAAATCACTGCCGATACATGGGCGGAGGGATATGGGCCTTCAAATATTTTAAATGAGGATGAAGATCAATACTGGAAAAGCGAGAAAGAAACCGCGGAAATTTTGTTGGAATTTCCGGATGAGCAAACAGTAGGGCATGTGATCCTCATGGAAAATATCCGTGACAGCCAGAGAGTTGAAAGCTTCAGCCTTTATGCGGAAGTCAATGGAACAAGTGTTGAAATATATAAAGGAAGCGTTATCGGTCATAAAAAGATTTGTATTTTAGATGAGGTCAGGACAAAAAAACTAACCATAAAAATCCATCAATCAAGAATACATTCAACCTTGAATTTTGTGGGTGTATATTCATAATCTGCATTGCCTGAAAACCGCTGATCAATCAAAATCAGCGGTTTTTTGCCAATGGATAATGAGGCGGCTTTACAAGCGGCTGAGAAGGAAAAACGATATTGACAAAATGTTAACAAAGTCATATAATTAAATTGCAGAATCAAAAGAGACACCTTATGATAAAGCATTAAAATAATTGTTACTGACGCCGAATACAGGGATATAAGGCAGAAGGCACAGCAATCGTCATATTTTCACCGGGAGATTATGCGCCTTTTTGGGTGCATTTTTTATTGCAATAGAAAAGTATAAATTTTATGCCGATGGAATGATGACTGTGATACTTATGGGTAAGGATTACAACCAGAAGTGGCTTTGCCGCATTGTTCCATACGCATAATGGAATGGATGGAGGTCACGGCATGGAAACGAGAGTGGCTATTATCGGAATCATTGTGGAAGACAGTGCTTCTGTGGAAAAGCTGAATACCATTTTACACAGCTATGGGAAGTATATCATCGGAAGAATGGGCTTGCCTTACCGCGAAAAAAACATCAGCATTATCAGCATTGCCATTGATGCGCCGCCAGACATCATCAGCGCGCTTTCCGGCAAGCTGGGAAAACTGCCGGGAGTGAGTACGAAGGCGGTATATTCAAAAATAACAGGAAAAGTGGATAGCGAGGTTCCCAATGAAACAATTGATTGATAAGCTCTATGAAACAAATGAACTCTTGCCGGAAGAATACAAAAAATTAATTGACAGCCGGGATAATGAGCTTTCGGAATACCTTTTTGAGAAGGCGCGGGAGGTACAAACCCGGAATTACGGCCATGACGTGTATATCCGAGGCCTTATTGAGTTTACCAATTATTGCAGGAACGACTGTCTCTACTGCGGCATCCGGAAAAGCAATCAAAATGCCGACCGCTACCGCCTGACAAAGGAGCAGATCCTGGATTGCTGCGCCAAAGGGCATGAGCTGGGTTTCAGGACATTTGTGCTGCAGGGCGGAGAAGACGGGTATTATACGGATGAACGGCTGATAGATATTGTCAGCTCCATAAAAACCGGCTATCCGGATTGCGCCATTACCCTTTCCGTGGGAGAAAAGAGCTACGAATCCTACAAGGCATATTTTGAAGCAGGAGCCGAGCGCTATTTGCTGCGCCATGAAACCGCAAACCATGAGCATTACGGAAAGCTCCACCCGGAGGCAATGTCGCTGGAGAACCGGAAGCAATGCCTGTATAACCTGAAAGAGATAGGATACCAGGTTGGCTGCGGCTTTATGGTGGGGTCACCTTATCAGACTACTGTCTGTCTTGTGGAGGACCTGCTGTTTATAAAAGAGCTGAACCCCCATATGGTCGGGATCGGACCGTTTATACCCCACCGGCAGACCCCTTTTGCAGATAAAACATCAGGAACGCTTGAGCTTACCCTTTTCCTGCTGGGAATACTGAGGCTTATGCTCCCGGAGGTGCTGCTACCCGCAACCACGGCCCTTGGGACAATACATCCAAAAGGCCGGGAGATGGGTATACTTGCCGGTGCAAATGTGGCAATGCCCAACCTGTCGCCTACAAATGTGAGAGCAAAATATCTGCTCTACGACAATAAGATCTGTACGGGGGATGAAGCGGCGGAATGCCGGTTCTGCATGCAGAGGAGAATGGAAAATATAGGCTACCGGCTGATTGTAGGCCGGGGGGATCATAAATCCCTGGTTACGGTCAATCAGTAATAAAATAAGGAGTAATCAAAAATGCAGATTATTGCCACATAAATGAATAGTCAAAAATGCAAGATTATTGCCATATAAATGTTAATCAAAAATGCAATCATTGTCAGGTAACTGAATAATTAAAATATAGTTTATGTTAAGTGATAAGGTAATTAAAAAAATATAGATCATTGCTGAAGGGGAAGATTTTCTGACCCGGATAAGAAAGGAAATTGCCATGTACAATCCAAAATCATCAAAAGCAGAAGAATTCATTTCCAATGAGGAAGTCCTGGACACGCTTGAATATGCCCGGAGTAACAGCGAAAATATTGAGCTGATAGACTCCATCATTGAGAAGGCCAGACAGCGCAAAGGTCTTTCACACAGGGAGGCGGCCGTTTTGCTTGTCTGTAGGAATGAGGAAAAGAATCAGGAAATTTATGAGCTTGCACAGAAAATCAAGGAGGACTTTTACGGGAACAGAATCGTGCTGTTTGCCCCGCTGTACCTGTCCAATTATTGCGTGAACGGCTGCGTATACTGTCCCTACCACTTGAAAAACAAGCACATTACCAGGAAAAAGATGACGCAGGAGGAGCTCCGCCGGGAAGTGACCGCACTTCAGGATATGGGGCACAAGCGTCTTGCCATAGAAGCGGGGGAGGACCCTGTCAATAATCCCATTGAGTACATTCTGGAATGTATTGATACCATTTACAGCATCAAGCATAAAAACGGGGCCATCCGCCGGGTGAATGTGAATATAGCCGCGACTACCGTTGAGGATTACAGAAAATTAAGAGACGCCGGCATCGGCACATACATCCTGTTCCAGGAAACCTATAACAAGGACAGCTATGAAAAGCTGCATCCCACCGGCCCCAAGCATAATTATGCCTATCATACGGAAGCCATGGACAGGGCCATGCAGGGCGGCATCGACGATGTGGGCCTGGGTGTGCTGTTCGGCCTGGAATCCTATCTCTACGAATTCACGGCGCTGCTGATGCACGCCGAGCACCTGGAAGAGGTATTTGGCGTGGGCCCGCATACCATCAGCGTTCCAAGGATACGCCGCGCCGACGACATTGACCCCACAGTGTTTGAAAACGGAATAGATGACGGATTATTTGCCAAAATCGTGGCATGTATCCGCGTGGCCGTACCTTATACGGGTATGATCGTTTCCACAAGGGAAAGCAAGTCCTGCCGGGAGAAGGTGCTGCATATGGGTGTTTCACAAATAAGCGGCGGTTCCAAAACCAGCGTAGGAGGGTATTACAAGCCTGAGCCGGAGGATGAGAATTCCGAGCAGTTTGACGTCAGCGACAAAAGGACGCTGGATGAAATCGTGAATTGGCTGATGGAATCAGGATACATTCCCAGCTTTTGTACTGCCTGTTACAGGGAAGGCCGCACGGGAGACAGGTTCATGAGCCTGTGCAAAAGCGGCCAGATACTGAATTGCTGCCATCCAAACGCACTGATGACTCTGAAGGAATATCTGGAGGACTATGCCACCCCGGGAACGAAAGCGGTAGGCGAGGAGCTTATCAGCCGGGAAATCGGCAGGATACCGAAGGAGAAGGTCAGGGAGATAGTTAAGGAAAATCTGGTGGGCATAGCAGGCGGCAGCAGGGATTTCAGGTTTTGATAGCAATAGTTAAGATGAGTATTAGACAAGAACAAGATAAGAATCAGATAAGTACCGGAAGGTATTAGACAAAGTCAATTATTATCGGCTGAAAGCCGGCTTAAAAGCAATATTCGAATGGAAGGCGAAGGCTTTCAACCGCAATTGACTTTGGTAAGGGCAAACATGATTCAATATGGGGAGGAAATACAGAATGGGATTAAATGAAACCCCGTCGGCAAACCGGGTTCACATTGGATTTTTCGGAAAGAGGAACGCTGGGAAGTCAAGCATTGTCAATGCTGTGACAGGACAGGCGCTGGCTATTGTATCCGAGCTGAAGGGCACTACCACAGACCCGGTTTACAAAGCCATGGAGCTGCTGCCCCTGGGGCCGGTCATGATCATAGAC
>JAEWSZ010000174.1 GCA_023397905.1 Bacillota bacterium | reverse complement strand
AAATACAGCTGCACCACTTCATCGCCGGCGCAGTTTCCCGTATTTTTTACGCTGCATTTAACCCTCAGGCTTCCGCCGGAGGATATTGCACTTTCTGATAATGTCAGATCGCTTATTTCAAATTGGGTATAGGATAAACCATGTCCAAAAGGAAACAGCGGTTTATTCGACTCATTTACATATCCGTCCTTATTGGTAATAACGGAATTCCTCCGTCCCGCATAGCCGCTGCCCTTCCTGTGATCCGCATAAGACGGAATCTGGCCCGCACTGCGTATAACTGTAAATGGTAGTTTCCCTCCCGGATTTGCTTTTCCGAGCAATATATCCGCCGCTGCCGCCGCTCCGCACTGTCCTGGATGCCATACCTCAAGAATCGCAGGGATATGCTCCGAGATCCATGGACTGCAAAGAGGGCGGGCACTCATGTGTACAAGTATAACAGGTCTTCCGGTATTATAAACCGCTCTGACCAGGTCTTCCTGGACACCTGGCATTCCGATGTCCGAGCTGTCCACACCTTCACCTATTGTGGCCGTTTCACCGATTCCGTTTTTGGCTCCCATTACCATAATAACAACTTCGGATTCCTCCGCGCATTTTACCGCTTCTGCAAACCCGGAGCGGTCTTCCCCCTTGACCTCGCAGCCCTTGCTGTACAGGATCTCACTTTCCGGGCAGGCTTCCTCTATTGCCTGGAATACTGTTTTTGCTCCGGGGTACATCATGGGCAGAGCCTGGTGTATGGTTGGAATATCCTTGGGATCGGAAGGCATTCCGTCTGTTATTCTGACCTTCACACCCACCATACCGGTAAGAATTTCTTCCACATTGGCATCTCCCGTCTGGGACATCTGCGCCAGTGTTGTTATATTCTCCAGCATGAATTCAACAAAGGAGGGGTATGTGTAACCTCCGAATAGATTTCTCAGGCTGTCTGCATTGGGTCCGATCACGGCAATTTTTTTATATTTCTGCTTTAACGGAAGGATATTATCCTGGTTTCTAACCAGTACCGCCGACTTGCAGGCAAGGTCATAGGACACCTTTTCATTCCGGCTGTTACCGTATGCCTGTCCCATGCCTTCAATATCCGGATACGGCTTTTCAAACAAACCCAATCTGAACTTCAGGCTCAAAACTCTTTTAACAGCCCTGTCAATTACGGAAATATCCAGATTTCCGGATTTGACAGCCTCCCGGAGTCCGGGACCATATGCCACCGGATTTGGCAGCTCCACATCCATACCGGCCTCCATTGACATGATCCCTGCTTTTACATAATCTTCCGCCACACAGTAATCATCCGTAAGTTTATTGATAGACGCATAGTCTGTTACGGTAACCCCCTCAAATCCCAATTCCCCACGGAGCAAACCGGTCAGAATCTCCTTGGAGGATATGACCGGGTCATTATCCAGGCTGCCGTAGGAATTCATTACAGAGGCAAGGCCGGCTTCGCGGATGGCTGCTTCAAAGGGTTTGGCATAAACCTCCCTAAGCTCTCTGGGCGGAATATTTGAGCTTGCCATATTGATGCCGCCTTCCGAAACGGCATAACCAAGAAAATGTTTGGCAGTCGCGGCGATACCGTCCTTTAAATCTTCACCCTGCAGGCCTTTCACATATGCAACGCTCATTTGACTTGCCAATGTGGGATTTTCACCATAGGTTTCTCCGATTCTTCCAAAGCGCAGGTCCCTTGCAATGTCCATCACAGGGGAAAGTGCCTGTCTTATGCCGAGGGTCCGCATTTGTTCCCGGATAATATTGCCCATTTCCCGGACCTTATCCGTATCCCAGGTTGCCGCCAGACCGATCGAAACAGGAAAATTTGTGGCTCCTGTAAACACGCCGCCGGACAAGGCTTCCGTATGGAGGATTGCAGGAATCCCAAGCTCCGTCTTTTCCAAAAGAAATTTCTGAACTGTTTCCACCATTTTCACATTATCCTCCGGAGTCAGTCCCCCAAGCATCACGGCTACTTCCCCGATGCCGTTTGCAAGCTGCTCCTCCATATTGTCCATGTTGCCGCCCATAGACATAACACAACCTAATTGGGCAATCTTTTGTTCCAGGGTCATCCTGGATAAAAGGTCCTCCACACGTTCTTCAACGCCTAGCTTGGGATTTTTATAAGGTACATTCTTTAATGTTTCCATACTATATCTCTCCTGACAAAAATAATGTTTAGTTTAACTCACCGTTTCATCAACCTTACTTTCAAGCGAAAAGAAACATTTGTGCAAGTCCTCTTCGGCACTGCTGGTGCCAATGTATGCTTCATAAGTGATATCTTCCAGTTCCCATACATCCTCCTGATCATTGAAATAGCGCAATTTATCAATGGGACATTCAATTACGATGTGTTTCATTTCATCCGGCTCCAGGGAGGAGCGCTCAAATCCGCGGAGCAATTTCACAGGCCTGTCCGCTTTAGATTGGGAGGTCCCCACATAAAACTGGATTACCGCATCCCCCTTGTATTTTCCTGTGTTATTCACATCACATTCCGCTGTCACATAGTCCCCTGCAATTTTCACGCTGGGATTTGATACCTGAAAGTCCGTATAGCTCAGCCCAAAGCCAAAAGGATACCTTGGTTTTTTATTTTCCCTGTCAAGTTTTGTATATCCATGATAATACCCGTATACCTGTTCCTTTGTATCCCAGTTTACCTGCGGCAGATCGGATTCATGGCATGGTGTCGAAAAGGGTGTCTTACCGCTGGGATTGACATCTCCAAAGAGGATTTTTGCCAGGGCTGTTCCGCCTTCCTGCCCGGGATAATATGCCATGAGGATAGATGAAACCGCACTGTCCCAGGGATTCGTCATGATCATGTTTCCGCCGATTAAAACGGCCACGCTGTTTCTATTCTCAGGCGCTACGGCCTGGATCAGCTCTATATCGGCTTCATGAAGGCCGAGAGAGGTTGCCCGGTCCCCGCCGAAAGCCAGCTTTCCGGGTAATTTTATCGGGAAAAGATATTCCCCTTCATCATTATGGTTATAGCCTGCGACAAAAATCACCGCATCCGCTTCTTTTGCCGCCTTCTTAGCTTCCTCTGTGCTGCGTCCGTCACAATAAATTATCTGTGTCAGGGGCGCTATATTTTTTAACCCTTCCAAAGGAGTCACAACGTGCTTCGGATATACCTGGCTTGAACCATGATCTCCTATATTTTTTGCATTGGCAAGCTTACCGATAACTGCCAGCTTTTTTACTTTTTCCCGGGAAAAAGGAAGCGTGTTATTATTTTTCAGAAGAGTGATACCTTCCTCCGCCGCCTTTAAAGCCAGGGCCCTGTGGTCTTCACACCCAATGATACTTTCTGGATACTCCATGGGATCCTCCGCCCCGGTGAAGGCATTCAGCGTACGTACAATACGGATGGCTGCTTCATCTATCTTACTCTCCGGTACTTTGCCGCTCTTCACGGCCGCAACGAGTCTTTTTCCGAACCATTTTGTGTTGCACATCTCTATATCCATACCGCCGTTGGCGGCCTCAACAGTATCCCTGACTCCGAAACCGAAGTCACTCATGACAAAGCCATCAAAGCCCCATTCCTTTTTTAATACCCTGTTAAGGAGATAATCACTATGCCCGCAATGTATGCCCTGATAACGGTTATAAGAAGACATTATGCTGGCCGCTCCCGCCTCCACGCAATCCTTAAACTGAGGAAGAAAGACTTCCTGCTTCGTGCAGGCTATTACATTGTGTTTTTGAACTCCGGTTATTGTAGCGGAAGCCATGGCTCCCAGATGAAACGGGTCTTCCCCGAACACTTCCTGGCTTCTGCCCCAACCCGGATTATACGGTACATTTACGCATACCCCGCCGAACAGATTGCCCCCATAAGCCCGGATCTCTTTTCCGATGGCTTCCCCTATCTGTTCTTCAAGTTTTTTATCAAAAGTAGCGCCTCTGGCCATGGCCACCGGAAAGCAGGTGCTGGCATCGTTTCCGCAGACTACTCCGCGCGGGCCGTCGCAAAACTTCATTGGCGGGACATTATGCTTTTTATTTCCTCCCGCCGGATACGGGTACCAGTTATAATGATGTTTTTTCACAAGCATACCCGGAAGTGCCGAGGCTATTGATACGCTGCCGCTCATCAAATGAACTTTTTCCTCTAATGACATTTTTGATACAATCTCTCTGGCTTGTCTGTCATAAAGCATCCGGTCTTCTTTATTGGCTGCCTTCATATTTTCCCCCTTCTGTCCGTCCATAACACTTTTAAACAAATGCGAACCTCACGGTTGTCAGTAACAGTGCAGCTGTGAGTTTTCATACTATCTGCAATTTCTAAACCGTTATGTCAAAACTATAATTTATTATTGAAATATGCAAATATTATAACAAGCCTTGAATTTATTTTCGTTTCATTTTATATTATATCTTCTATCATTTTCGTATACGTGAACTATATTGAACCATGTGTACCGGCATAAAAAAAGATTCCATTTTACTTATGAATGCCGGTTCTTTATTTGCATGGTATAAAAAAAGTCCCGGCGGAGCCGGGGCTTAGTTATCTTGCCTGCAATAATGTATTGAATACATTTTATTTTGCAGCATCTCTTTGAAAAAGCATCCGGCAATTCTCCGGATTAATTATTTCAGCGATTCAAAGCTCACTTCAGGAAACTGTTTCTGTCCCTCCAGAAGTGAAGACGATCGGCCTTTAAGCTCCTTATCGAAAAATGATAGGGAATATGCGTTGATAATATCAAACCCACGTTGGGCGTTAATCGGTCCGGTCCAGCCGATTTGTGCCATCAGAGGTGACCAGTAGGGGATATCTGTAAAGTTGATATGGAATATCCCCGGTATCTCCACATAATAACCGTCGCCCGGCAGTTTCTCATACACTGCGCGCATGGTGCCGATGGTCAGTTCTATGTCTTTTTCCTGCCAGGTGCCGTTGCTGTCATGCTCAAGGCGCATGGTATCAGCATTGCGTGTTATGAACATGGTCGGTTGTTTCAGGCCCTTCCCGACGACCCCGGCAGGTATGTAAACATCCATAATGATGCAGGCTTTCAGGCGTGGATCGTTTAAGCTTGCCTGGGCGGCATCCATCCCGCCCATCGATATGCCGAATGTGCCCATGTGCTCAAGATCAAGCCGTCCTGTCAGAATCCGGCCCGGATCGTTTTTATTAATTGCCTCAAGCTGATCCAGAGCAAAGCTCGCATCCTGGGCAAAATATGGAATAATCCCATCCGGCAGCGGCTGACCGTGTAGTTTCGGAGCTTCCGGCCGGGGTTCTACGCTCTGAAAGTTGAGCGAAACCATCTCATCCCTTGGCAGCCCCGGTATTTGCCGCCCATCCGGAAAACGTACCATAGGGTCAATACCCGGCTGGTCCAGACCTACGACAATATAACCATGTGAAACCAGCTCTTCGATCTGAAAGGTGTTTGCCGAACGGAATCCATATATCCCTGTAAGGTACAGCAGCACCGGATAATTGGGCATGTCGTCCGCAACCGGAACGGAAGGCATGGCATTTGAGGCAACATATTTAAGATGGCTGAAGATGAATTCCGGCATATGAAGCATCCGTCCGATGGCCGGCGCCACAGCATCGGCATCCTGGATATACGGCGCCTTCCGTCTTGTCGGTTCTTTCCTGGCCGGGTACCACACCTGCGCCATAAGCTCACGGCGGTCATTGGTATCCTCCGTAAAAAGCTCCGGGCGGCCGGTATCCACCCAATGATATGTCACCGTACCGATCCCATATGATCCCGTCGGCTCCGGAAAAGAAAATACAGGCAATACAACCGGCAAAGCAACGGATATCACTATGGCAATGACCCCTAAACAAGCGCCGAGTACGGAGACAACGAGATGAACATGTAAACCGGTTCCTTTGCTTAGCAGCCGGATTACAAGGAAGGCTAACGACAGAGCGTATGCCGGAACCATCTGCCAGCGGAAGCCTTCAACCGCCACCTCTATAACAGCGATCAGCAGCGCGGCCGGTACCGCATAATCAATATAGCGGATGGTATGAAACCGCTTAATCGCTATAATACAAAACACTATAATATTAGCAATGCTCAAAATTATTTCAAAAAATCTCATTTACTTTATGCCTCCTGCCAGGTGCTTTTTTCCAAGTTTAGTAGTAATACTGCCTTTAGTAAAGAGATTTATTGTAGCATATACGCAATTTGCAGTTGCAGGGCCGGGAGCGGCGTCAGAGGTACTTATATTTAGCTTCAAACAAAATCAGTATGCCATACTGTATAGATATTTATGTGGAAATAGATACTTTCACTTGACAAAGGAAAGAGGCAATGCTATTATTTATACGACCATTATTAAATAATAGTCGTATATTATATTTAAAACAGTCGTATAGGGAGAATTGATTTATGTCGCCAAAGATTTTCGCACTGGAAGAAAGAGAAAATACGAAAATCCGGATGCTGGACGAGGGCTTTTCACTGATCAAACAATACGGGATGACACACGCTTCCGTTGACAAGATCATGAAAGCGGTAGGGCTCGGGAAAAGCACATTCTACAATTTCTTTCCCTCCAAGGAGATGTTTGTCTACGAAATCATAAAATATCAGCGAGACACGGCAAAACAGTTTTTTATGGATACCTTGAACGGGCGGGACAAGATGACCGTTACGGAAGCAAAGGAATTTCTGAAGAAAATCATTTTCAGCGAAGACAGCATCTACCAGTATCTCACCACTGAGGACGAGAGTAAACTCAGGGCTGCCCTTCCCCAGGAATACGCCATAAATCCCGAAGTAGAAACGGCTGTCATGGACGGTCTGTTTCAACATATGGAGGGTGTCCGCAAGGATATTGACTATAAGGTTGTAGCGAACCTCATCAAAATCATGGCACTTGCCATGATCGGCAGGGATGAGCTCCACCAGGACGCCCTGGAAAGAACTCTTGTCAGAATCTATGATCTGGTATTTACCTGCATTTTTGAAGAAAGTAAATAAAATACTTTCTTTTTTACATTGAAGTTAGAACAAACTAACTTTCTTATCCGGAGAGAATTTACCTTATGAGAGGAGAAAATCTATGAAAAAGAAAACCAGGCCTTCAAAAGCCAAAACCGGTGTAGCAAGACTGTTGGAGCTTGCCGGGCCCAAAAAGAAAAAGCTGCTCGCCGCGTGTCTGCTGTCAGTGCTCTCATCCGGCGCAAGGATGGCGATGTTTTTCACCATTTACGGTGTGGTGCGGGAGCTGCTCGCACATTATACCGCGCCTCAGGAAATAGATTCCGGACGGATCTATACGCTTGTGGCCATCACCTTCGGCGCAGCGCTGGCATACGGTGTGTGCACTTTTGTATCCTCCGCGCTGGCCCACGGCGCCGCCTATGATATCATCTATGAGCTGCGGGTACATATGATGAACAAGCTCGGTCGCATCCCATCCGGTTTTTTCACCGGAACCACCCAGGGCGCCATCAAAAAAGTAATTTCAGATGATGTGGAACAGATCGAGGTATTCATCGCACACCATATCGCTGACATTGCTGCCGCCGTCGCCACGCCCCTTTTCACACTGCTTTATCTGTTCGTCATGGATTGGCGGCTGGCGCTTGTGACGCTCGTCCCCATTTTTATTTCTCTGTTCATTTTGAGCAGCGGCCTGAAAAATCCCAAAGGCGCTCAGACACAAGTAGATATGCATGATACGAAAGAGAAAATGGAAGGTACCATCGTGGAATATATCCATGGGATGCCGGTGATCAAGATATTCAACCGTACCCTCAGCGCCTTCCGGCGCTTTGAGGACAGCATATCGGCTTATGTTGGCAGTATTGAGCGAACGACCTATCATTTTGAAGCAAAAATGGGCGCGTATTACGCCTTCTTTGGAGCGCAGCTTCTGTTCCTGACTCCGGCCGGCCTGCTGCTCGCCAGCCGCGCCTCCTCCTACAAAGACTTTCTCCCGGTCCTTTTGCTGTTCTTCCTTGTGGGCGGGGGTCTCAAGGAGCCCATGGAAAATATGATGAACATGGTACTGCACAGCAAACGGATTTCAGAAGGCGTGGCCCGCATTGACAGGATACTGAACCAGCCCGAGCTGGAAACGGTGGGAGAAGCCTCCCCTCAGGCCTATGACATCACCTTCGAGGACGTTTCCTTTTCCTACGGCAACGATGGCACTCAGGCGGTGAAGAACCTGAGCCTGAAGCTCGCCCAGGGCAGTATCAACGGGCTGGTAGGGCCTTCCGGCGGCGGAAAGTCCACCGTGGCTCAGCTTTTGCTGAGGTTCTATGAACCGCAGCAGGGCAGCATCAAAATCGGAGGGGTGGATATCCGCGAGATTCCGCAGGAACGGCTGACCGCTCTGGTGTCATACGTCTTTCAGGATTCCTTTCTGTTCCGCGACACGGTGGAGAACAACATCCGCATGGGCAACAGTGCAGCTTCCCACGAGGCGGTGGTACAGGCGGCCATAAACGCCAATATCCATGATGTGATCATGACGCTGCCCATGGGCTACGGCACAGTGATCGGAGAAAAAGACGCCTATCTCTCCGGCGGTGAAAAGCAGCGTATTGCCATCGCCCGCGTCTTTTTAAAGAACACGCCCATCGTGGTTCTGGACGAAGCTACCGCATACGCCGACGCAGAAAACGAGAGCAAAATACAGCAGGCCTTTGCCCGGCTTGCCGCAAACAAGACCGTACTGGTGATCGCTCACCGTATACGCTCCATTCAAAACGCCGATCAGATATTAGTGCTGCGGCAGGGTGAATTATTGGGAGCCGGCACCCACGAGAGTCTGCTGTCCCAGTGCGGCCCTTACCGCCACATGGTAGACGCAAACGAGCGGCGCGACCGCTGGACTATACGGAAAGGAGTGGTATCTGTATGAAAAAATTTAAAAGCTGGTTTCACCTGGTCACCTTCGGAGAGACAAAAAAATATGTGTCGCTTTTCCTCTGGAATTTTTTAGACGGCTTTGTGATGACCATTCCATATGCGGTCATGATCACCGCCATTTACCTGTTTCTGATTCCCCTGGCGTCCCCTTCCGAACCGCTTCCGCCGGACCGTATGTGGATTCTGTGCGGCGTGCTTCTGGCGCAGACCGTCGTTTATTACTTTATCCGCAGGCGCACCTATATCAACATTTGCGTTGGGTTTGCCCAGACCA
>JAEWSZ010000127.1 GCA_023397905.1 Bacillota bacterium | reverse complement strand
TTTTAATTTCTGACATATTGGAGGATAATAACGCATATTACGCACTCTCACAGTGCAATGGACTTATTATGACAGGTCCCACCGGTACAAATGTGAATGATGTGGCTGTTGCGCTGATCATTCCTCACGCTGCTGGGATCGAATAACTTTTGACTGCAGAGAATATTGAAATTATTTTCAATACATCTTTGTAAGTAGATTATATCCATATTTACATCCTTTAATATAGAGATACTTGAATTAGTTTTTTAAGTATCTCTACTTTTTTATGTGCGACTTATGTGCGTCCGATCTGAGCGCAATCTATTGTTAGAAATAGCAGATTCGCCTAATAATCAGTGTATTGTTTCCAGTGGGAAGACAAGAGGCTGATCTATTAGCTTCGAAAAAAGAAAATGATCTATTCTCATGAAACGGCATCTGTAGCAAACAGACCACTTTTGGAAACGATATCAGGGCATACGATTTGACACAAGCACGGACAAAAAGGACATTCCAGAATGAAGGAACCTGTGATATACTAATAATTGTAAATAGGATTAAAAACAAGGATACTGAATAATGTTTAGTTATGAAGAACTTTATATATGCGTCAAAAAGAATATCCCAATTGCCATTGAGCGATCCCAATCAGGAAATGGTTCTAGTGCATGGTTCTTTTTTAATGGCAGAATCAGTACCGTACAATGCCTGTTGCGTGAAAAGGCACAGTGCAACAGTACGCTGGACGTCTCCATTATATCAAAACAAGAGCGAAGTTCAGATTTATGATTATGTTGACGTTGGAGAGGAATTGTTATGGGAGAATTTAAAATCAAAGAAGAAACAAATAGAATTGAGTTCAAGCAGGAGCTTAACGACAAACTGGAAAGGGAAGTTGTCAGCTTTCTAAACTATCCTGAGGGTGGGACAATTTATATTGGGATAGACAACCAGGGAGATGTTGTCGGCGTCGCCAACGCAGATGATATTCAATTGAAGATTAAAGACCGTGTGAAGAACAACATATTGCCGTCAACTTTAGGGCTGTTTGACGTTATATGTGAAACGAATGCCGGTAAGAACTATATAAAAATTAACATAGCCAGCGGACAGGAAAAGCCATATTATATAAAAAAGTATGGAATGTCTCCCAATGGCTGTTTTATGCGCGTTGGCAGTTCGACGGAACCTATGCCGCAAAATCTGATAGAGGATTTATTTGCAAAGCGGACGAGGAATTCTATTGGAAAAATAAATTCTCCAAAACAGGATATTACATTTGAACAGCTGAAAATATTCTATGAGGAAAATGAATTTCAGCTTAACGATCATTTTGCTGATAATTTGGAGTTACTGACTGAGGATGGGAAATTTAATTATGCTGCATATCTGCTTGCAGATACCAATGGAACATCAATTAAAGTCGCAAAGTATAACGGAAACGATAGGTATGATTTGATAGAAAATAATGAATATGGATATTGCTCTCTTATAAAGGCGGCAAAACGGGTATTGGACAAGCTGGAAATAGAAAATCGTACTCTTGCAAAAATTACATCAAAAGAAAGAGAAGAAAAAAATCTAGTCGATAAAATAGCCTTAAGGGAAGCTGTAATTAACGCCATCGTTCATAATGATTATTCAAATGAAGTACCGCCTAAAATCGAGATATTCTCAGACAGAATTGAAATAACATCTGCAGGTGGCTTAGTTCAGGGAATGACTGAGGAGGAATTTTTCAGCGGTTATTCTGCACCGAGGAACAAGGAGTTGATGCGGGTTTTTAAAGATATGCACCTTGTGGAACAGTTGGGTTCAGGTGTGATAAGAATTCTGAAGAAATATGAGCGTTCAATCTTTACAATCACGCCCAATTTTATAAAAGTTGCTTTTCCATTCTTAAAAATAAGGCAGGATGGCGGATTAAATGGCGGATTAAATGGTGGATTAAATGGCGGATTAAAATTACTATTTGATATCATAAAGGCTAATCCGGGAATCAGAGCTAAAGATGCTTCGGAATTATTAGGCAATCGGCCAGTTAGCACTATAGAAAAGCAAATCCGGGAATTAACCGGCAAAGGTTTAATTGAACGGCGAGGCAGCAAAAAGTCCGGAGGCTATTATGTAGTGGAGACTAAATAATTATGCTATGACGTGCAAAAAAATGTAACAGTACCAACAGGATATAATACAAGTAAACTAAATCGGGATGGATTGATTGTCCATACTATTAAAAAAGAATTATTTGATCCTGGCATCTGCAGCAAGCAGACCACTTTTGGAAACGACATTAGGACATACGATATGGAGCGGAGTATTTGTGATATCCTGCGGGACAGAAATAACCAGGAGGCCGCAGTTGTATTGGATGCACTAAAAAAAAGGTATGTCCGAAAACCGGATAAGGATTTAAACAAACTATTGAAATAAGGAAAAGGTACATAGAGAGGTAAAAATGGGAAATACCGATAAGTTTGAAATGATAGCTAATATATATGATACTTCTGAAAGAGTTCAAATTGCAAAGGTATCTTCAGAGGCTGTCCGGGAATATTTAGTTGACGCTAAAAATAAGTATGCTATTGATTTCGGTTGCGGAACCGGTCTTGTGGGAATGAACCTGTTAAAGGATTTCAATTCTATGCTTTTTCTGGATACCTCGCAAAATATGATTAATCAAATAAAACTAAAAATTGCTGACTTAAATATTCAGAATGCAGATACACTATGCTTCGATTTTGAGCGGGAAGGTCAATCGGATTTACATGCTGACTACATTTTTATGGCTCAGGTTCTACTCCACATTAATGATGTTGAGTTAGTTTTATCAAGATTATACGATGTTCTGAATGCAGGAGGGCATTTACTAATCGTAGATTTTAATAAAAATGAAGAAATAGTTTCAGATATGGTTCATAACGGATTTGATCAAATAGAGTTAACCGACATTATGACTAAAATAGGTTACAGAGATATTCAATCCAAAACTTTTTATACCGGAAGTAAAATATTCATGGGACATGATGCATCTATGTTTATTCTTGATTCACAAAAGTAAGCTTCAAGACGAACATGGTCGTAAATAAAACACCTCTACTGCCCTATATTTCTGTTTTGCCTCCGGAAACCTGTGGGTGAAAGCCCAGTGCTTCTTTTAAACACCCTGCAGAAATAGCTGCTGCTGTTAAATCCGGCCTGGAGGGCGATATTTACTATTTCATCGTTCGTCATGATCAGGGAATCCTTTGCCCGCTCCATGCGTATAAAGTTTATATAGTCAACAAGGCTTGAGCCTGTTTCCTTCTTAAAAAGCTTTGATAAATATTCGGGATTCAGAAAGCATATTTTGGCCAGTTGCTCCAGCTGGATATCCAGATTGTAATGTATTGACACATAGTCCATAACAGTCCTGACTGCTGAATGGATATTTCCGCGGAATATTGGCGCAGTGTCGCTTTCCCTGATAATTGGCTTTTGATATTGCGCGTTTATGAGAATAATAAAATTATTGATAAGTTCAAGTATTTCAAAATACACGTCCGTTTCTTCCATATCAAATTCATGGGTGGCTTCCAATTCCTTCAACAGCTTCCGGGGAAGCACACCGGTTCTGGGTGCGTTCCTTTTTATTTTTTTAATTACTGCTTCCCTTTGCTTTTTGTCCAAAAGATTTCCGAGGTAGATTACACAAGCCAGTCTGTCATTCACATAAACCGGTTTTATGATTTCGGTCTGTCCCAGATAGCACTGACCGATAAAGGGCTCTCTGGAATTCAAAGCCATTTTCAGAGAAAGAGCCTTGCAGCGCAGACAGTTTTTAAAGCCTCTGGAGGTGAGTTTAGCCGTTGTACAAAAAGGATGGTTATGTGAATAACCGGTGGGAGACATGGCAAGATAAGGGTTGTTATGCAGGATCCCCGAAGTATCGTGAATGCAGATATGAAAGTTTTTGCCCGATGACATAAGCTTCATCATTTGTTCCAGCAGGGGATATCCCTCAACGCTTTTCATAATAAGTACCCTTAGCCTTTCCGGCTCACAAAAGTTTAATGATATTTATCCCGCACCCAAATCAGCTTTGGAAATTAAAAGTATATCCTCATTGTATTTCAAAAGAAGCGATATATCAATATTGTTCAATGAAAATATCCATATAGTGCAAGATACAATAAAACATAAAGAATAAAATGTGTATAGAAACAAGGACAGCAAATCAGAAGCTGACAGGGAGGATACATATGGATACAAAAACGCAGTATAAGTTGAAAGAGAAAAGCATTCCGTTAGACGACACATATGAGGTGATTGTTGCGGGAGGAGGCCCGGCGGGTTGTGCAGCCGCTATTGCCGCGGCCAGGGAAGGGGCCAGGACTCTGCTGATTGAATCGACGGGCTGCCTGGGCGGAATGGGGACGGCAGGACTGGTACCGTCCTGGGCGCCTTTCTGGGATAAGGAAAAGGTAGTATACGGCGGTATTGCGCACAAGGTGCTTGAAGAATGCAAAAAAGGCCTTCCTCATGTAGGAAAAGAGGAACTGCACTGGGTTCCCATCGACGCCGAATACCTGAAAAGGGTATATGACGATATGGTTACGGGTTCAGGAGCAAAGATACTGTTTAATACGGTACTGAGTTGTGTGGAAACCGACGGCGGAGGAACCGTAACAGGAGTAATAGTCACCAATAAGTCCGGACTTACGGCATACAGGGCAAAGGTTTATGTGGATTGCACCGGAGATGCCGATCTGGCTGCATGGGCAGGCGCGGAGTATATAAAGGGAGATACTGAGACAGGAGAGCTGCAGCCTGCCACCATGTGCTTTCTGCTCAGCAATGTAGACGACTATGCGTACCAATACGGACAAAGGCTTCACGCATCAAATGAGAACAGCCCCATATATAAGATACTTGATTCCGGAGAATACCCGCTGATCAAGGATAAGCACTGCTGCAACCAACAGGTGGGGCCGGGTCTGATAAGTTTTAACGCCGGACATCTCTGGGATGTTGACAATACGGACCCCTTCAGTGTCACAGAAGCTTTGATTACAGGCAGAAAAATTGCGGCGCAGTTCAGAGAGGCTCTGGCGAAATACCAGCCGAAAGCCTTCGGCAATGCTTTACTGGCCTCTACAGGTACGCTTATGGGAATAAGGGAGACGAGAAGGGTCCTGGGCGACTATATACTCACAGAAACCGATTATATGAACAGGGCATCCTTTGAAGATGAGATAGGAAGAAACAGCTATTATCTTGACATACACCATTCGGAGCATGAGGTAATCCTGGAGAAGATGGGGAAAATCGACTGGGAAAAACGCTGCGCCCGCTATGAGAAGGGCGAATCCCACGGAATACCATACCGCTGCCTGACTCCAAAAGGCTTGAACAATGTACTGGTTGCGGGAAGGTCCATTTCCTGTGACAGGTCCATACAGGGGAGTGTCAGGGTCATGCCGGCATGCCTGGTAATGGGGGAAGCGGCCGGGATCGCTGCAGTATATGCAATGAAGCAGCCCGGTTCAAATGTACATAATATTGATACTTCCGTACTGAGAAACAGATTAAGAGAAGAGGGGGCTTATCTTCCGTAATCTGGGAATAGATTATTTTATATTTACATAAGATTTTATGCTTGTATAATGAAATTATAGCTATATAGAGGATGTTGCAAAATATAATTAAATCCAATGCATGTTGAAAATTCAGTTGTTACGGTCCGCCAATACAACGTCCATTAATGGGAAGCACGAAAAGGTATGGCGTGCATCAATAAATGCGCGCATTGTAGGATTTGATTTTAGCTGTTGGCGAAGAATTGGTATTTTAGCTGTAAAACAGACAGGAGGTCTGTTTTAGCGAACTATGAAGCCACGGATGGTGAATGTGAGCGACAGTTAAAATGCCAAAACTGAGCCATTACAGATAATTCAAATACTACACTAAGCGAAGTTATTGATACACGGTGTACCGTGTGCTTCACATTGGCTGCAGGTTAATATGGGAGGACCGGTATAATTGAAAATTCACATGTATTGAATTATTATTTTGCAGCACCCTCTCATATTTGTATTTCTGTGAGGGCATATGTTTATAAAAGACTTTATTAAAAAAGTTTTTCGGGATTTTATCCTGAAATCAAGCATTAAAAAGCGGCTTATAATATATTTCATATTGTCTGTCGTGATTCCGACCTCAATCATATCCGTAACCATCTACTACAGGTCTGCCGATATAATCACCAGGAAGATGGATTCATCTATTGAGAAGAATCTGAATACGGCAGAGGCCATAATACTTCAGGAATTCCAGCATATAAACGATATAGCAAATCTCATAGCCTTCAATCCCAAGCTGATGGAGATCCTGGCCGGGGAAAAGCCGGATAAGGCCACAGCCGTGGTTGGAGAAATCAATACCTTAAACGATGTCCTTGAGAGCTATTATCTTTCAAACCTGTCCAATTTTACGAAAACCAATTTGTTTCCCAGCATATACATGCTTGACAGGCCTGAATACAACAACTTTGGAATTTCAGACAAGGTTTTTGACATCAGCCTGGTGGAAAAAGAGAAATGGTATACGGATTTCAATGACGGTTACTATGCCATTGTGGGGCCCAGCAAACTGAAAACGCTCATAAACACCATGGACTGCATAAGAGTGGCAAGAAAGCTCTACGCAATCCGGCCCGGAGAAACCACATACGCGGCTCTTCTCACAATGGATATGGAAACCGCGTATTTCAACAATATTTTAAACGACTTCAAATCTTCTCCCAACAGTATCATCATAATTACCGATGACAGCTATTCTGTTATGATGAGCAATATTCCTGAAATGGTGGGGCAAAACATACAAAATGAAAAATATACCGATGATAACTACGAGACATCCTATTCTTCCAAAATACAAAAAGTTAACGGTGTTCAGATGCTGGTTTCGGTCAAGAAAATCCCAGAGCTCAAGTGGAGCATTATTTCTCTCTCCCCGCTGGATGAACTCAACGGAGAGCTGGTTTCCTTCAACAAGGTCATGTACGCGGTACTGTTCATATGCCTGGGCATTGCTTTTTTGACGGCGCTTCTGCTGGCAGGGGATATATCCAAGCCAATAAACAAGCTGGTAAAATCAATGTCCACAGTACAAAACGGCAATTTTGAAATCGACCTTGTCTACAAGCGGAAGGACGAATTCTCTTTTCTTATCAGCCGGTACAAAAAGATGCTGAGCGAGATCAAGGAATTAATAGACGAATTGTATGTCAGCGAGCTGAACAAGAAAAAGGCTGAGCTCAAAGCCAAGGATGCGGAACTAAAGGCCTTGCAGGCGCAAATAAACCCGCACTTCCTGTACAACACCCTTGACTCAATAAACTGGCTTGCAATGAAGCTGAATGCCAATGACATAAGTATTATGGTGAAAAGCCTTTCCAACTTCTTCCGGTACAGCTTGAGCCAGGGTAAAAACATTATTACCCTGGAGGACGAGACCAGACAGATTGAAAGCTATCTGAGAATCCAGGAGGTCAGGTTCAAAAACAAGCTGAGCTATGTGATAGATTTCCAGCCGGATATACTCAAATATTACACTGTAAAGCTGATCCTCCAGCCCCTTGTGGAAAATGCAATAATTCACGGCATAGAAAAGAGAAAGGGAGAGGGTTTTATTGAAATCAGCGGGATACAAAAGGATGACACGGTGGAAATAAGGATAACCGACGACGGAGTAGGCGCGGATGCGGATAAATTGAACGGTATTCTTGACGGCAGGGTCAAAGAGAGCGCTTCTTTCGGAATCAAAAACGTTCACGGGAGAATAAAGCACTTCTTTGGAGAGGCATACGGCTTAAGCTATGTCAATAATGAGGATTCGGGAATAACCGCCATAATAACCATTCCTGCCGTTAAGAACCTGGAGGATATATATGTTGAAGATGATTATTGCTGAAGACGAAATAATTGTGCGTGAAGGATTGCTGGATATAATAAATTGGACTGAATACGGGGTGGAAATAATAGGTGAGGCCACAGACGGCCAGGAAGCTTTTGACCTGTGCATGAAACTCAACCCCGACATACTGTTGACCGATATAAGAATGCCATTTATGGACGGACTTGAGGCCGCCATGAAAATGAAGGAAAATGGAGCCGATATTAAGATTATTTTCTTCAGCGGGGTTCAGGATTTCAATTATGCAAAGACGGCTGTAAATGTCAATGCCGAGGGCTATATACTAAAGCCTCTGGAGGTCAATGAACTGAAGGAGGTCATATCGAAGGTCGTAAACAAGGTACTGGCCGAAAGGGAACGGGAAACCAGATACAGCCAGCTGAAGCTGCAGCTTCAGGAGAATTTCGGCACGCTGCGGGAGAAATTTCTGAGAAATCTGGTGCTGGGTGTTTATAAAAATGAGCAGGACATTGCCGAAAAGCTGAACTATTTCAAAATACCTTTCAGAAACGATGAATGCATATGTGTCGCAGTTATACAGATCGATGAGTATTCATGCCTGACAAGGGACTATTCGGAAGAGGACATACAGCTTTTGAATTTTGCCGTCACAAATATTTCGGATGAAGTATTGGAGAAGTATACCACAGGTTGCAGCTTCTGCATAAATGAGAATGAGTTCATGCTGATTTTTAATTATGACTGTATGATGGAGAATAAGCTGGATTTCATGCTCAATGACCTCATGACATGTCTGAAGGGGTTTATTAAGTCATCCTTATCGGTAGGCGTGGGGAAGAAGGTGACTGCCGTATGCGAAGCGGCAATGTCTTATAAGGAGGCGGCCACCGCGCTCCAGTACAAGTTCTATACCGGAAAGGGTTCCATACTGTATATAAACGACATACACCCGGCTGATGCGAATAACCTGTTTGCAGACCTGTTCGAAAAGGAAAACAGGCTGATGAGCTTTATAAAGCTGGGAGACGGAAACGCGGCAGAGGAGCTTCTCGATGACATTTTTACAAGCCTGTGTTCGGATAAGGCATACACCATAGAATATGTACAGGGAGTATGTGCCGAATTCGTCCATATTACCTCCAGGTCTGTCTATGAACTGGGTGAAAACCTGGATAATATATTGAAAAGCCGTGTGGAAATCCTGGACGATATCTACAGCAAAGAGGATATATTCGACCTTAAGGCGTATATGTGCGGCATTCTAACCGGTGTTGCGCAGCATTTTTCAAAGAAATATACCCAGAAGAACGGAAAAGTGATTTCGGATATAAAGTCAATCATCGAAAAATCATACATGAAGGATATCAGTGTAAACAGGATATCGGAGCAGGTTTTTCTATCTCCCAACCATATAAGCATGATTTTCAGGCAGGAAACAGGGGAGACAATCACCGACTATATTACAAAGATACGTATGGAAAAGGCAAAGGAACTGCTGGGCAACCTGGACAATAAAATACTTGAGGTCGCGGAAGCGGTGGGCTACGAAGATGCCTCCTATTTCAGCAAGGTCTTTAAAAAGTATACGGGCATATATCCTCAGAGATTCAGACAGCTGAAGCAGGGATGAAGAAATCAATTATTTTTGCAACTCAATAGAATTTTACATTCCATAATAGATACTTCCATTTTATTGAATAACTGTTCAAACTATAATAGGCAGTGTAAAGGTTAACAATATAAATTCCACAGGAGGAAAATAGAATGAAAGGTAAAAGTTTTAAAGCCCTAAGTATGGCATTGTGCCTGGTTCTCTCGGTTTCATTGTTTGCCGGCTGCGGCGGCAAGGATGAGGGAAATAGTTCCGCCCAGAGTTCAGGTGACACTGCAAAAGCAAGCGATACCGCAAAGGCAGGCGATACTGCAAAAGAAGAAGTTAAAATGGAAACCATTCAGGTTTGGACAAACAACGCAGCAACAAAAACAGAAGATGAAAAAATGGTTGCAGATTTCAACAGCGGATCCGGCAAGGAAAAAGGAATCAATATTGAGTATAAGATCTATGGCGGAGATTACACCAATGTGCTGAATGTCGCAGCGGCAGCCGGCCAGGCTCCGCATCTTTTCAAGGTAACCCTGGCGACCATTCCCCAGTTTGCAAATGCTTCATGGATTGTTCCTCTGGAGGATATTGAAGGCGGAGGAGATTATCTTAAAAAGTATGACGGCTATTTGCAGCCGGGCTACAATATATACAAGAACAAGACCTACACCGTACCCATCGGAGTGAGCACACTGGGAGTGGCATACAACAAGGACCTGCTGAAAAAGAACGGCTTTGACAAGGCTCCTGAGACATGGGCAGAGCTCCGTGATATGGCGAAGACCATCACCAAGAACGGCAACGGCAAGGAATACGGATTCATTGAAGGTCTGAAAAGCACAGGGTATGTCAGTACAAACGGACTTTGGCATTATGTTGCTTCAATCGGGCATGGGGAGTTTGATGCCGCAACAGGAAAGTTTAACTTTGCAGACTTCAAGCCATTCCTGCAGACCATGGCCGACATGAGAAAGGACGGAAGCTGGTTCCCGGGAGTTGAAGGCCTTAACAACGACCAGGCAAGAGCACAGTTCGCAGAAGGAAATATAGGTTTTAAATTGTCGGCAAGCTGGGATGCGGGAGTATGGCAGGACCAGTTCCCCACAAAGATGGACTGGGGCGTTTGCAGACCTGTTGAGGATGTAAATAACAGGTACAAGGACTTTACTTATCAGACAATATCCATAGTTCTGGGTGCAAAGGCCAAGGAAGCCCCTGCAAAATCACTGGAAGTATTCAAGGCCTTTACTTCAGACGAGCAGGCTGTTGCTCTGTATGAGGCTGGTAAGAACATACCGTATAAGGATGAATTGATAAAGGCGGCTAAAAATCAGCCTACCGTAAAGAATTTCGCCGAGTTTGCGGATCAGACAAACTCTTATAAATACCTGTGGAATCCCAGAGGAGACCTGAAGATAGAAGGAGACAACCTTGAAACGGTTATTTCCAAAGTGCTTACAATGTCCGAACCTGTTGACAAGGCTGTTGCAGACCTGGATAAAAGATACAATGAAGCACTTGAAAAGGCTGTCGCGGACGGATATGACACAGCGCCGTTTGTTGATAAAACTGATACGAGCCTGAAGGCAAAATAATAATATTGAATATGAAAACTGTCCGGTCAGGTTAAAAACCTGGCCGGAATGGTTTAGATAAGAAGGTAGATAAATGATGGCCGAGACTAAAACAGTTAATGCAGCTATTCCAAAGAATTCATTGATTCAAAAAATAAGAAGAGCCAACATGAAAAGTGACAATATACCTGTTTACCTCCTGATGTCTCCAATGCTGATCGGATTTCTGCTGTTTACCATATATCCGATCCTATACGTTATCCGGTGGGCATGGTTTGATTATGACGGGTTTTCACAGGCCAAGTTTATAGGCCTGGACAATTTTATAAGGCTTTTCACAAGGGACTCAAACTATTGGATTTCAATTTTTAACACTTTCCTCGTAACTGTTTGCAAAATGCTTATAGAAATACCGGCAGCACTTATTCTGGCGGTTTTACTCAACAGTAAAACGAGGCTGAACAACTTTTTCCGTACAATGTTCTTTATGCCTACCATTATCAGTACTGCCATCGTTGGACTTATTTTTTCAATCCTTTTCAGTTCCTATAACGGAATCATTAATGTAATACTGACAAATACGGGCTTAACAGCCGAGAAAATAAATTGGTTCGGAGACAAATGGCTTGCGCTGTTTGTTGTGGTTCTGGCAGCGGTATGGAGCCACTTCGGTATAAATATGATATTCATTCTGATGGGCTTGCAGAGTGTGCCGAAGGAATTGTACGAGTGTGCGGAAATTGATGGCGCCAACGCTCTGCAGAAGTTTTTCAGGGTCACGGTGCCAATGCTGGCGCCCATCCTTCAAATAGTACTTATGCTTGCCATAGTAGAAGGGATGAAAATGACGGAAATGGTGCTTGTACTGACCAACGGGCAGCCTGGCGGCCAAACGGAAGTCGTAATGACATACATTTATAAATATTTCTTCAGCTCTGATGCAATGGTGGGCATTGCCCAGTACGGGTATGCTTCTTCACTGGCGGTGGTTACGGCGGTGATAATAGGCTTTATTACGGTTATTTATCTGAGATTGTCCAGCAAGATGAACAAAATCTACTAAAGGAGGGCGGCACATGAAGATAAATATTAAATATCTGAAAAAAAGTTTGACTTTATTATTCCTTATAGCAGTATCCATAGTTATCATGTTCCCTCTGCTGTATATATTTCTTGCATCCTTCAAAAGCAATGCCGAGATATTGACCTCCGGCGCTTCCATCCTGCCGGAGAAATTTGTAACTGAAAACTATGTACAGGCATGGACCCTGGCAAACTTCAAGCTGTATACCTGGAACAGCATATACATGACTTTCTTTATTGTAATAGGCTCCATACTCACATCTACAACACTGGCATACATCCTGGACAGGGGAAGGTTCACAGGAAAGAAATTCGTATATGGCCTGATGCTGTCAACCATGTTTATTGCGCTGGGTACCTCCAGCCTGTTCCCCCAGCTGCAGGTAGCAAAGGCATTGGGGCTGCACACTTCTCTTTGGGGAGTTATTATAATACGGGTATTCGGTATAAACGTAACGTCAGTGTTTGTTGCAAAGGGCTACATGGCCACAATATCCTTTGAAATTGACGAGGCCGCAAAAATAGACGGCTGCGGCTTTATAAGGATATACTGGAATATAATATTTCCGCTTTTGAAGCCTCTTGTAGCGACAGTGGGATTGCTTTCCTTCAGGGCTGCCTGGAACGATTATATGCTGCCCATGGTTTTCACCCTGGCAAATCCCAATAAGGTTCCGTTGATAGTAGGTGTCGTAAACTTAAGAAATACCGGTGAAGCCGCTTCATCATGGAATCTGATGCTTGCAGGCACCACCATAGCCGTTATCCCAATGCTGACAGTATACCTGTTCCTTAACAGGTACTTCATAGCCGGTTTGACCAGCGGTGCGGTAAAAGGGTAATTACACTAATTTTAAATTGTAGAGGTTTATATATGGAACAGATAAAAAATAATGTTTTGAAATCAAGCCCGATAATAAAACGTTGCCCTGGCAACCCTGTGTTATCGGCAAAAGATATACCCTTTAAAGCGGACCTGATATTCAACGCCGGTGTTGCGAAATACCAGGGAAGATATGTAATGGTATTCCGCAATGATTACGGTTACTCAGGGGGGAATAATTTCGAGGGTACAAATATTGGCCTTGCCTTCAGCAATGACGGAATAAAATGGGATGTCCGGTCCGAGCCCTGCTTCAAGCTGGAGGACGAAGAAATACTCAGAGCCTACGACCCAAGGCTGACAGTTATGGATGGCAAATGCTACATGTGTTTTGCTGTTGATACCAGACACGGACTCAGGGGCGGTATAGCTGTGACAGAAGATTTCGAAAATTTTGAGATTTTGAGCATGTCGGCACCTGATAACCGGAACATGGTTTTGTTTCCTGAGAAGGTGAATGGCAGGTATGTGCGCCTCGAAAGGCCATTCCCTGTGTACAGCCGCGGTGGCAAGGACCGTTTTGACGCATGGATTTCCGATTCACCCGACCTGGTTTACTGGGGGAATTCAAAGCTTTTGCTGGCGGTGGAAAACGTACCCTTCGCAAATGACAAAGTAGGACCTGCAGCTCCGCCAATAAAAACAAAATATGGCTGGCTGACGACCTTTCATGCTGTTGATATAGATCAGACCCGGGGTAAGAACGGCTGGGAGGATTTTTGGAAAAAACGCTATATGGCAGGTATCATGCTGCTGGATCTTGATGATCCCGCCAAAGTCATCGGAATGTCAAAGGAACCTTTGATTGCGCCGGAAACTGATTATGAAAGAGACGGGTTCAGGAATGATGTCATATTCCCCGGAGGGATGATTTTGGAGGACAGCGGTGAAGTAAAAATCTACTATGGCGCGGCCGATACGGTGGAATGCCTGGCAACGGCCCATGTAGATGAACTCGTAAAGCTGTGTACCGGAAAAAAGTAGAGAAAGCTTAAAACAAAATATGTAAGGTTCTGCAGAAGCCATTCATATATATTCCTGCATAAAAAAATCAAATTTTCGGGAGGTAAGACTGAAAGAAATTTAAAAAAATTATAAAGGGGGGATCGAGCCCATGCCGGCTTTCATGATGTTTTGTGCGGGAGGCGGGGCATGGGCATATATTTATGTTAAAAAGAAAAGTGTTTAGCCTATTCTTATTGTTTGCCGTAATCATCTCAACCGCGGTATACTTTCCACAGACATCTTATGCAGCCGCAACTATTCAAAACTATCCAATGCCTTCAATTTATACCGCATCCGGTGACTATTCATTAAAAGCTGACGGCACCGGTGTTCCTGCAATATCCTGTATGCCGCAGTATGACTACGCCGAATTTTCCTTTTCAGGAACAGTCACTATTGAAGTTACAGCAAGAGAAACTATTACGTCCTATACTATCAGCCCCATGGCAAAAAACATAGCTGCCACGGTAAACGGCAATAAGCTGACTTTTACTCTTTCAGCTTCAACCTACGTGATTTTAAAGGTCAATGACCTGAAAAAGCTTGTAATAGCAGCGGACCCGTTAGAAACCGATATTCCCGCGTCTTCGGGCCCCGGAATCTACAATGTGACCGGCTCGCCGTACAATGCTGACAAAACGGGTGCTTCAATGGCGACATCAGCTATTCAGAACGCCATTAATGATGCACACAACGCAGGAGGCGGCATTGTGTATGTTCCGGCCGGAGTTTACAAATGCGGAAACCTGACTTTAACCAGCAATGTTACATTTTATTTGGCCGGAGGCTCTGTAATAGTAGGCACAGGAAATGGCGCAGACTATTCCAATGACTTTAACAAGAGTTCGCTTGGCATGGATGGGACTTATTTTATCCGCACTTCAGCGGGTTCCCATGATATAACAATAAGGGGACGCGGAACCATAGACGGAAAAGGTGTGGACATGAGGCATAATACGAAGTTCCTGAATAACCTTTTAGTCCCATTGGCGACCAGCAATTTTACTTTTGACGGTATAATAATGAGAGACGGCGGCTTCTGGGCATTTATGCCTGTTCGCTCCGACAATGTCACCATCAGAAATTACAAGGGCTTCCAGAGCTTTCTCGATATCGAGGATGATGCGCTTGATATAAATGAGTGCCAGAGTGTTACTGTTACTCATGCAATTGCACTATCCGACGATGACTCTTTTTCCGTTAAAACCTGGGCACAGTCAGGTATGTCCAAAGATTGGCCCGGATCTGTTGAAAATAATGACACAATAACCTTTGATGATTGTCTGGGGTGGTCTAATTGTTCAACCTTTAAGGTGGGTATGGGAGTAGAGCAGCTGCAGAAAAACATTACCTTTAAAAATTCGTATGTTTATCAATGCTCCAGAGCACTGCTTATTTCTCATGATTATGGCAGCCCGGCAGTTCAGGATGTCACTTTTGACAATATCGATATAGAAAGATGCGATCAGACGCAATTGGGGCCCCATTGGCTCGAAATTTGGATCAGCAGTACCGGTCCCATAAATAATGTAACAATTAAAAACATCAATATCCGTGATACCGGAACTCAAACCTCCAGTATCAGAGGGAATAGCAGCACAGCAGCTGTTAATGGGGTAACTTTTTCAAATGTTTATGTTCTGGGTAAGATCGCAACAAGCCTAAGTGATTTGAACGTTGTCCAAAAAAGTTATGTGAATAATGTTACATTTTTAAATTCCAGTACCACACTGCTAAGCGACAATTTTGAAGATGGGGATTCCGCAGGCTGGACTGCCGCATCGGGAACCTGGAGCGTAATAAACGACGGCAGTAAAGTTTTGAACCAGAAAGCTTTAGGGACAGCGGTTATTACCAATGGAAGTCCGTGGACTGATTATGCATACCAGGCGGAGGTGAAAATCCCGGTTTCAGATGCAAATGCGGGAATAATTTTCAGGGTACAGGATTCAAATAACTATTATATGTACAGGATCAACGGAACTACAAATACAGTGGATTTGTATAAATGTGTAAATGGAACCTTGACGAATGTGTCCAGCGCCGTATTAACATCAACAGTCACTCCGGATCAGTGGTATCTTATTAAAGCCGTAGTAAACGGGAATAATATTAAAGGTTATGTAAACGGGTATTTAAAAACAGATTGGACAAATCCGATTACAGAATTGACATCCGGGAAGGTGGGCCTTAGAACAACATCTATGAATGTATCCTTTGATAATATTTTGGTAACACAATAACAAAAAAATAGAATAGATGTTGCCGGTATTACATGCTGCACGGGCAGTTCCGAATACAGCTGCCGCAATTCATCAGAGAGTGTAAATAATTTTGTGAAACCTTCCGGGTAATATAAAATAATATCAGACTGGAGGTTTACACAAAATTATTTACCTCTCAATTGGTTATCTCTAAAGCTTTTTACCCACTCTGTCAAACAGTCTCACATATTCTACTGCATCCCTAAAATTGACCCATGAGATACCCGCCTTCTGGTCGGCGGCACCATAGCTGATAATAAGAGTATCATCTACTACAATGCCTCCTGTAGTGAATATACACGGACAAAGGAATTTATCCGGCAGTTCCCATTTCTGCTGCGCATACATGAGCCTGTCAGAGCACCGGTGAATAATCTCGGGAAAGTCATTCTCCTTCTCCTTCAAGATCATAAAAGACTGGGTATATCCATAACCGGGATAGATTTTACCATGATATTGCAAAAGCCACTCTCCACTTCCCAGCTTTATAGGAGCCCAGCTTGCGCCGATCCGTTCCTCCTCCCAGTCAAACACACCTGCTGCAAGAAACTTATGGGTAGCCTTTGAAGTGGCAAAATTTTTTATATTTTCGGAAGCCGCCAGCATTATGGAGGGTTTTGCATACCCTTTTCCAGCGTCAAAATGCTCGGGATTGTGAGGCCGGTGGAGCATTACATACTGCAGCTTGCCGTTGATCTTCATTTTTTCCGGAAACAGGAATACATCCCGGTTGTCATCCACATCAGGGTCTGTCAGTTTGCAGACATAGGTAAAGGCATTTTCATAGTCCCTGTTTTTCAGTTTTCCCAGATCCAGCTTGAAGAGAACCGTACTGGTATCATTGTTATATGCGGCCTTCCCAAAAGGGTTTTCCTCTTTTTTAGCCCAGGAGGGCATGTTTTCAAACCGGATCTGGAGGCCGCCTGCTTCATCCTTCTTCCAGTACGGTCCGGGTGAGAACATACGGCATGCTGCGGACACATATAATTGTCCTTCTACTTCAAAAATTCTTGGGTCCTCTATACAGCCGTTGCTATAGTTCACTACCCGATTTCCTTCGTCATCGGTAATATAAATCTTATCTGCCTCGTATTCCATTGCCGGTGCTAATGCCGGCCTGGAGAAATCTGCCTCCCAGGTTTTACCCAGATCCTCGCTTTTTGCATATCCCAAAAAGATAGGATAAGGGTCAAATCTGCTGCCTTTCATCCTCTTGTGAGCCCAGGGGCCGGTAGCACGAAAAAGCATATGAAGCGTGTTTGATTCCGGATCTTTGACAATAGCCGGATTCAGCACCATGGTATCCGCCCAGGGACAGCCCTCCTTGGGCTCCAGAGCCGGTTCGGGGGAATAGGTGAATTTGGGTTTCATAAGCTCGGTTCTCCTTTTATAATTGATTCTTCATTTTGCTGGTTTTAATAGTCACTTGTTATAAAAATTATAAGCCCGTACTGCTGAATGAAGTATCATCAAATGGGACATTGTTTTTAAATTACGTCCCAAAAATTAAAGGAAAACGCACAACAATACCGAATATATTTTGTATCATTTTATTGTACCCTCACTTGACAGTGTACAATACGGTTTTCGCCGGAAACTCTGAGGAGCGGACCTATGAATAAAAGGACAAAACAGCATAACATTGATCTGGATATCAAAATTCCCATAGGGAATATCATCATTAACGTATTTTGCATCAACTACGAGGCGCCTATTCCCGGATGGGGCTACGGCAACCATTCCCACAGCAGCTACGAGCTGCATTTTATTCCCCATGGCAAAGGTCTGCTGCGGGTTTCCAATAAGAAGTATATTATTGAACCGGGTATCTTTTACCTTACAGGCCCCGGTGTATTCCATGAACAAAAAGCGGAACAGCGGGATCCCATGTGTGAATACTGCATCAATTTCGAATTTCATGTAAAAAAGCAGCCCAGCACAAAAAACACGCTATATTTGCAAAAAGAAATTGATGAAATTTTAAACCGGCTTCTTATTACAAATTTCTGGTTTGGAAAGGATAAATTTTCTACCACCCAATTATTTGAAAAACTTATGTCAGAGCTGGAAAATCAATGGATAGGCTATTACACCTATATTCAGAACCTTATATCCCAGATCATATTAAACGCTCTTCGCTGTTACAGTCCCCAGGAAAAATCCGGTTATTCCATTCCCAAAAAGATATTGAATGACTCACGCAGGTATATCATAGACAAATATTTTGAACGCATAGACCAGCCTTTATCCAGAAAGGAGCTGGCAGGTAATATTGGCACCAGCATCCGCCAGTTGAACCGCATCCTTCAGGAATACTATTCCATGAGCTTCAGGGAAAAACTGTTCACCAGCAGGCTGGAGCAGGCAAAACATCTGCTCCGGAATACCGGCCTGCCCATACATGAGATAGCCTTTAAAACAGGGTTTTCCAGTCAGAGCTATTTCAACAGGGCATTTAAGGAGTCCTATGGGACACCGCCGGGCAAATACCGCGGTAATTGTGAATAGGTTGCTTGACCGGAATTTGTTATTTAAACGGTATCAATAATGGCTGTATAAAATTGTATTGACAATATTTTTATTTAGTGATATATTCAAAACGATGTTATGAAACGGTGTTTTGAATATTGTCAGAATGGAGTAATCAGATGGCCAAACAGATTGAAGGCGTATACGAAAAAGTCCTTGAATACGCCAAAATTGAGTTCCTGGAAAAAGGCTTTAAAGATGCTTCCTTACGCACCATTGCACAAAATGCGGAGACCAGCACCGGATCCATTTATACGAGGTTCTCGGATAAAAACGGCTTGTTTGCAGCCCTGGTTTCACCTGTTATCAATGGGCTGAAAGAGTGGTTTAGTTCTGAGCTGGAAGTATTTCATCAACTCCCCGCTGATCAGAAAAAAGGTGACCCGTTCGAGTATTCCGAAGACAAAATCAAGGCCTTCGTTGATTATATCTACGATCATTTTGACGAGTTCAAGCTGTTGATTAACTGTGCGGAAGGGACTGAATTCGCGGGTTTTGTTCATGAGATTGTAGAGATAGATGCCACCTATACCCTGAAATATATTGAGTCTACCGGCAATGATGCTCTGACCCTGGGCAGGGCGACTCCTGAATTTTTACATATCCTCTCCAGCGCATTTTATTCGGGCATATTTGAGGTTGTGGTGCATGATATGACAAGGGAGGCGGCGAGCAAGCATGTTAACCGCCTCAGGCGGTTCTTTAAGGGAGGCTGGGATACGATCCTGAATCCTTAACTGTATTCCATAAACACAGTATTCAAAATTTTCTGAGGTTCCATGAACCTCAAAAAAATTATCATGAAGTTAGACTTTTCTAACAAAAAGGAGGAAGCATATGGAAAGCAAACAGTCACAGAGCCCGTTCGCACGGCTTAAAGAGTTTGCAAAACCTCATAAGGGCTACTACACCGCCTCCGTCATACTGGCGGTGGTTGGCGTAGCGTTGGGGCTCGTACCCTATTTCGCCGTGGCTCAGATGGTCATCGGTTTAATTGCGGGCGGACGGGAACCGAATTTTTATCTCATGTGGTGCGGCATTGCGGCGGCGGGCTTTGTATTAAAGGCGGTCTGCATGAACATCTCCACGACCTTTTCCCACAGAGCGACCTTTGCGGTGATCTCAGAAGTCCGATTCCGTCTGACCTCCAAGCTGACGAGAGTGCCGATGGGATACGTGCTGGACACTCCTTCAGGTCAGTTTAAAACCACCATCGTGGAACGGACGGACAGCATTGAAGCGCCATTGGCGCATGTACTGCCGGAAATGACTGCCAATCTGCTGGTGCCGCTGGGAATCATCATCTACCTGTTTACTATAGACTGGCGAATGGCACTGGTTTCGCTCATCACCCTGCCTATCGGCTTCGCAGCCTACATGGCCATGATGAAAGACTACGCGGTCAAATATGCGGCTGTTACCAATGCCGGCAAGCACATGAGCGCGACCACGGTCGAGTACATCAACGGCATCGAGGTCATCAAGGCCTTCAACCAGTCGGCCAACTCATATGCCAAGTTTACGGACGCCGTCAAGAAGAACACACAACTGGTCCTGGAATGGATGCGCGCCACGCAGGGGTATTCCGCCGTGGCCCAAAGCGTCTGGCCGGCCGTGCTTGTGGGCGTGCTGCCTGTGGGTTGTATTTTTTATTTGAACGGGACTCTCGACATTCCCGCTTTCATTACGATAATGATCTTGTCCCTCGGCATTATCGGGCCGATCATCGCCGCCATGTTTTTTACCGACGATATCGCGAAAATCGGTACCATCGTGGGTGACATCGGAACCATTTTGGATATTCCCGACCTGAAAAGGCCTGTGGAAAAAGGGAAGATGAACGGCTCGGACATTGAGCTCCGGGATGTCACCTTTGCCTACAAGGACCAGCAGGTTCTCCGGGGCGTAAACCTAAAAATCGATGCAGGCAGCGTAACCGCTTTCGTCGGGCCTTCCGGAGGAGGAAAATCCACCATTGCCAAGCTGATAGCCTCCATGTGGGACGTAGGCGGCGGCAGTATTACGCTGGGAGGGGCGGACGTCAGGGATATTCCGGCCGAGCAGCTTATGGATACCATCGCTTATGTATCGCAGGACAACTACCTTTTTAATGACACGGTGCGGAACAACATCCGTATGGGCAGACAAGACGCGGCGGATGCCGAGGTGGAGAAAGCCGCTGGGGCTTCCGGGTGCCATGATTTCATCATGGCGCTGGAACACGGCTACGATACCGTTGCCGGCGGTGCAGGCGGCCATCTTTCGGGTGGAGAGCGGCAGCGTATAGCCATAGCAAGGGCAATGCTGAAGAATGCGCCTATCGTCATTCTGGACGAGGCCACGGCGTATACCGACCCGGAGAACGAGGCGGTCATTCAGGAAGCCGTGGCGAAGCTGGTGACGGGAAAGACGCTCATTGTCATCGCCCACCGGCTTTCCACCATTACCAATTCCGATAAGATCGTAGTGGTGGAAAAGGGTCGTGTCCTGGCCGAGGGCAGGCACGAGGAATTGCTTGAAAAATGTGATTTGTACCGCGCCATGTGGCAGGCTCACATGGATGCAAAAGATGCGGTGTGAGGAGGGATAAAATGTTTAGCGTATTTAAGAAATTTTTTGCCTTTGCAGGCGATCAAAAGGGCAAATGGCAAAAGGGCATTCTTTTTGCCGTCCTGCATTCCATATGCGAGGCGTTCCAATTGCTGGCGATTGCCGTGGTTCTCAGGGGCATGGTTGAAGAGAACATGACCGCAGGTACGGCATGGACTGCCTTCGGCATCCTGATATTCAGCCTGTTGGGCACTATCATCACGCGGCACGTTTCCCACCGGAGCGAAATCACGGGCAGCTACCGCATGTGCGAAGAAAAGCGCGTAGGGATTGGCGACCGTATGAAATATATGCCCATGGGCTATTTCAACAGCCACAGCCTGGGCAACATCACAGCAGCCGTCACTACCACCATGGAGGAAATTGAAAAGCTTGGCCCTCCCACCATGGTCCGGACAATCCACGGGCTGATCCGGACGGCGATCATGGCAGTTTTCCTGCTCTTTTTCAACTGGCGTATCGGACTGATCGTTGTCGCGGGCACGCTGCTGTTTCTGGGGGTTAACTCCCTGCTGCATCGCAAATCCCGCATTCTCTCCCCAAAGCGCCAGGCGGCACAGGCCGGCCTGGTGGAGGCAGTGCTTGAGTACATACAGGGCATGAGCGTGGTCAAAGCCTTTCACCTGGATAAGAACGCCAACAAGACCGTCGACAAAACCATCGCCGAGGTGGAGAAATATAACTACCGCATGGAAATCGGCTTTATCCCGTTTGTCGCTCTCCAGCAAATCGTGCTGCGGCTGACCAGTGTCGCCGTCGTCATTGTCTCCATCCTGTTTTATCTGAACGGTGAAATGGAACTGTTCATGTGTCTTCT
>JAEWSZ010000115.1 GCA_023397905.1 Bacillota bacterium | reverse complement strand
AATCTCCTCAGTCCCTATGACAGTGTTCTGATCCGGAACAGGATGTCCTGCTTCCAGGATATCCATGCCGGAAAGCTTTCCCCGGGAATGACCGTATTTAGTTAATACCACACCCCTGCGCAGTTTGCTTCCCAGCTCTGCTTGCGCAGCGGCAGCCATCTGCCAGGCAGCTTTTCCGATTGCCACCAGATAAACCGGTCCATGGAATGAGCATTTTGAAAGTGAGGCCCTAACGGCTGAATCCGGCAATGAGTGTTCAATTGCCTCTTTTATTATAAATTCAGCATCGGATTTCATATCTTTATGCTTCAATATCCTCTGCCACCTCCTTCAATTGCTTAAAGAATAAACCCGTAATCAACCTTTTACAGCACCTGCTGCAATTGATTTGACAAATTGTTTTTGAAGTACAAGATAAATCATTACAATAACTACAGAACTAATTGAAAGTGCTGCAAAAACCGGTGTATAGCCTATAACCGAAGTACTGTCATTAAGCGTTGCAACACCCACGGGAAGAGTGTATCTGGCGGTATCGGTAATTGAAATTAAAGCCCAAATATATTCGTTCCATGCCTGCATGCTTCCCAGAATCGCCATAGTAGCTGCAATCGGTTTGGCCAGTGGAAACATCACGGAAAAAAATATCCGAAAAATACTGCAGCCATCCAGTTTAGCCGCTTCCATCAATTCGTCAGGAATACTTTCAAAATAATTTGTTGTAATAATTAACCCCAAAGGGGCAAAACCCTGGAAATATGGGAACATCAAAGCCGGAAGCGTATTAATAATGCCAAGGTTACGAACCATTAAAAACATAGGTAATAAAATGATCGGAGTTGGAATTAACAAATTTAAAATAATGTAATAATAGAAAAACTTCTTGAACTTAAATCGGAGCTTCGCAAACGCAAAACCTGCCAGTGAGATAAAAGCTATTTCTAAAACAGTTGTAGTGAGCGTTACCCAGATGCTATTCATAAAGCTTCTGCTTAAACCGGCGGTATTCCAAACATAATCATAATTTTTCAAACGCAGATTTTGAGGCAACGTCCAGATACTGCTTAAAAATTCTGTTTCAGTTTTAAAAGATTGAATAACCACCCAGATCAGAGGATATATGGATATAAACGCAAAAATAAGCATTATACCAAACAAAATAATTTGGAAGAGGCTCTGTTTTTTATTCATATGCTTCCCCTTCTGCTCTTAAATTTTTTAAAATTGTAGAGACTATCATAATACCAATCATAATTACCATAAGTATTATAGATGCCGCCGTTCCTCCCCCAAAGTCCAGAACATTGAACGCTTTGCGGTATATGTAAGAGGTAATGACTTCCGTTGCGCCTCCGGGGCCGCCCTTTGTCATGACCCAGACAAGATCAAAAATACGTAAAGTATTTGTGACTGTCAGCATAATTAATACGTTAAATGAAGAAGCCAGATAAGGGATGATGACATAACGTAACTTTTTGGCCGAACCGGCTCCATCAATATCTGCTGCTTCAATCATATCAACCGGCATTTTCAAAATGTTTGCATACATGATAAGCATATTAAACGGAACCGACCTCCATACCCAGGTAACCGCAATAGCCCATAATGAAGTACTCTGCCTGCTAAGCCAGGGCAATGCCAAATGCTTTAATCCTATCATCTCCAAAAATTGATTGAGCGGACCAATAGTCGGATCATAAATAATTCTCCAGATACTTCCTACAACAACCATTGAAATTAAGTATGGGATAAATAATGCAGTATTAAATAGTTTTTTCCCCGGAATATCCATATAAAGAACATAGGCTAAAAGAAAACCTATGGGAATGGCAGCGCAAATCCCTGCCGCCATCAGTACAAACGTATTGCCCAAAGATTGATAAAATTTAGTATCCGTAAGAATCTTTATGAAATTTTTTAATGCTACAAAATCTGTTAATTCACCAAGCCCATTATATTTATAGAAGCTTATCTTTATTGCATTAATAAAAGGAATATACAGAAAAATAAAAAAGGAAATAACAGTAGGTGCTATTATAATATAAGCAGAGATACTTTCTTTTGTCTTTTCCTTAAAAGTGACTTTTTTCACACTCCAGCCCCCTATAGCATACTATTTCAATCATAGCTTTTAATTAAAGAGTGGAGAAAATTAATTACTTTCGCAAAGAATTATCTCCACTCAAATCAACTTTTATTTAAGATTATTTAAATAAGATTCTTGATAAATTTTCTGATATTCATCTGTTACTTTATCAATATCATATTTTCCCAGCAAATAGTTAGGAAGAATATCTGTTTTGCTGGCATTACTTAATTCCGGAGTGGCATTTACAGGCACATATATATCCGGTGAAAATCCCCCTTTGGCCGCATCTGTAAAACCCTGGAGGAATTGATCAAGAGAAGGATCCCTCTTAACATTAACAAGGCCGGAGTTATAATACTTTGCATACTCTTGAGTAAAGTTTGTCTTAGACGTAAGGAATTTTATATACCTGAGAGCTTCAGCCTGATGTTTACTGTCCTTGCTGATACCGTAAGCGTGGCTTGCACCTCCAAGTGAACGGCTGGGCTTACCGGCAATACCGGGGAATGCATATGAAGCAAGTTCTACCCCTTCCGGCACATTATCCGCCATGTATGAAAGTATGTTTGGCACTGTCGCCACCTGTGCTACCTTGCCCTGCACAAATAATTGCTGCATGGTCTCGCGTGTATCAGTGATACCTGATTCCGGGAACCAACCCTTATCCCACATCTCTTTAAAACTTTCCAATCCTTTATATACAGCCGGATCCTTAAAAGTCATAGTTCCATCTTCAAAAGCCTTTGGATCTTTATCGAGAACATCTCTGCAGTATTGATCCCAGAAAAGCCTTGGATACCAGTCCATCCAGTCCTGAATCATTGACAGCGGTGTATATCCGTTTTCTTTTAATGTATTATTCACCTTAGTGAACTCTTCATAAGTAGTAGGTGCCTTGAGTCCAAGTTTATCAAACAGCGCTTTGTCATACACAATTGCAATAGATGTCATTGTATAAGGTACTCCAAAATTTTTAGAAGTATAGTCATCTCCAAGTACTCTTAAAAGCCCTCTGCAGTTATCAAGCAACTCTGGTACAAAGGTTTCTTGCCATACGGCATCTCCTTCATAGTTTTGTCCTTTGAGCTCTTCGGTAAGATCAAGAAGCAAACCGCTTTTAACCTGATCTACAAAAAAGCCTGACTGTGCCCAAACTACATCGGGTGCTTCACCAGCTGCAACCATTGCGGAGAATTTACCATAAAAATTTTCCGCTACTACGTATTCATAATCTACTTTAATATTTTGATTTTCTGCTTCAAAAACGGCAACTGAACTTTGTCCCCCATTAAATCCGTCCAATACTTTGATCGTTACAATTTCACCGGTGGAACTACTATCCGCTTCCTTTGAATTTGAAGCAGACGAGTTACCCCCTCCGCATCCGGTAAGAGAAATAAAAGCCATTGCAAATCCCAATACTGCTGCTAACAATTTTTTCCTCTTCACAACTATTTTCCCCTTTCGTATGTACTGCCGTACATATCTTATATATTTTCTCCAACACGTTTTAACTCTTCGTCACAAGTTTAAAACATGCTGTTCTAAATGCTGTCATCTTATCAACCGTTAAACTATTCGTCAATTTGCAATAATTGTTCACAGTATAGTTTCATGTTCTATTAGATTTGCTTTTTATGAATACATTGTATTTAGATATTTTATACATAATTTAAAGCTTATTTGACCTATTTTTGTTAGATATAACCAAATTCAGTCATCTCTGAAAATGATTGCTCTGAGAATACATTAACCGGTATTGACCGGGCGTTACACCCTCGATACCCTTGAATCTGCGCATAAAATTAGAAATATTTGAATATCCGCTTTCCTGAGCAATTTGAGTAACGGGATTATCGGTTGTCTGCAATTTATCCTTAATGTATTCCATTCTCTTAGCAGTTATAATATCCGAAAAACTTGAATTAAAATTACAGGTAATAAATTTACTTAAATAACTGGGTGAAAACTTAAAATCATCAGCCATCTTCACAAGGCTGATTTCACTGTCCGTAAAATTTTCATCAATATATTTCTCAACTCTTTTTTCGAGTTCATTTTTATTTTCTTTTATAGATTGCTTAACATCCTGGCAAATGACGTGCAGAAGTTCTTTGAACTTATTTCCGAATTCCTGAATAGTTTTAAAATTTGTAAGCTCGAAAATATCTGTTTCAGAGACCGAAATATCTGTTTTATTGACTGATTTAATAATATTGTTGATAATATCATAACAAACCATGCTCAAAATATAGCTTGGAACTTCCATCTGTTCCAGATTTATAATAATTTCTTCAATGATTTTGTCAATTTTAGTACTATCCCCTGTCTTAATACATTGGTTTAACTCTATAATATATTCAGTTTGATATATGCTGCCTTTTTTGTATAAAAATTTTTCGTCTTCCATTTTCAGACGGATAGGAAAATTGGGATTTATCTGCTGCTGACGCATTGAAGTAATAGATTCAAGAAAAGAGGTATGAATATCTTCTTCCTTGTTATATATGTTTCCAAAGCCAATAATTATCTTATAATTATATTTTTTTAAAAAAAATTCTATAATCTTTTTACTGATAAGTTTTTCAGCATTCTCATCAGGCTCTTTATCAAAAATGAAAATAATGGCTATCGCTTCATAATAATAAAGAAATGAGCTATATACCAGATAGTCTGTCCCGAAAAGCTCTCTGATAAAATTCAAGTTTTCAAAATAAACTTTTTGAATATTATTATTGCTTCCTTTTTGAGTGATAGATACCACTCTGTAATATTTTCCCGAGATCTGTTTTTCTATCATAGTATGGATAACATCTTCTTTTTTATTATCATATATATTTTGGTACAACAATCCTGTTACTAAATGCTCTTCCACTAACGGCATCTTCTTTTCCAATTCTTTTGCAAGAGCCATTCGCATTTCGTTGACTTTATCAAACTGCTGCCTTATAAACAGCAATTCATTGGTTTGTCCCTTAATCTCATCCCCGCTGCTGACATATTGTAATAACTGCTGAATAGGGCGGTAGTACCGTCTTCCAATAAAAACAGACATAATATATCCTACTACAGCCAATATGCTAAAAGAAACCAGCAAGATAATATTTTTCTTTAAAAACCCTGATAAGGCGGCGGATCTATCTACTATATTGAATATTACCAAATCCGAATTGGGAAGTACCGTATACAGTGCGGATGTAAAATTGGTAATTTTAATTCGTCCCTCTTTATTATCAAGCTTGACCTCATCTTTTATTTCTTCCATATATGTATAGGCGTCTTTTACCTGGGAACTGGCAACCAGGTCTTCCATTCCATAGTTGCTGATAAACATGCCGTCGCTGAAATCACTGGTATTATTCGAAAGCGCCTTAATTATTTTAGCCTGATTGATTTCATAAACTGCATGAGCAAAAATCTTATTATTATAATCTAACAGCGGATAAATATATAAAAGCTTGCTTTGAATAACAACCTTCTCCTTGACATGATATTGCACGTCAATCTTACGAAATCCCGGAGCATTTACTGCGCTTATTTTACTTAAAAAAGCTTCTGCTTCCTTTTCATTTCCCCCTATTATATTGCCGGCAAGTATTTTAGTTTTATAAGTTCCCCTTGAAGAAAATGCCAATTCCGAATCAGGGTAAAATAAATTAATTTGTGAAATAGAACCATTATCCTGGTTTCTTTTTGCAAGCTCATTAATGATTTTAACCCTCACGCTTGGAATATCTGTATCCTGCCTTAATGTACCATCAAATCTCATGCCGTTGGCGAGTTCAAGCACTTCATAAAAAATGTTCCATACAGTTACAGATGCCTGGTCAAGAATATTACGGTTATAACTATCGATTTCTTTTTGCAAATTGTTATAAAGGCTTAAATTAAGAAACAATGTTAATACGCTAAAAGGAATTAAAAAAAATAAAAAGAACGCAGATACATATTTTCTGAATAATGTTTTCTTAATATTTGCTTTCATATGAAATTTTCCTCCCCATGCCTATAACTATTAAAATAATAGCATTTAGCTTTATCTATAATTAATAAAAAACTGGGCGCTTAGTCCAGTCTTTTTATGCTAAATATTATAATACTGTTATTGTTTTTAATATATCTTCAAGTTCATTTATATTAAAATCACGCAGTATTTTGTAAGATAGAGGATTTGCGGCTATATCAGCTACCGTACTTCCATATTCATTTTTTATAACCTTTTCTTCCGTATTGCCAAGCTTTGAAAATATATCCATAAGAATAGGTTTTATCTGAGGGTGAGCCATTAGCTCCTTAAGCTGCATATTTATATTATATTTTAAATTATAATCTTTTACAGGTGTGTACTCAAAATGCCATTTACCTGCACAAAGCTCGGCTGCGGCATTATTACCTGATTGTTTAATGATTAATTGACTATTGCAAACCAAATCTCCATTTACTTTAAGCGTTGACATGTCTGCATCCGGAAGTATAAGTTCCGCTGCGGTATTAAAAGGAATTTCAAATTCAAACTTAAGCTTTCCTTCTTTAGTTATCTCCCAGCTGCTTTTGTACATGCCCATAGGAGAATTAAATTCTGCTTTTGCCCGCTTAATACGTCCATAAGGTTGTGGTACAAGGCGAATACGTCTAAAGCCGGGATATTCTTCCATAGGATTGATACCACACATATTCCGGTACATCCATTCAACTATTGAACCATATGTATAGTGGTTAAGTGAATTCATTCCGGTATCGCTTATACGCCCGTCCGGTAAAACTGAATTCCAGCGTTCCCATATTGTAGTGGCCCCCATTTTTACCGCATAGAGCCAACTGGGGAAACCATCATTGAGCAGCAGCGCATAAGCTAAATCATTACTGCCATATTCAGATAATGTCCTGCAAATATATGGTGTTCCGACAAATCCCGTCTTAAGATACTCTTTGTCCTGATGCAGCCTTTCCCGCAGATCCTCAGAGACCCTCTCTTTAAACCTGTCCGGAACAAGATCCATATAAAGTGCTATAACAAAAGCTGTTTGAGTATTAATTGCACTTCTGCCTTCGGGCGTAAAATATTCTTTAATTATCGCTTCTTTAATTTGATGGGCAAGACTTGCATACTGAACGGCTAAATCGGTTTCCCCCAATACCTTTGCAGCTTTTGACGTTAACTTTGCAGAATAACAATAATACGCCGATGCGACAAAATAGCTGTCAGTCCCCCCCAGACGGCTCAGCTCATCCGGATTGTCCAACGCAAGCCAGTCTCCAAAATGAAATCCAACTTTCCAAAGCCTTTGACCGCCATTTTCATCATCAATTTTTTTAATATAATTCACCCAGCCGCACATTGTTTCAAAATGTCTCTCCAGTAATCCCTTATCACCATAACGCTCATATAATACCCATGGAATAATAGTTGCGGCATCCCCCCATGCGGCTGAACCGTGGCCATTAATCATACCGCCGCTTATTCTTGGTTTTACGGATGGTACAACATATGGAACCGAACCTCCAAGCGGTTTTTGTTCCTGCCTGAGATCATACATATATTTTTTATAAAAGGCAGCGCAATCCATATTGTAGCATGCCGTACCGGCAAACATCTGTGTATCCCCTGTCCATCCCAGGCGCTCATCCCTCTGCGGACAATCAGTGGGCACGTCGAGAAAATTACCTTTTTGTCCCCACAGCGAATTAAGGAACAGCCGGTTCACAAGCGGATTTGACGTCTCAATTATACCCGCCGGTTCCATATCCGAATACAGCACACATGCCTCAAAATCATCTGAATGAATGCTTTCCCCAAACCCTATGAGCTTAACATATCTAAAACCGTAGAATGTAAAATATGGCCTTGTTTTTATAGGCTTCCCATCGGATATATATCTATATTCCGCTTTGGCGCTTCGTAAATTGTCCCGGTAAAAACAACCGTCCTGTAAAATCTCCCCGTATTGCAAAATAAGTTCTGTATCTTTAGGTACATCGGCTTTAAACTCCACCCACCCTGTCATATTTTGCCCAAAGTCCAGTACCACTTCCTTTGCAGGGGTATGTATCACTTTATACACTTTATGCTTTTCTTTAACAACAACCGGCAGACTCAGGCGGGGAGTTAATTTATCATAGCCTAAATCTATCATTCTCACCTTTTTCCAATTACCGCTATCACATTCCGGTTTGCTCCAATCAGTAACAGCCAGATTTGCATCATATACCTCCCCATCGTATATGCCGCTGAATCTTACAGGAGACTCTATGCATTTAAAGCTTTCATCAGTTTCAATTACTACTTTAGAACCATCTTCACAGTTAATTACAAGTTCACATAAAAGTGCAAATTCATCTCCATACAATCCTGTCTGTCCGCCATTAAGTCCAAACCGGCCTTTATACCATCCGTTTCCAAGCCTTATACCTATTCTGTTTTTATATTCCTGCAAATAAGATGTGATGTCAAATGTCTGATATTGCAGCCAGAAATCATATGCATTGCAGTATGGCGTGAGATGTTCCCCACTTACTTTTATACCGTTAATCTCTATCTCATACAACCCCAATCCACATATATAAGCTCTGGCAGATACAGGCTTGGAGTTAAGAATAAAATCCTTTGCCATAAGAGGATGTATCTCTTTGTCAAACTCCGGCGTTATCCACCTGGCCTTCCAGGGTGTGTCCATTTTTGAGGTTTCAAACCACGCCGTCTCACTTGTGACAGTATCTCCATTATCGGCCCAAACGCTTACATGCCAATAATACCTGGTACAAGCGGCCATTTCCATATCCAATACATACGCAAGACTATTTATATCTTCTTTTATCCCGCTGTCATGTACGATATTCATAAATTCCTCATCCAGCGCTACCTGAATACGTGCACCTGTTTGAATCCTGGCATCCGTATCGCATGTCACCCAGCTTAAACAAGGCGTATCCATTTTAAACCCTATAGGATTAATGATATGATTGGTTTTAAGATTAATAATTTTCATTTTTTAACTCCTTTTCTATCAGAAATTGTTATGATTATTAATATCTTTACATGTAAAAAGCGAACTATAATCAGCTCGCTTTTTGTATCATACAAACCTTGAAATCAGTCTGCTAATTACATCAAAAACTTTTTAAGCAGCTTCAGTGAGGCTGCAGCATCTTTATATAAATCTTTTGAATAAGCCTCTATGCTTATTCTGTCCCGATAACCGCTCCTTTTCAAATAGCTGAAGAAAAGCGAATAATCTTCAGTATCTGTATTAAGAGGAAAAACACGCTTGTCAGGATTTGCAAAATGAACATGCCGTATGTACTGCTCCGTATTGTTTATAACACTCAAGTTTTCCTTTTCCATAACCAAATGATAATAGTCCACTAAAAGTTTTATATTCTTCCTATCCACGTCTCTTGCAAGCTTTAATCCCTCTTCAACAGTATTTATAATATTACTTTCCAATTGATTTAAGGGTTCAATAACTACCGTTATCCCCCATCGCTTTGCTGATTCACTTACATCCTGAAGCAACCTCACAAGCTGGTTCCATGCTATTTCAAAAGGAAAATCTTCAGGAACATTTTTTGCTCCCGAACTTCCAAAAACAATTATCCTTACTCCCAGCTGAGCAGCTCTTATTAAAGCTTCTTCAACATATTTGGAAATTTCATCCTTGTTAGTTTTATTTCCGGTCAGTCTAATATGGGCAGGGAAAAAATTATTACATACCTCACAGGGGATGTGAGATGCTTCGACCTGATGCTTCAGCACAGCGAATGCTTCATCCTGTAAATCCATTATTTGTGCCAAAGGAAGTTCTATGTAATCATATCCTATCTTTGCAAGATCTTCAATATGTTCAATCCCTGTACCGCCCGAATAAGCAGCCACCATATTTGTACAGCAGCCAAATCTCATGGGATTTACCTCTCAACCTTTATATTTGCCAGTTTTTCATAATATTCTATCAGTCCGCTGTGGTCATTTTTTTCTTTTCCTTCAACCTTCAGCGCCTGCATCATTTCAAGAACCTGGCCTGTAAGAGGTAATGGAACCCCTATACTATGGGCCGTATCCATGGCATTCATCAAATCTTTTATGTGAAGTTCGATTCTAAACCCCGGCTTAAAGTTTCTGTCCAACACCATTGGAACTTTTGCATTCAATACTGTACTCCCTGCAAGTCCTCCTCTGATTGCCTCGAATACCTTTTCAGGGTTTACCTCTGCTTTAGTTGCCAGCACCATCGCCTCTGACATAGCTGCAATATTAAGCGCTACGATAATCTGGTTGGCAAGCTTTGTTACATTGCCGCTTCCGATAGCTCCCACATGCACTGCCGAAGCACCCATCGCAAGGAGTATATCTTTTACCTGTTCATATGTTTTATCCGTACCCCCAACCATAATTGACAAAGTGCCGTCTATTGCTTTAGGCTCTCCTCCGCTTACAGGCGCATCAAGCAGCTCTATGTCTTTTTCCTTTAACCTGGTATATAGCTCCTTTGACACCATAGGATCAATAGAACTCATATCTATTATAATTGTTCCCTGCCCTGCACCTTCAATAATACCTTCTGCGCCAAGCACCGCTTCTTTTACATGAGGTGAATTCGGCAGCATGGTGATAATGATTGTACATTTTTCGGCAACGTCTTTACCCGATACGGCAATTTCCGCTCCCAATGCCTGGAGTTCCTTCATTGCTTCTTTGTTAAAATCATATACTACTAATGGGTATCCCGCCTTTAAAAGGTTTTTTGACATGGGCTTTCCCATAATGCCAAGACCTATAAATCCAATTTTTTTATTCATAAAAATTTCTCCTGTTAATTTAATATTTTCTTAGCAAAAGCTATGATTTCTTTCTCTGTAAGCCCATAGTGCTTAAGCAGCTCATCATGGCTCTGGGCCGACTGTCCGAACGAATCCATAATCGCCACGGCTTCAACAGGACAGCCGCTGCCTCTGAGAATATAAGTAATTACACTTGTCAACCCGCCTATAACCGAATGCTCTTCTGCGGTAATAATTCCTTTGACTCCTTTTGCCAATTTCTTAATTGCTTCCTCATCAATCGGCTTTAATGAACTCACATTTACAACCCGTACCGATATACCTTCCTTCTGAAGCTCTTGGGCCGCAAGCATAGCTTTCGAGACCATGATGCCGCATGCAAATACCACTATGTCAGTTCCCTCTCTTACCACATAAGGCTGCCCGATGATATACTCCCTGTCCTCCGGATAAAAATTTTCCACAGGATTTCTGGAAATGCGGATATAAACAGGTCCATCATGCTTTGCAGCTGCCTTTACAATTTTTCTTGTTTCCGCACCATCCATGGGAACAAGTACGGTCATCCGGGGTATTGCTCTCATAATTGCAATATCCTCTACAGCCTGATGCGTAGCTCCGTCTCCAAAATCAGACAGTCCGGAGCTGGAGCCATTTATCTTAACATTCAGATTTGCCGTACATATCCCCTGTCTGATCTGGTCATAGGAACGGCCTGCAGAAAAAACTGCAAAAGAGTTTGTAAAGGCCACCTTGCCTGCTGTTGCCAGTCCCGCTGCAAAGGATGTCATATTTTGCTCCGATATACCCATTTCAAAATATCTGTGGGGGAATTTTTCCTGAAATAAATAACTCATTGTCGATTTTCCCAAATCAGCTTCAAGGACAACAATTCTTTCATCTTCACCGCCTAATTCTACAAGCGCTTCTCCATAGGCTGTCCTGCAATTCTCCATACTCATACTTAAGCCCTCCTTTCCTCTCCTAATTCTTTCAGCGCCAATTCATATTGTTCATTAGTCATAGATCCGTTATGAAAGGCTACAACATTTTCTGCAAAGGATATTCCCTTACCCTTTACCGTATTAGCTAAAATCAAAATGGGCCTGCCTTTTACCTTATCCGCTTCATCAAAAGCGTCTATCAGGTCTTTCATATTATGTCCATTGCATTCAATCACCTTCCAGCCAAAGGCTTCCCACTTTTCATCCAGAGGATTGGTATTAAACCTTTCAGCTACACACCCCGTTGCCTGCAGGCAATTTTTATCAAGGATTGCAATCAGGTTATCCAGTTTATAAACAGACGCCGCCAATGCGGCTTCCCATATTTGACCTTCGGCCAATTCTCCGTCTCCCAGCACACAGTAAACCTTGTAATTCAACTTGTCCAGCTTACCGGCAGCCGCCATCCCCGATGCAATGGAAAGCCCCTGCCCCAGAGAACCCGTATTCGCTTCAACTCCAGGGACTTTATTCATATCCGGATGCCCCTGCAATATGGACCCTAACTTCTTAAGTTTACTCAATTCCTCTTTTGGAAAATAGCCCGCTTCAGCAAGTGCTGCATACTGTACCAGAGCCGAATGCCCTTTACTCAGCAAAAATCTATCCCGGTCAGCCTTTTTGGGGTTCTTGGGATCATGTTTCATTTTATGAAAATAAAGTACTGCCACCACATCTGCAATAGAGCATGAACCGCCGATATGTCCGGTTTTTTCAGGACCTATCATTTTAACAATATCAGCCCTGATCTTTTTCGCGATTTGCTCCAACTGTTCTATTGAATATGCCATTTTATTGCCTCCATTTATTTATAAATATTGAAACATATTTTTTTCCAGCTTCAGATATTCCTTTTGCTGTTTTGCCAGGTGGTCGGCACGTTCTTCCGGCATACCTTCAATAAACTTTGTATGAATAAATGCATCACATATTTCATATGCCATTTCCTCCGGAACAGTCCGGTAACCAAAGGTCAGGACATTGGCATCATTAATGATTCTGCACAGTTTTGCTGAATATGGGCTTTCACATACTACTGCGAATACGCCCTGATGCTTATTGGCAGTGATGCACATGCCCGCACCGGTACCACAAATCAGAATGCCTCTTTCCGCCTCTTTTTTCCGTACCAGCTCTGCCGCATTATGTGCACCAACATAATACGGGACCGGAACATCTTTATCAACCATTCCAACATCTACAGTTTCATGACCCTGTGACTCCAAATACTTTTTAACGTTTTCCTTCAGGCAAAATCCAGCTTTATCAGAACCAATTGCTATTTTCAAATAAATTCCTTCTTTCTCCATGACTTTTTTAATCCATAGCTTCCAAAATTTCTCTTACCCTTGTAAACCCGGTAAATCCACTGTTATATACGGGAACCCTGGTATCTTTTAAAACGGGTGCTAAAGCTGACATGGAAAGCTGCGCCATGACTATAACATCTACCTTATCTGAAAGTTGATCAATTTCCTTAATTAAGAGCTCATTATGCAGGTCAACGTTTCCTTTTTCAAGTTCCTGAAAGGCTTCACTGCATAAAACAGTTGTGATTTCTATGTCCTTATTTGCTTCAGCCGCAGCAATTCTTAAAAGTCTTTCGGAAGAAGGAACGGTGGTCGGAAGCGTGGCTAACAAGCCTATGCGTTTCCCTGTCCTGACGGCCAATTCCATCATGGGCCTGTCTATTTGAGCAATCGGAGTATTTACCAAAGGCCTTCCCAATTCTGCCGCAAAATTGAACGTTGAACATGCCAGCATAATCAGATCAACCTTTGCCTCTTCTAAATTATGGGCATATTGCGCGAATTTATAATAATTTGCTTTAGGAATTACTCCAACGCCTGCAGCTATATTATCCCTTTGAATAGTATCATCAACTACGTGCATAATCTTGACCTCAGGTATGATTTCATCAATATATTTTTGTACAGCTTTTGTCGTAATTATAGACGCATGTATAATTCCCAGTGTCCTGTTACTTAAATCCTTACTCATTTTAAGCCCTCTCCTTTCTGTTTCCCTAATTTAAAATATGTTGTTTTGAACATTGCCATCTTATCAGCCGCTTAACCATCCGTCAATTTGCAATAAATTTTCATATTATAGTTTCATGTTCTATTGGATTTGCTTTTTATGAACAAGTTGTATTTAGATGTTTTTTACATGATTTAATAGTTTATTTAACCTATTTTTGTAAATTATAACACTATCATATTGCTAAATATTATGATAAACATAAAAAGCTTGATATGATAACATATCAAGCCTTTCGCAGATTCACTCAGACTGGCCGCACATAAAAAAGCAGAGATACTTAAAAAATAATTCAAGTATCTCTATATTGAAGATGTAAATATGGATATAATCTACTTACAAAGAATATTGAAGATAATTTCAATATTCTCTGCGGTCAAAAGTTATTCGATCCCAGCAGCATGAGGAATGATCAGCGCAACAGCCACATCATTCACATTTGTACCGGTGGGACCTGTCATAATAAGTCCATTGCACTGTGAGAGTGCGTAATATGCGTTATTATCCTCCAATATGTCAGAAATTAAAA